>NZ_CP195847.1:1585270-1902324 GCF_051513965.1 Paramicrobacterium salitolerans
GAAGGTCATTCCAGTCGCGTCCGGGTCTTCTTCGACGACCCGACGATTCACAGCGTCGAAATATGGGAGGTTCTCCTCCGCGCTTCCCTCAGGAATGAGTTCGGGCTCTGATGTCGGTGAGTGAGTGGAGCTCGGCCGCTCTGAGGACGATGCATTCGGGGCTGGAGAAGGGTCGCTGCACGCAGTCAGCAGGACGCACGCACAGAAGCTGAGCAGCAGAGTCTTCTGCTGACGACGTCGGTTCACGGCACTCTCCCGGCTCCGGCGGTGTTCGTCCGCCGGAACCGATTCTAGAGAGTCCGCAAGAGCTCACGCATCAGACGACTGATTCTTCAACGCCCGGCTGCGCAGCATGCCAGTCGAAAGGAGGAGCGGCTTCGCTCACGACGAATTCGTCATTCGCCTCCTCGATGTCCTCAGGTTCTTCTGTCTGTGTCTCAGCTTCGCGGCGACTGTGTCTCGTGAAGCTGCTCGTTCCCCACGTCAGGTCATGCCCGATCGACTCCGCGTCAAGATCGAGAGCCATGCCCTTCCCGCCTGAGTTCTCCCATTCCTTGATGCGCAGCCGGCCGCGAACGATGATGCGGTCTCCCTTGCTGATGCTCTCGGACACGTTGGACGCGAGATACCGATACGCAGCGACCGAGTACCAGTTGGTCCCGTACTCGATCCATCGGCCTTGCTCACGATCGAACCGACGCAATCCGGACGCGAGTCGAAAATTGCAGACCGGAGTTCCAGCCGCGGTGCCTTTGGTCGGTGGAGTGGCGACCACACCGGTCACCGTGATCGTATCTGCCATGATGTTCTCCTCTCTCATGCGTGCCACCTCGTCTGAGGAAGGCAGGCTCCGGAGACGACGCTCGTGCCGGATCAGCCGTCTCCGGAGCCGTTCCACGAGTCTCGCGTGCCTTCACGAAGGCCGCAGCCGCAACAGACAGAACTGTGGAGAACGTGCTCTGTCGGCACCCTGTGGAGGAGAGATCAGCGTGCGTATGCGCTGAAACTGTTTCTGACCTTCACGACCTTTGGCAGCGCCACCGCATTGCAGTACCCCTGACCTGGGTTCTTCGCGAAGAAGTCCTGATGGTAGTCCTCGGCGACATGAATGTCTCCGACCGGCTCGATCGAGGTGACAATATCCCCTGTCCACCACTCTGCGGCGCGGTCGCGGGCCTCCTCGAACGCTGCTCTCTGATCCTCATCCGCATAGAACATCGCAGAACGATACTGCTCGCCGACGTCATTGCCCTGTCGGTTCAGCTGCGTCGGATCGTGCAATGTGAAGAAGGCGTCGAGGATGACTTGCCGTGGAATCACCTCGGGGTCAAACTCGACGACGACGGCTTCAGCATGTCCTGTTCCTCCCGCGCAGACCGACTCATACGTGGGATGAGATGTCGACCCGCCGGTGTAGACCGACGTAACATCCTTCACTCCCGTGAGGCTGCGATAGACAGCGTCAAGACACCAGAAGCAGCCTCCGGCAAGTACGTAGCGTTCCATGACTCTCCTTCTTGATCTGCGCGAGCCGAACGCTCGCATCATGTCCAACGTATGTGGGGGCTCGTGGATTCCCAGCGCGAATGTCAGCGGCCCCGCATAGTGTCACGAACAGAAAGCAGGAAAACGGGGCCGGCCGTAACAGCGAGGAGGTAATGCCATGCAGACGATCGCGACTCAAACATCACAGATTCGCACAGTCCGAATCAATGATTTTCTCTGGCGAGTGACGGCGCCCGACGGATTCGTCTTTGGGCATGTGGAGCGCACGATTACGCCGGACGGTGAACGCTTTGATGCGAAGCGTTATCGGCTCGCCGCCGCCCGTTTCATGCCTGTCGGCCGCTTCTGGCAGTTCGACGACGCGGTTCAGTGTCTGCAGGCTTGATGACCTTTGGGATCAGCGCGGCATGGCAACCGCGGGCGTCGGTTTTTCCGAGTTATCGTGCCTCCATGGACTGGTGGAACAACTTCATTTCGTGGCTGACATCTGCAGATGCCCGATCAACGCTCTTCATCGCGCTCGTGATCGCGGTATCGATGCTCATCTCCTCGCTTATCGCCTCATCGATCGCCAAAGCCGGCATCAAACGGCTCGTCGCTCAACGGGACCGCGAGCAGCGCGCCGCTGCAATAGCGGCTCTCATCGACGCCGCGACAGAAGCAACGGTGTGGAATTCTCTGACTCCGCAGGAACAGGTGCTCGCTGACCGTGCGGTGGGTCAGGCCGACACCATCGTGCGGCTGCTCCCTGTGAGAGGATCAGCCGCGGCAGCCGATTGGGCAGCGCATCAGCTTTCGGAGATGAAGCGTGCTTCCGCCACCTTCGGCTACCAGCTCGATCCGGTCATCGCTGAGTTCCGCGACCGCCTGCTGGAGTGGCAGGAGCGTCCTGCTCGTGCGAAGAAGATCTTCCAGGGCGACCTGGAGAGATGGGAGCTCGCCGAGCAGCAGGACCCGGCACAGTCTGATCAGGATGCGTGGGTCGCGCAACAGCATCACGAGGCTCACGCGCGACCAAATGAGGCAGGTTCGCGTCTGCCATCGTCTGACACCGATCCGACGACGCAGAAGCTCATGGACGACGTCGCGGCACTTGACGCTTCGAAGAAGAAATCGCCTTCCGCATCGGAGACTGACGAGAAGTCGGCTTAGAACTCTGGCCGATCAGCGCCACCACTGGTCGGCCGGAGATACCGGCAGGTGCCTCTTGTGGCGTGTTCTCTGATACGTCGCTTCGAGCAGGTCTGCTGCGTCGCCAGGTATCTGTTTGCCCTCAAGATAGTCATCGATGTTCTGGTACGTCAGACCAAGATTCGCTTCGTCCGCCTGGCCCGGCAGCTCATCAAGAAGATCAGCGGTCGGCTCCTTTTCATAAAGGCGTGCAGGTGAGCCCAGAGCGCGCAGCAACTCACTTCCCTGACGCTTGTTCAACCCTGAGAGTGGAGTGACGTCCGCGGCACCGTCTCCGAACTTTGTGTAGAAACCTGTGACGGCTTCTGCTGCATGATCGGTGCCGACGACAAGCTTGCCGTCGACACCGGCAAGTGCGTACTGCACGACCATTCGTGCACGAGCTTTGACATTTCCTTTATTGAAGTCCGTAATCGACCTGGTCGTTGCTCGTCGAAATTCTTCAGCCAGTCCGTCGACACCGTCCTTGATGTTGAAGGTGACCGCTTTATCGGGACGTATGAATTCCAAGGCCTGTAGGGCGTCTTCCTCATCGCGCTGAACTCCATAAGGCAGCCGAACTGCGATGAAAGTGCTGTCGTTTCCTGCTGCGCGTCGCCGTTCGACAGCGAGTTGGCATAAGCGTCCCGCCAGAGTAGAGTCCTGCCCTCCGCTGATCCCCAGAACGAGGCCGGCCGCATGCGAGGCCGCCAGGTACTGCTCGAGAAATTCGACGCGTTTCTCAATCTCGCGCTCGGGATTTACCCGGGGTGACACTCCGAGCTCGTGGATGATCTGGGCCTGTCGTTCACGCATGATGTCACCCTAGCCGAGGCTCTCCTTGCTTGGCAGGGGCTACTGAAAGTCCCGTGAGCGTGTGATGATTCCGAGGTCCAACTGTTCGAACCGATCAGCTACAACGTTCACGACTCCATCAGGGGAACGCTCCAGCATTCCCCGAACGATCAGCGCAGGGCTTTCCCGTGCAACTCGTCGATACCGCTGCCAAACTCCTACGCTGCACACCACGTTGATAAGCCCTGTCTCATCTTCGAGGTTCACGAAAGTCACATTGCGGGCTGTCGCTGGTCGTTGCCGATGAGTCACTACACCGGCTACCTCAACTCGACGGCCCGATTCCGTTTTTCTCAGCTGAGCGGAGGACTTCACACCACGCGCATTCAGTTCCTTCCGGACGCGCTCCAGGGGATGCCCATCGGGTGTGATGCCTGTAGCCCACATGTCAGAGACCATCTGCTCATCATCAGTGAGCATTGAGAACAGCGGCTGCTGAACGATGAGTCGCGTCCCTTGGAGCTGATCTGGTCGCTCCTGCGCAGCGTGTTCCGCCTGCCACAATGCCTCTCGTCTGGTCATTCCGAGATTCTCGAGAGCACCAGCATCTGCAAGCGCTTCAAGCACGGCCGTCGTCGCATTCGTCCGACGCGCCAGATCGAACATGTCCCGGTACGGGCCGTTCTCTTCGCGCTCCTGAATGATCCTGTGTGCCTTCTTCTCACCGACACCGCGTATATCAGCGAGTCCGAGCCGCACGGCGAACGCGGCATCTCGACGATGCTCAGCCTGATCGTCGGGCTTCGACGGATCGAAGCGGCCGACGGGTGGCTGTGAGGAATCGCAGCAGGCAGCACGTCCTTCTGCCGCACCTCCCTGCCTCTCGAGGGTGGGATGCACCCATGAGAGGTGGAGATCCGGTCTGAGAGTGGCGACGCCGTGACGACGCGCGTCAGCAACCAGTGTCTGAGGAGCATAGAAGCCCATCGGCTGAGCCCGGAGCAGAGCAGCGAGAAAGGCTGCCGGATAGTGAAGGCGCAGCCATGCACTCGCGTAGACGAGCAAGGCGAAGCTGATGGAGTGGCTCTCAGCAAACCCGAAATTGGCGAACGCCTGGATCTTCGCGTAGATTGCGTCCGCCTCAGTCGCTGAGAGTCCGTTGGCGGCCATTCCCTCGTAGAGAGTCTCTTTCAGAGTCTCAATGTGCTCGACTCCCCGCTTGGAGCCCATCGCGCGTCGCAGCAGATCTGCATCTTCAGCACTGCATCCTCCAACTGCCATCGCCATTTGCATGAGCTGCTCTTGGAACAGCGGGATTCCCAGGGTGCGTTTGAGCACGGGCTCCAGTGCGGGATGCAAGTAGTGAATCGGAAATTCACCCTCGTCATCTCCCCCATCGCGACGTCTCTCCCATTCGCGCTGGGCCTCCCGCTGTTTGATGAACGGATGCACCGCACCACCTTGAATCGGCCCGGGACGCACGAGCGCCACCTCGATGACCAGATCGTAGAAGCTGCGCGGCTGCAGTCGCGGCAGCATCCCCATTTGAGCTCTGCTCTCGACTTGGAAGACACCGACGGTGTCTGCTCTGCAGAGAACGTCGTAGACCGCTGGCTCTTCTTTAGGGATCGAATCAAGGGACCAGCTCTCGCCGCAGAAGGCCTCCACAAGATCGAAGACATGCTGAATAGCTTCGAGCATGCCGAGACCGAGCAGATCGAATTTGACCAGCCCCATCCACGCACAGTCTTCTTTATCCCACTGCAGAACGGTTCGGCCTTCCATCCGCGCATGCTCGATCGGACAGACCTCTCCCACGGGGCGGTCGGTGAGCACCATTCCACCGGAGTGGATGCCGAGGTGCCGTGGAAGTTTCAACGCTTCGTCCGCGAGTTGCAGCACGTCGTCGGGGATGTCGTGGTCGTGCGCTTCCACTCGGGCTCCCCAGCGCTCGATCTGCTTGCTCCAGGCATCCTGCTGCCCTGTGCTGTGCCCCAGAGCTTTAGCGATGTCGCGAACGGCTCCTTTCGGCCGGTAGCTGATCACGTTGCAGACCTGCGCGGCGTTATACCGGCCATACGTTTCGTAGACGTATTGAATGACTTCTTCTCGTCGACCCGAGTCGAAATCAACGTCGATGTCCGGCTCTTCCTCTCTCATGCTCGAGAGGAATCGCTCGAAGGGAAGCCCATATCGAATCGAATCGACAGCGGTGATATCGATGAGATAGCAGACCGCTGAGTTGGCCGCCGAGCCTCTTCCTTGGCAGAGGATGCCTCGCGACCTGGCGAACGCGACGATATCGTGCACGATGAGGAAGTACCCGGGGAAGTCCTTCTCTTCGATCACTCGCAGCTCTTGCTCGATGCGCTCACGCTGCGAACGCCTGACGACACCGTACTTCCGCTCTGCTCCTTCCCAGACAAGCTGTCGGAGCCAGCTCATGGGAGTATGCCCGTGCGGGACAGGAAGACGTGGCAGCCCCGGCGAGACCGCACGCAGTGGGAATGAGAGCTCATCGAGCAGGTCGAGACTTCGCTGAATCGCGCCGGGGTACCGGGCGAATCGGAGCCTCATCTCCTCTCCACTGCGCAGAAAGGCACTGCCGGAGGCGGGCAGCCAGCCGTCCAGATCGTCAAGGCTGCGGCGCGCCCTGACCGCAGAGAGCGTCTGCGCGAGTCTGTAGTTCTCTGGGCGGGCGAAGTGCACATTTCCGGTGGCGACGACAGGAAGCCCCCGTTGCGCGGCGATTTCGGCTAGAGCGTCATTTCGGCTGTCATCCTGGGCTTCGCCCGCAGAGCTCAGCTCGATCGTGACATTAGCGTGGCCGAAGAGATTCGTCAGCCGATCTATCTCCACCGCGGCCGCGGAGACACCTCCGCGCGCGAGCGCTTGTCGCACCGCGCCTTTCCGGCAGCCTGTCAACACATGGACATCGCCGGCGACCTGTTCCGCGAGCTGCTCAAGGGCGAAACGCGGGCTTCCTTTCTCCGCACCTTCGGCGAGTTGAGCATGGGTGATCGCTCGGGCAAGATGTCGGTACCCTTCTGCGCCCTGTGCCAGGAGGAGAAGGTGCGTACCGTCCGGATCAGGCTGTGTCGCAGAGGAACCGTCCAACTCCAGCGTCAGCTCCGCGCCGAAGACGGTGCGGAAGTCGGGATGCCGCGAGGCCGCCTCGGCGAAACGCACCGCCCCGTAGAAACCGTTGTGATCGGTCAGTGCCATCCCCGAGTGGCCCAGTGCCACGGCCTCCTCGACCAGTTGCTCAGGCATGCTCGCTCCGTCGAGGAAGCTGTAGGCAGAGTGAGCGTGGAGCTCAGCGTACGGTACGGCTCCAGTTTCACGTTCACGGCCGCCGCTGCCCGGGGCAGGAGACTCGCGAGAGACTGCGGGAGAGGCGTCCAGCGCGGACGCCGCCTCTGCGGGGTCATCTGACAGCCGACGTGCGAATTCGGCCCATGGGATCGGAGGGTTATGCCACCCCATCGTCCCCACCCTGCTCAGTCATAGCGCGCCTCCGCGGTCCAACGCCCGCTCTCAAGGGTCAGAAGCCAGGCGGTACCTTCGGCATCGATCGCTTGGAATCGCTGCACTCGACGATGCGCTCTCGGGTCCCACCATCGGCTCTCGACTCCCCAGGGCCCCGCCCATCCGCGCAGCGGCAGAACCCTCCCGTTGAGGCGCAGCGCGGACAGCGGCGCCCGCAGAGCCCCTCGTTCCGAGACCGCGGCAACGTTCCCTTCGACATCAAGAACCGCAACGCCGAACGGCTTCTCGAAGACTAATGTCGGCGGCAGCCCCGTCTGCGCCCCCGGCCAGGGGCGGTCATCGGCGCGCTCGTCAGTTCGACGCTCGCCCCAGGGCACGAAGCGCTGTCGCTCTCGCAGCATTCGCCCTCCAACGGCCTCAAGGGTGCACACCCCCGCATGCCCGACCATGCTCTGTACGCGGGTGAGACTGCGGTCGATCCGAGCGTCGACTCCATCTCCCCACAACCCCTCGTCATAGTTCGATCGGTCATCCACCGCTTCAGCCCGAATGCACACACTCGCGATGGCCGAGGTGAGCGCTGCGCCACCTGGTTGCTCTCCTTGCACCTGCCATCGCAGGCGATCAACGACGTCATGAGCACGAAAGAACCGAGGATGTGACCAGGAGCGCTCACTCTCACCGCCGTCTTCGCCGCATAGAGAGATTCGAATGCTGACCATGACCTTGTCATCTTGCGCGAGCTGCGAAGCCAACGCGTCGATGTCCGCCCGCAGGGTGAAAGCGATCTGCTCCACGCGGTCCAGAGGAGGCTCGAAGGCCTTGCGAACCTCATGACGTGTCGACACAGTCGTGGGGTCCACCAAGCGCGGATCGTCTCCGTTCGCCAGACGATGCAGTCGAACAGCTCCAGTGCCGAAACGGTCTCTCACTTGGTCTTCGGTGAGCCGGGCATAATCCCCCATCGTGTGAACGCCCAGTCGTTGCAGGAGCGGCCGCTGAGCTGCGAGAGCTTCATCGGGGACATCTCTCAGAGGGATGCTTGCGACAAAACGCGCTGTTCTGTCCGCCGGGACGTTGAGAACGCCTTCATACTCCGCTCTTCGGGCCGCCATCTCAGCGGGGAAGATACCCTCTGCAATTCCGATGCGGGCTCCACTGAGCCCTGCCTCCCTCAGCTCTGTCAACACAGCTTCGGCAGCCTGTTGCTCTCCCCCGTAGTACCGAGTCGCTCCCCGGCCGCGCAGGGCGCAGAGCCCAGGCTTGAGCACCTGCCCACCAGGGACAACCGCATCGATGACGGCGAAGGTCCGCTCGAAGGCTCGATAATCAGCATCGATGTCGTACGGCAGGAGTACAAGAGAGGGACAAGCGGCCTGCGCTTCTCTGATTCGTTGCCCTGCTCGCACTCCCCAATAGGCAGCGGCGTCACCGCTCATGAAGATCTGCCCCCTCTGGGTGAGCGCGAATGGGGTGTCTGCAGGGATGCCATGAGCGGCAGCGGCCGCTCGTGGAGCCCATCCGTCGAACCACACCGCGAATATTCGTGAGGCCGCTGTCATCATGTCTTCACCCTCCCCTTCATTCGTCTGTATGTTCGATAAGACCAGAAGCCACTGACATCGAAGAGACGGTGAACTGCACGCGACGACGTGGACGCCCCGGCATCTCGGAGACCGCGGTGACTCGACAGGAGGAAAGTACTCCATGCCCTTGCTCGAGCCCATACCACTCCCGCTCGGCGACGAAGAGGCGTGCCACAGCCGCCGGCCACTCTCCCAGCACAAGGAGAACGCTTCCGGCACGCCGCAGACGCGCCTCAAGCCTCTCAACCTCACCCCCGCTGGGATGCTCACCAGCCAGAACCACGACCGCCATCACCTCTGCGAGAGTCGCCGCAACGCGAACCCCCTGATCACCGGGATGGGGGATCACCGCCAGCCGTTCGACATCGATTCCCGCTGCTGCGACAGCCTCAGCAGATAGGTCAGGAAGCCCGATCACTGCAGTCCAGTCGCCCCTCTGAGATGCGGCTGAGAGCAGCATCATCGCAAGCAGAGGCGATGCAAGAGCGTATGCACCTCCAGGCTGCAAGCCCTGCCCAGGAAACAGCGAGGAGAGCTCTGAGCGCACCGGCACGACAGGCGCTTCCGCCCCCGTGCCCAGCGTGCGCCGCTGCATGCTGCTGATACGCTCGCTCAGTTCGGCGAGGATGTCAGCACGGCTCGCCGCGGGCGCCCCAGCGGCATCCCAGGCATGAGCTGCTCCAGATTTCATACTGCAATGATCGAACATCTATTCGATGCAGTCAATCCAGCCAGAAGACGTTCCGTCTGTCAGACACTCGCGCTACCCTATGGGCATGTGCGGACGTTTTGCCATGGATCAGACTGTCGACGAGCTCATCACCGAGTTCGTCATCATCACGGGCAAACAACCTGAAGACTGGACCCCCGACTGGCGCGTCGGTTACAACATAAAACCGACCGAGCGTGTGGCCACGGTCTTTGAATCCTCACGAGAAGGTGACGAACCCGTCCGACGGCTGCAGGGAGCCCGCTGGTCGCTCGTCCCCCACTGGGCAACGGAGATGAAGCTCAAGTATCCGACGTTCAACGCTCGGAGCGAGACAGCGGCGACGAAGCCGACCTTCGCAAACAGCGTCGCCGCCAAGCGGGCGATCATTCCCGCGCGAGGCTACTACGAGTGGAAGACCGTCGGCAGGTCCAAGACGCCGTTCTTCATCAGCCCTGACGACGAGCGCCTCGATTTCGCGGGACTCTACACATGGTGGCGCGCCTCTCCCGATGAGGACTGGATACTCACCGCCACCATACTGACACGGCAGGCAGACGGGCCTCTCGCCGATATCCATGAGCGCACCCCCGTCGTCGTCCCCGAATCGATGCGTGACATCTGGCTTGATGCCACCGTCTCCGGTGATCAGAAGCTTGTGGATGCCGTCGTGGCCTCGTCACGCGAAGTAGAACTGACCGCTCGAGAAGTCGCCCCTCTGTCGCGCGATGCCGACGGCCCCGATCTCATCGAACCTGTTCAGCCGCTCTTCTGATTCACGCGCTCTTGCGCTTAGCGCCCTTCTTGGCACGGGAGCTCGATGCGCCGGCCTTCGCGCCCGAGGTGCTCTTCTTCGTATTCGACGCTGACTTCGACTTCGATTTCGCCCCCGCCTTCGCCGATCCGCTCGAACGCGAAGCGCTCTTTCCTCCCCGCTTCGTCGCGCGCGACTTCTTCACACTCTGCTTCAGCGCTTCCATGAGATCGATGACCTCGGCACCTTCGACATCCGCGACCTCCCCGAAGGTGGCATCGGTATCGAGCGACTCACCCTGCTCGCTCTTCGCTTCGATGAGCTTTTCGAGTTCCTCTTCGTATTCGTCGTGGAACTCGCCCGGCGAGAAGTCCGATGCATAGGTCTTCACGAGGGATGCCGCAAGATCGCGTTCCTTCGCAGAGACGCGCACACTCTCGTCAAGCGATGGGAAGGACGGCTGCCGCACCTCATCGGGCCACCGTAGGGTCTGCACCATCAGGACTTCTCCATAGACCCGCAGCGCAGCCAGGCGCGTCCGCTGACGCAGGGCGAACTGGACGATCGCCGTGCGCTCGGTCTTCTCCAGCGTGCGCTTGAGAAGCACATACGCCTTCGGGGATTTCCCAGTCGGTTCCAGAAAATAGCTCTTGTCATAGAGAATCGGATCGATCTGACTGCTCGGCACGAACTCGACGACAGTGATCTCGCGGCTGCGCTCCTGCGGCAGCGAGGCCAGTTCATCCTTCGTGAGCACGATCGTCTCGTCACCTTCGACATAAGCCTTCTCGATGTTTTTGTACGGCACGATGCGGCCGCAGACATCACACTTTCGCTCGTAGTGGATGCGCCCACCATCACGGTCGTGCACTTGGTGGAGTGCCACTCCCCGGTCTTCTGTCGCGCTGTATAGCTTCACCGGCACGTTGACCAGGCCGAAGCTGATTGCGCCTGTCCAGATCGCTCTCATGGCTATAGCACACCCCCTTCTCTGTCAACAGGCTAGCCATTGCGCCCAGCTGGATCCACCATGTACATATGGCTCGTTCAGAGAAGACGACAGTGTCGATCGACGGACATCGACTTCAGCTGTCCAATCTCGACAAGGTCCTGTACCCCGAGACCGGCACGACGAAGGGCGACGTCCTCGAATACCTCGATGAGATCGCCCCGGTGATGCTGCCGCACTGCCAGAATCGCGCGGTGACGCGTAAGCGTTGGCCGAACGGAGTCGGCTCCGACGGTTCAGGTCAGATGTTCTTCCAGAAAGACATCGGAGACGGCGCTCCCGAGTGGGTCGAGACGCGAAGCATCCGTCACTCTGACCACATCAACAATTACCCACTCGCCAACGACAAGGCCACGCTGATGTGGTTCGGACAGCTCGCAGCACTCGAAATCCATGTACCGCAGTGGCAATTCGGGCGCGGAAATGAGAAGAGGAATCCGGATCGCCTCGTGCTCGATCTCGATCCCGGTGCGGGCGTCTCCTTGAGGGACTGTGCCGCGATCGCTCGAGAAGCCCGTGACATTCTGCACGACATGGGATTGTCGGTCGTTCCCGTGACGAGCGGGAGCAAAGGCATCCATCTGTATGCATCACTTGACGGATCGCAGACTTCCGACCAGGTGTCTGCCGTCGCGCACGAGCTTGCGCGGTCTCTCGAAGCGGACTATCCCACGGAGGTCATCAGCTCCATGAAGAAGTCCGCTCGCGAGGGAAAGGTCTTCATCGACTGGAGCCAGAACAACGCCAACAAGACAACGGTGGCGCCGTACTCGCTGCGTGGTCGCGTTCGACCCACTGTCGCCGCGCCGCGAACCTGGGGGGAGCTTGCGTCACCCCACCTCAAGCAGCTCGAGTTCCGTGAGGTCCTGCGACGCGTCCAACGCCGGGGCGACCCGATGAGCGAAATCTCGAGCTCAGAATCTGACGACGAACCTGAACGAGACCGTCTGCAGATCTACCGCCAGAAGAGATCACGCGAGAAGACTCCCGAACCCATTCCGGATGCCTCATCGCGACGTGCCGGAGGGGCAGCGCCCACTTTCGTCATTCAGAAGCACGCGGCACGCCGCCTCCACTATGACTTTCGGCTCGAACACGACGGCGTCTTGGTGAGCTGGGCGCTTCCGAAGGGCGTGCCGACAGACGCAAAGACGAACCACCTCGCCGTCCCCACTGAAGACCACCCGCTCGAGTACGGCAGCTTCGAGGGGAGCATTCCGAAGGGCGAGTACGGCGCTGGCACGGTAGAGATCTGGGATGCCGGAACGATCGAGGTGGAGAAGTGGCGAGAGGGCGAGGTCATCGCCACGCTGTACGGCAAACCAGGCGGTGGACTCGGTGGAAGCCGAACATATGCGCTCTTCCGCACGAAAGACGATCCGGATAAGCCGCAGTGGATGATCCACCTGATGGATCCACATCGAGGGAAGCAGACAAGCCGAAGGTCTTCCCGAAGCGCTCCAGCGCGGCAGACATCGGCACACTCGACAGAGCGACCGGCTGCAAGCACCTCGTTACGCCCGATGCTCGCGACCCGCGGGCATCCATCCGATATTGCGTCCGATGACGATGAGGCGTGAGCTTTCGAGATGAAATGGGATGGGATGCGCGCGCTCATCTCGATCGCGGGTGAGAACGTGTCTGTGTGGACACGTTCCGGCCGTGATGTCACCGTCTCCTATCCCGAACTTATCGGGGTGAGTGACGAGGTCGACGCCGAGACATGCGTACTCGACTGCGAACTGGTCGTTATGGATGCCGAGGGGCGCCCAGACTTCGGCCGCATGCAGCACCGGATGAACGTGACCAAACCTCGCGACGTCACCCGGGCGCACAGAGAGTTTCCGGTCACAGCGATGCTGTTCGACGTGCTCGACGTGAACGGACAAGCGACAACCTCGCTTCCCTACGACCAGCGCCGAGATGTGCTTGCCGACATCGTCGCCAACCCGGAGACAGGCATTCTCGTCGTCCCGCCTGCGTTCGACGGCGAGTTCGACGCAGCTGTCACTCTGAGCAGAGAGCGCGGTCTCGAAGGAGTGATGGCGAAACGCCGAGATAGCCTGTACGTCCCCGGCGATCGCTCACGCGATTGGCTCAAACTGCCGAACGCGAATTCCGCCGAGGTTGTCGTCATCGGCTGGCGAACCAGCCAGGCTGATCCCTCCGGATTCGCCTCGTTGCTTCTTGCCACCGTGCACACTGGAGACCTGCGTTACGCCGGCAGAGTCGGCACTGGATTCTCAGCGCGCGATCGCACCGTGATCAGAACTGAGCTGAGCCGAATCGAGCGCAAGACTCCTCCCGTCCCGGACGTTCCGGCTTCCGAAGCCCGTGACGTTCACTGGGTCACGGCCCGGCGAGTCGCAGAGATCGCGTACCGTGAGTTCACCCCTGACGGCAGATTCCGGCACCCGAGCTGGCGTGGTTGGCGTCCCGACAAGAGCGTCAAGGACGTCAACCCTCCAGGGGCCTGAGTTCCGATCAGATCTCGTCCTTATCCTGCATGTCCACACTTCGTGCACGCTGCTCGGGAGACGAGGAAATGTCTTCACTGTATTCATCCAGTGCGTCGGCGGGGTCATTTACCGTCGTCTCCTGTACCGGCAGGTCGTTCTCACGTAGATGCTCGGCCTCTTCTTCGGCACTCCAATCACGACGATCGTCATTCCTCGTGCTGTCCACTGTGCCTCCTCTGTCGAATAGCGAAGGCCGGCACCACCGCCTGGGCGGGATGCCGGCCTGTGTCGCTTCGACGTTACGAGCCACGCCCCGAACTGTCACGGGGCTTGACGAGAGCGGTTAGGCGATGATCGTCCACGGGTTCTCGATCAGGCGCGTCAGCGTCTGCAGGAATTGCGCTGCGAGAGCACCGTCGATGATCCGGTGGTCACTCGACAGCGTGTATCGCATACGATGGCGCGCGACGATCTCACCATCGACGACCACAGCTTCCTGCTTCGTCCCACCGACCGCGAGGATGGCGCCCTCCGGTGGGTTGATGATCGCGGTGAACTCCTCCACTCCGAACATCCCGAGGTTGCTGATCGTGAAGGTTCCGCCAGACATCTGAGCCGGGCTGAGCTTCTTCTCGTTCGCGAGCTTGGCGAGTTTCTTCGTCTCCACGCCGAGCTGTGTCACGGTCTTCGTGTCTGCGTCATCGATGACCGGCACCATCAGTCCGCTGTCACTTGCGACTGCGACCCCCACGTTCACTCGGGAGTGGCGCAGAATGTGGTCTGCGTCATCACCCACGTAGGAGGCATTGACCTCCGGATGCTCGCGAAGCGCAAGCGCCGCCGCACGCACGATCAGATCGTTCACGCTGACCTTCGGCCGACCGGCCGCGACGAGCTGCTCGTTGAGTGACGCACGGAGCTTCACGAGCTCTTCGGCGTCTGCGACAGCAGTCACGTAGAAGTGAGGCACCTCACGCGCGCTTTCTCCCAGACGACGAGCGATCACACGACGAATGCTGCTGATCGGCTCCTTCTCAGACCCACGGCGGTCGTCGTCCGCGGATGTGGCAGGTGTCTGCTGAGAAGCGGACGCCTTCTCCGACTTTGGCTGCTCAGCCTTCGGCTCAGTCGCTGGTGCCTGGTTCAGCAGTGGATCAATGTCCGCACGGATGATGCGTCCACCAGGACCACTGCCCTGAACGGAACTCAGGTCCAGGTTGTAGTCACGCGCGAGCTTTCGCACGAGCGGCGAGGCAAACTGGCGCTCGCCGGCGGCTGCCGGAGCCGCCGCAGGTTCTGCGCTCTTCTCGCCGGAGTCCGTCGGTGCCTCAGCATCCGCTGATTCATCGGTCTTGGCCTTCGGAGCCTCAGCGGCCCCCGACTCAGCAGACGCCTCGTCCTTTGTGTCCGCGTTCTGAGCAGCAGCGCCCGAATCGGAACCGCTCCCCGAGTCTCCCGAGCCGTCGTCGAGCTTCGCGATCGGCGTTCCGATTGCGACGAGTTCGCCCTCCTCGACCAGGATCTCAGCGAGAGTCCCCGATTCGTACGCTTCGTACTCCATCGTGGCCTTGTCGGTCTCGATCTCTACGAGGACGTCGCCCTCTTCGACCTTGTCGCCGGCCTTCTTGTGCCAGGTTGCAATTGCGCCCTCCTCCATCGTGTCGGAGAGTCGCGGCATTGTGATTTCGATCATCATTCCGTCTTACCTGCGGTGTCCGACCGCGTCGAGGGTCTGACGGATGGCGTTCTTCACGTCATCCGCTGACGGCAGAGCAGCCGTCTCCAGTGGCTTCGCGTAGGGCATCGGCACTTCGGCCATTGCCACACGACGAACGGGAGCGTCGAGGTAGTCAAATGCACCGTCCGAGATGGACGCCGCGACCTCAGCTCCGATTCCGTACGTCAGCCAGTCATCCTCAAGGATGACAGCTGCGTGGGTCTTCTTCACTGACTCGATGAAGGTCTCGCGATCGAGCGGGCGAAGGCTGCGCAGGTCGACCACCTCGATGTCGAGCCCCTCGCTCTCAGCGAGTTCCTCCGCGACTTCCTGCGCGACATGAGCCATACGCGAGTAACCGATGAGGGTGAGGTCTTTGCCCTCTCGCGTGATCTTCGCCTTGCCGATCTCGGCCGGCTCGTCGCCCTCTGGCACCTCGCCCTTGGTGTTGTACAGTCCGAGGTTCTCGAGGAAGAGCACCGGGTCATCGTCTCGGATCGCCGCGAGAAGCAGAGCCTTCGCGTCCGCCGGGTTGCTCGGTGCGACCACCTTCATCCCTGGTACGAACGAGTAATACAGCTCGATGTTCTGCGAGTGCGTCGCGCCGAGCTGCTGGCCACCGCCGCCTGGCGTTCTGATGACCATTGGCACCTTGGCCTGGCCGCCGAACATGCCGTAGATCTTCGCCGCGTGGTTCACGATCTGGTCGAGAGCCAAGAGCGAGAAGTTGATCGTCATAATCTCGACGACCGGACGCAGTCCCACCATCGCGGCGCCGATCGCCGCTCCAGTGAATCCTTCTTCGGCAATGGGGGTGTCGCGTACTCGCTTCGGACCGAACTCCTCGAGCATCCCGGCCGTAATCTTGTACGACCCCTCGAAGACTCCGATCTCCTCTCCCATAAGGAAGACGTTCTCGTCGCGGAGCATCTCAGCGCGCAGGGTGTCGTGCAGAGCCTGGCGATACGTCATGAGAGTCATGCGCGGCCTCCGTTCGAGGGAAGGGGCGCCGGTTCGAAGAGCGCTTCACCGGGCAGGCGGCGCGAGTCGTTCGGAACAGGCGTTGCATAGGTGTAGTCGAAGAGAGTCGAAACCTCAGGGTGCGGGCTCTTCTCTGCGAACTCGGCAGCGTCCGCTGCCAGCTTCTTCGCGGCCTCGTCGATCTTGGCGATCTCGTCGTCGTCGATGAGACCGTCCTTCTTCAGCTTCGCTGCGAAGGTAATGACGGGGTCGTTCTCCTTGAGCTTCTCGACTTCCTTGGGGTCGCGATACTTCGCCGGGTCAACGACCGAGTGGCCCTTAAGGCGCTCGGTCATCACCTCGAGAAGGAACGGCTTGCCCTTGCGCGCCGAGGCCACGGCGCGCTGCGCCGCCTCGTAGACCGCCATCGGGTCCAGACCATCAACACGCTCCGACTCCATCCGGTAGGAGCTGGCACGCTTGTACAGCTCTGGCTCTGCAGAGGACTTGTCAACTGTCGTCCCCATGCCGAGCTTGTTGTTGATGATGACGAATACGCACGGCAGGTCCCAGAGCGCCGCGATGTTGAGCGACTCGTGGAACGCGCCGATGTTCGTCGTCCCATCGCCCATGGTGCACATCACGACGTGGTCTTCGTCCCGATAGTTGATACCGAGAGCAACACCTGTCGCGAGCGGAATCTGTCCACCGACGATTCCGTAGCCGCCAAGGAGGCGCTTCTCGAAGTCGAACATGTGCATTGATCCGCCCCAACCCTTGGAGACGCCGTCCTCACGACCATAAAGTTCGGCCATTACACGGTTCGGATCGATGTCGCGAGCGAGGGCGTAGCCGTGCTCACGGTAGTTGGTAAAGAGGTAGTCCGTCGGCTTCAAAGCTGCCATCAGTCCTACGACTGCAGCTTCTTCGCCGAGGTTAAGGTGACAATATCCTCCGACCAGCGCTTGAGTGTAAGCGCGTGACGCCCTCTCTTCAAACCGGCGGATGTCCATCATCTGCCGGTAGAAGTCCACCATCAGCTTCTGATCCTTCTTCGGACCGGACGAGGACTTCTTCTGGGGCGTGTTGGTCGAGCGTGATGTCGTCTTCCGCGGGGTCCGCGTGGCCATCAAGATCTCCCTTCGACCCTCTTTGTAAGAAGGCCTTGTACACAATCGCAGTCGAAATGAGACTGTTCGGTACCATTGTATGGCATCGAGTCGCCACACGCACCAACTTTCGTCGGCGACAGACAGGAGCAGGAATGACGGTACCCGAATCCAGTGCACCGCCGCGCAAGCGCGGACGCCCCACGGCGGCCGAGCGCGTGCAGAGGCGCATGCAGATTCTGGATGCCGCTCTCGCGGTCTTCCTCGAGCACGGCTTCGGCAACACGACGATCGAGCAGCTTGCTCAGGCTGCGCGTGTGAGCAAGCGGACGATCTACAGCTACTTCGGCGACAAAGCCGCCGTCTTCACCGAGATGGTGCAGCGGCTCGCGAAGGGCGTCAGCACGGATCCTCCGGCAGGAGACACACTCGAGACGCTCTCAACGCGCATCGTGCGGCGCCTCCATTCAGCTGAGCTGATCGGCCTACACCAGCTTGTGATAGCGGAATCGTCCCGGTTTCCGGAGCTCGCAGTGACGCTGCACTCCAATGGAGATCAGCGTCACATCGCCCGATTGGCAGAGCATCTCGCGTCTGAGCGCGGTGACGATGCTGTGCCGCTGGCCGCCCCCCTGTTCACGCTGCTGCTCGGTCAGCCTCACCGCATGCGTCTCCTAGGTCTGCTCGGCCCTGTCACTGACAGCGGAGCTGAGGAGCATGCCCAGACAGCTCTCCGCGCACTCGGGCTCACTCACGACTAGATGACGAAGTCGTCTGACGAGGTCACAAGGTGAACGTCATCACGCGCAACCTCCAGCTCTCCGAACGATGAGTTCACAAGGATCGGCATGTGGTCGGAGAGTCCGCGTGGAAGCGTCGCGACGTTGCCGATGTCCAGACCGATGGATGTCGCGAAGTCAAAGTGACCACGAAAGAACTTGTATCGCGTGTACGTGCGCGCGTCGCTCAGAGTGAGGTCATAACCGCGGTTGCGCACACGCTCAGTGAGACCGTTCTTAAACACGGGGTAGTTGTAGTCCCCCACCATGAGCGTCGGTATTCCCGGGCCCATGCGATGTAGCTCTTCGTGGGCTGTGCGGATCTGATTGCGCCGCAAGGAGTTGAGGGCAGTGAGAGGTGCAGCGTGGAAAGACGCGACAATGACGTCTCTCGAGTTCTGGAGGTCAGTGAGGCGTGCCCCGATCAGACGCTCATGCGCGGGCCGAAGCACCCGATCGTGAAGCGACTTCTTCAATGCGAACGACTGGGTCTCGACCGCGTCATAGCGGTCGTGACGATAGTAGATTGCGAGCCCCAGACGGTTTCGATGAGTGGAATCAGCTATCCGTAATTCACCGATGTCTTCTGGCAGCTCAATCGTGTCCGCTTCTTGCAGACATACGGCGTCAGGTTCATAGCGTGCGACGAGATCGATGAGCTCCCCGACAGCCCGATTCTTGCGCAGGTTGTAGCTGATGACTTTCATTCTGCCTCCCTCGCCGTCTCTAAGACTACGCCGGGTAGACGTCATCCTCCTCAGAGATTCGCGGCCCTCTCACAGCTAGCCGCGCGAATATCACCGTCGCGATCGACGTGGCGACATAGATGACGGCGAGTGGATTGCAGAACGCAATCGACATCTCGGTAGCCCACCCGTCACCTTCAGGCGCCATGAGAGAACGCAATCCCTCTGCCGTGTTCTCAGGAACCGTCGCACCGAAGAGTAGACCACTCGCAGCGGAGAGGACAGCTGCCACAATCGCTCGGCGGACGCTGTGGCCGATCCTCGTTGCCTTATGCACATACAGTCCTGCGACGATGTGCAACACCGCGCCAATCGGTGCGATCGTCACCGCGAGTATGAGGGCGATGCTTCCCGCCCATCCGAAGAGAAGTCTGCTACCAGCCGTCCATGCGGCGATCAGCACCCCAACTGCGATCAAAAGGGTCGCGCTCATGGGAAAAGCGCTCGAACGGGAAACGTCAGAGGACATTCGGCTCATCTCTCTCACGGAGGGGACTCTGGTGATACAAGCTTGCCCTGTTCACACAGGGCAGACAAACGACGACGGGCTCGCGTGAGAGCATGGAGGTATGTCTCTGCACCTGATCACCGGCGCGGGATCCGGAATCGGATTCGCGCTCGCCCGCCATCTGCGCAGTCGGGGCGATGCGGTCATCGCACTTGCTCGCAATGCGGCACGCGCTCGCGATATCACGTCAAAGATCCCGGGAGTGCAGACACTGGTCGGAGATCTCAGCGAACCCGGCCGGCTTGCCTGGGCTCTGTCTCAGCAGAGTCTGCCCACGAGCATCGATTCACTCGTGCACGCCGCTGGGGTCGTCGACCTCGGGCGGATCGGCGACACGCCGGCGGCATCGTGGCAGAATCAGCTCGCTGTCAATCTCCAGTCACCGGCGGAACTCACGCGGCTGCTGTTGCCGATGATCCGCAACGCACGCGGACATATCGTCTTCATCAACTCGGGAGCTGGTCTGCGTGCCAATCCAGGGTGGGGCGCATACGCGGCATCCAAGCACGGCCTCAAGGCCCTCGCTGACTCGCTTCGCGCCGAAGAGCACGCCTCTGGGGTGCGAGTCACCTCCGTCTTTCCCGGGCGCACCGCAACACCGATGCAGGAGAAGGTGCGTCATCAGGAAGACGCCGAATACGATCCGGCACAATTCATCGATCCTTCGAGTGTGGCGACGACCATCATCGGTGCACTCGATCTGCCGCGCGATGCCGAGGCGACCGACATCTCGGTGCGTCCCGGGCTCTCGTAACTGCTGCTAAACATAGCCGCGAGTTCCGTCGCGCCGGTCAAGCAACGCGGTACCATGGAGTGCAAGCACAAACGAGGCAAGGGGGCATCGTGACCATGCTTGACGCATGGGCGTCACATGATGAAGAGCGTTACACGCTGATGGCACAGAATCGCGAGCGTGGAGACATCGCGCTGGATCGCCTCGCTGAGGGCGAATGGCGTGTCACCGACCGTCGACTCGACGAGCATGACGCTCCGTCGGTGCTCGGAGTCATCGAGCAGGCAGGCGACGAATACACCGTTCTCGATCTCAATGGTCAGGTCACCCAGTGGACCGCCCAATCTCTCGAAGAGGCCGTCTCGCTTTTCGTGACAACCGAGCAGAGCTGATCACTCGAGAGCGATGATTCGGGTACGCCCCAGAGCCGCTCCCGAATCGTCACGAGCTTCAGCCTGAACGACGGTGGAACCTGCTGGGATCGGGATCGGCGTTTCAAACCCGTTTCGCTCGACGGTCTTTCCCTCAACGAGCGAGCTGTCGCTCATTCCGGTGAAGATCGTCCACGATGCGACTGCGGTCGCTCCATTCCAGCTCACATAGAAAGTTGGCGTTCCGGCCGCTGAATCTTGAACAGCCGCGTCTGGCTGCGTAGTCGGCTTTCCGCTCCATGGGAGCCGATACGCGCGATAGGAGCCAGCGCCCACGTCAGTCAGTCCACAGATGGCGGTATTGGTCTCGTCGAATTCGGTCACAGCCGGAGCACTCCCCCAGCCCACGATCGCGTGCCCATCATCGAGAAGCTGCGTGTTGCCCATGGCATAGCCCTCATACTCCCCGTAACGGAGTGCAGTCTTGAGTCGCACCTCCATCGCCTCTTCGTCTAGCGACAAGATAAGGCCGGACGACACGCCGCGATCGCCACTGACGCCGTTGTTGTCGAAAAGGCTGATCGTGCCTTCCTCCCGCCAGCGCGCGTCGTGCTGCCAAGAGAATGCTGCATCGTCAGCGACGGCGAAATCGCTCTTCTTCCCTCCGATCCGCCACACGAGCTCTCCAGACCTTCGGTCAATCACGTAGAGCGCGCACATGTGACGTGCTGAGATGATGATGCGGTCACCATCCTCATCCGCCGAGTTCACGTGGACCGGGTCGAAGGCGGACTCGGGCGTGCGTCCGGTCTTCGCGTCGTCCTTATCGATCGTCTTGTAGCTCTCAGCGATATCCAGGTCATCGAGCATGTTCCAGTCCAGGAGGACCTTTCCCGTCTCAATGTCGATTTCCTGGATGCGGCAAGCGAACGCCCATCCGTCTTTCGGACCGCCGACGGACGACAGATCAATCTTCTGCGCGGGATACGTCGTCAGCAGCGCGGTGCCATCCGACGTGAGATGGAACTCGTGAAGATCCGCCATCATGCCGTTGCCACCGGGCACCCGTGCGATCTCTCGATACGCGGTATCGAGGATCACGCCCGCGCCCTGCCCGTTCCCGCTGTCAACGCGTCCGGTCCAGTAGGTCAGCACCGGCTTACCTCGATACTTCTGGACGCGGAAGTCCGCAGTGTCGACGCCCGCATCCGAGATCCACACAGGTTCTCCGGCATTATCGAAAATAGCGGCGGTGAAGACCTTGTCTCGTGGGCTCAGGAAGTAGTATCCGGGGCTGGGATCGACCGCGCCGGCAGACCACGCAGTCACGGCAGGAACGGTCAGAGCTGTGCTAACGAATCGCCGGATCTCGACCGCGTCTTCGGAACCGTCGTCGTCTTTCCCTTTGTCGTCGCTACCAGGGTCATCCTCTTCACGTGATCGGACGATCGCGGTTCCACCCCCTGTCGCACCGGCTCCCACGAGCGCTCCGGCCACGGCCGCGACCGAAACAGCTACGAAACCTCGGCGTTTGACGGTTGGCTGATCGGCGGATTCAGCACTTTCATCATTCGGCGCCCCTGACGATTCCTCCGATTCGCTCATGAGGTGACGCTACCACTGCCCACGTAAACTCGACGTGATGAAGTGCTCCTATTTCGATGCCGGCACCTGCCGATCGTGCAGCCTCATGGGTACCGACCACGCAACGCAGGTGACTCGAAAAGAGCGCGCGTGCGCGGACCTTCTCGCCCCGTTCGGTCCACTGCGTTGGGAGCCGACTGTGACGGGACCGGAAGCGGGGTTCCGCAATAAAGCGAAGATGGTCGTCGGAGGGACGATGGAGAATCCGACGCTCGGAATTCTCGATCGGGAGCGTCGCGGTGTCGATCTTCGCGGCTGCGGCATCCTTCAGCCTGATATTCGGGCGTGCCTGCCTGCCATCTCGTCGTTCATCTCCCGCGCCCGTCTTCGTCCTTACGATGTTCCGAACCGCTCCGGCGAGCTCAAGTACGTCCTGGTGAGCGTGACGCCGGACGGCGCCGTCATGCTCCGTTTCGTCCTGCGTTCCCAGGAAGCCATCGCGCGGATCCGCAAACATCTGCCGTATCTTCGCGATAGGCTCCCTCAGCTGCACGTTGTCTCCGCCAACATCCAGCCGGAGCATAAAGCGATCATCGAAGGTGATCTCGAAATTCCTCTCTCAGATGCTCGCTCACTCACGATGCCGCTCGGAAAGATCCACCTCCATCTCGGAGCGAAGAGCTTCTTCCAAACCAACACTCACATCGCGCAGACCATGTATGCACAGGCACGGGCATGGTGCGATGAGTTCGCGCCGAGCACGGTGTGGGACCTCTACTGCGGGGTGGGTGGCTTCGCCCTCCACTGCGCCGATGGAACCCGCACGGTCACGGGTGTCGAGGTGAGCCGCGAAGCGATCGAGAGCGCACGTCGCAGTGCAGACGAGGCGGCTCTCGCGAACGTGGATTTCATTGCAGGGGATGCCGAGCAGTTTGCGCTCTCGTCAGATCGAGCGCCAGAGCTCGCCATCGTCAATCCGCCTCGGAGAGGAATCGGTTCGACGCTCGCCGATTGGTTCGAGCGAAGCACGACCGAGACAGTCATCTATTCAAGCTGCAACGCCAAGACCTTGGCTGCAGACCTTGACCGGATGCCGTCATTTACGCTCTCCCGAGCTCGACTGCTCGACATGTTCCCCCAAAGCGACCACTACGAGACGATGGCCCTCCTGCGCCGCTCCTGAATTCCCACCGCCACGAATGCGCTGCCTCTTCTGTATGTCTCGGCGAGTATGCCGTGAAGCATAGAGTCAAGCAAGCGATCGGCAACCGCCCTTGGCTTCGCAGCGCCCAACGGGCCGTCTCTTGGTAGGTTCCATCATCGTAGTCACGACATCACCCGTAAGCCGCAGCTCGTCACGGCCCCTGACTCATCAGACGTACGAAGGCACAGATAGCTTTCCCCCGATCGCTCGCGCATTCACGTAAGTCTCCCAGCGCGCGCGTGAGGCCGGGTACCTTCAGCGTGCCGGTTGGTTCTACGTTCTGACCGCTGCAGCGCTCGTTCTCGCTTTCGCGGGAGCGATCGCGGGTTTCATTCTGCTCGGGGACAGCTGGTTCCAGCTTGTGATCGCTGGTGTCTTCGGCATCCTCTTCACACAGGTGGCTTTCATCGCGCACGAAGCCGCGCACCGGCAGATTCTCACCACAGGACCCGCCAATGATCGTCTCGCTCGTATCCTCGCCGCGGTCGTCGGGATGAGCTACTCCTGGTGGGACTCGAAGCATTCCAGACATCATTCGAACCCGAATAGGGTCGGAAAGGATCCCGACATCGAGATCGATACCATCTCGTTCCTCGACCAGGATGCGGCAGCCGCACGGGGGCTGCGTCGTCTCATCACACGGAAACAGGGGTGGCTCTTCTTCCCCCTACTCACGCTCGAGGGTCTTAATCTTCACTATCTCAGCCTGAGACATCTCCTCACAGCCAAATCTGTGAAGGCGCGCCGGTCTGAGCTCACCATGATCGCGATCAGGTTCCTCCTCGTGCTCCTCCCCCTATTCCTCGTGCTCCCTCTCGGCATGGCATTCGCCTGCCTCGGCGTGCAGCTTGCAGTGTTCGGTGTCTACATGGGGGCTTCATTCGCGCCAAATCATAAGGGGATGCCGGTAATAGCGCCAGATGCAAAACTCGACTTCTTCTCGAAACAGGTGCGTACGTCCCGCAACATCTCTGGCGGGTGGTGGGCCACCTGCCTCATGGGCGGTCTGAATTACCAGGTGGAGCACCACCTGTTCCCGAGCATGGCTCGCCCGTACCTCTCAAAGGCGCGCAGACTGGTGATCGCCCAATGCGAAGCACTCGGCGTTCCCTACACTGAAACGAGTCTCTGGCGCTCTTACGCCATCGTCATCGAGTACCTCAACCGCGTAGGTCTTACCGCACGAGACCCGTTCGAGTGCCCTCTCATCGCGCAGTATCGTCGCGTGTAACACCTGAGCGAAACCTTCGAAGGCCCGCCCTCTCGCTTCTGCGCGTCACGCTGGCATTGTCTTCTGCGGCGCTGTGCCGGGCATCGAAAGTACGACGAGGCGCTGAGTGGCCCGCGTCATCGCCACGTATCTGTCTACAGTCTCCTCGATGCTCTGATCGAGTGCGACCGGTTGGACAAGAATGACGAGATCGAACTCCAGACCTTTGCTCTCAACGGCGCTGAGCGACCGCACACGCGCCGTGTCAAGGCGATCGGGATCACCTATCACACAAGCAACGCCCTCCGCGTTCTCAGCGAGCCATTCGTCGAGAATGCGTTCGAGGTCTTCGTAACGACCGATCTGAACGGGGACCCCCGAGCGACGCACAGACTGCGGAACGTTCGCGTCGGGAAACACCGAGCGGATGACCGGCTCAGCGGCCGCCATAACCTCTTCGGGGGTGCGGTAATTTATGGACAGGTTCGTTCTCGTAATCTCGCTGATGCCGATTCTGGCAAGACGGTCCTCCCAGGAGTCAGTGAATCCGTGGCGCGCCTGAGCACGATCACCGACGATGGTGAAGCTGCGTGATGGACACCGCCGCAGCAACATGAGCCACTCTGCATCAGTGAGTTCCTGTGCTTCATCAATAATCACGTGGCCGAAGGGCCCCGCGAGAGTATCAGGAGTGTACGTCGGCAGCTGCGACTCATCGACGAGGGATGTCCGCGCGTCCTCTCCGCTCAGGATCGGAAGCACGCCCTCACCGTCGTCGAGAACGTGAGAGTCGAGGAGCTTCTCGACGACGTCATCCATCTGCTCCTGTTGACGGAGAAGCGCTGACTCTCGGCGGCGGCGAAGACGCACGTCGGCAGGATCCCCCGTTCGGAGGCGAGCAGAATCAAGGATCGGCACATCCGAATACGTCCAAAAACGTGGGTCCTCGCGCTGAAGGAGATCTGCTTCGTCTCGGCTCAGGTGTGGCGCGCAGGCCTCCAGATATGCGGGGACGCTCCACAGGTCAGCAACGACTCCCACAGGGTCCAGAACCGGCCACGCATCGTTGAAAACGCTCAGGAGGTCACCGTTTCCGCGCAGCGTCCGTCGAAGCCCATCTTCGGGGATGTCATCGGCGTAGGCCTCCACGATGATGTCGACGAGTTCAGTCCAGACATCATCACGTGCATCGTTGTGTGCGGTGCCTGGCGCCGGTGCCGCAAACGCGGCAGCCCAGTCCTGCCTGTCAATCGACACAAGGCCCCACTCCGTCTCAAGATGAAGCACAGACGTGGGAGGTTGCTCGTAGAACGCAACCGCGCGTTCGATGACAGACGTGAACTCAAGCGACGCTTTGAGAGACGACACTCTGGGATCCACCTCGGGAACCGCGTCGGCACCTTGCGGCACCATGTCAGCGATGGTGCACACATGGGCGCCGTCCTCACCGAGGCTCGGGAGAACATCTGAAACGTACGTCAGGTACGGCTTATGCGGGCCCACGAACAGTACTCCGCCAGCGCCGCGTCCAATCCGAGGGTGCGAGTACAGCAGGTAGGCGGCGCGGTGAAGTGCGACGACAGTCTTGCCTGTTCCCGGCCCTCCATCCACAACAAGCGCGCCCTTGGACCTCGCACGGATGATCGCATCTTGGTCAGCCTGGATCGTGCTGAGCACGTCACGCATACGGTTCGACCGCTCTGCCCCAAGGCTCGCGATGAACGCAGACTGATCGTCGAACGCGCTCGTCTGCGCGACGGCATCCTCCGTGAAAGCTTCGTCCCAGTAGTCGGTGATTCGACCACGCGTCCAGCGGTAGCGTCGCCTACTCGAGAGACCCATCGGGTTCGCATGAGTCGCGCCAAAATAGGGTTCCGCAGCGGGCGCGCGCCAGTCGACGAGCAAGATGTCACCGTTCTCATCTGTGACGCTAAGTCGTCCAATGTACAGCGGTTCAGCGCTATCAGCCTGGACGATTCTGCCGAGGCACATATCGAGGCCGAACCTGGTCAGCAGCCGCAGTCGCGCGCTCAGTCGGTGAATCTCGAGATCTCTGTCGAGCGCCTGCTGGCCCCCGCGCCCGATGGCCTTCCGAAGTTCATCTCGGCGTCGGGTAAGGTCCGAGATCTCACGGTCCATCGCTCTCGCGATCGCCGCTAGATGTGCTGCATCGTCGGCGACCAACTCAGGACTTCGCGCCGCCTTCTTATGATCGGGGAGATTGAACACGGCTGTGTCCAGTGTTGTCACGGTGAGGTTCCTCCATCTGACGAACTGCATGGCGCTCAGGTCGGCGCGGGCAGGCCCCTATTCTGAGGCACCGTGGGGCCCTTGCCGCAAGTGGGGGCTCCTCAGATATCCTGTATGTGAGGGCAGTTCTACGTGCGACGTACGGCCGCGTTTTCTACCGCACACAGCCTTTCCGCAAACCCCTGTCAAACAAAACAAGCCCTGATGAGATTCCAGTTCTCACCAGGGCTTTTTGGTCGGGCTGGCGGGATTTGAACCCACGACCCCTTGACCCCCAGTCAAGTGCGCTACCAAGCTGCGCCACAGCCCGTGACTCCGGCTCCGCCGAAGCAACTCGTACAGTCTAGCGTGTTTTCGACACTGCTTTTGACCATCGCCGATGCGTGTCGCGCGTCACGCGTCTGTGAGGGGCTGCCCTGCCTCATCGACCGGCCACCGCTCGCCCGCTCTAAGCTCCAGCGGCAACATATTCTCGCTCGGTGGCAACGGACAGTTCCAGGCTGCGCTGAAGGCACACGGGAGCAGGCGGGCTCGGTTCAGGTCGACGAAGGCCACGTCTCCGATCCGTACGGCATCCGGCCCCGTCAGTTCCAGATCAAGTACGCGTCCCGCGCCATATGACTCACTTCCGCTCGTCTGGTCTCGAAACGGCAAAGAAAGCTGGCCCTCGTGCGCGGTACCCTGAAGCACGTAATAATGTTCGTCGATCGTCAGCACGACCTCCGCAGCAACCGGAACCTCGATTGCTACCGGGTCTCTGTGATGCGAGATGGCAACCGTCCTGCCGTTCCTCGGTTCTTTGATCCGAGCCGGGACGACCCATTTCGAGTCATACTCGAACGTCGCGATGTGATCGAAACGACGTGCGCGTTCGGCCTCCGAGTTCCAGATCTGGAGAGCGAACTTCGTGCCGTCGTAACTGAAGACGATGCCTTCGCTGCCGTCTGGGAACGCCGCAACCGTCGGTCCATCGAGCGAAAGCCAGTACAGCTTGGCCTCGCCGTCGATGAGCTCCCCGTTGATGCGGATGCCATCATCTGCGCTTGCCTTCACAGAGAGGCCGCGCTCGTCTTCCAACGGCGACCACAATCCCGGCGCCGGCGGAACGACAGTGCCAGGCTCAGTCACGTGAGCTCCCCATACGAACGCTAGCGGGCTTCGTGCCCCTGCCATCTGCGCTTCACGCTCTGAGCGCCAGGCGCTCCACGATCCTCGGAAGCGCTCCAGATCGGTCATCGGCCCGTCACCGCGTCGATGCGCTCCCACAGCCATGCGGCTCCGTGCACATGCCCTCCTTGCTCTTCGACCCGAGCGCGAAGCTCGCGATCGCTCGTGATCACCGTCACAGTGGCGTCAAGGTGGCCCGCCGCGAGTGCAGACACCTGCTCAACGATCTCATCATCACCGACCTGTGGCGCGTCTACCACGCGGACATGCGCCGAATCCGAAACACCCCGAGCACGCCCCTCGACGACGAGGGTCACCTGGGGTCGCCAAAGGAGACGCCGATCCGTTTCGTCTGAGAGACCGGACACAACGAGAGCATCGAGACCATCACGCAGCCGGACAGCAGCTGCTCTGCGGTCGCGCCACCATCCGTCGGGACGCGACCCCATCACGTTCGCGGCATCCACCACCAGAACCTGCGATCTGCCCAGCATCATTCGCAGCCCGGGCCATGCGGCCATGAATCCAGGGTGCAGAGGACGGTCGCCCACCTCCGCTTCGGGGACCCACTCAAGGGCGATACTCTCGTGGTCATTCATCACCGGGTCGAATGGAAGAGTCACTTCCGCGACAACGGTCGTGTAGGACCAGTAGCCCACCGAGAACGTCGATGTCAGATGGGGCACGAGTCCGGACTCCGGCACCCCGGCTTCTTCGTGAGCCTCACGAAGCGCCCCCGTGATGGCGTCCTCATCATGATGGAGCGCCCCGCCGGGAAGCCCCCAGGTACCGCCTTGATCGCTCCATTCGGCGCGATGCTGCAGGAGCACACCTTTCACGGGGTCATGCGCGAGCAGACCAGCGGCACCGTAGCGGCCCCAGAACCGCCCATGCTCACCCTCGACCCACGCATCACCCGAATCACGCGGCCCGAACGGGCGTCGAGGTTCGCCGGGTGCGGGAGAGGTGATTCGTGCCACGTCTCCAGGTTCTCACGTTTCGCCGCGCGAGCGTCATCGCTTACGACGTTCGCGCACCCGCATATTGATCACGATCGGGCTGCCCTCGAAGCCGTAGATCTCACGCAGTCGACGTTGGACGAAGCGGCGGTAGCCCGGATCGAGGAAGCCCGTCGTGAACAGCACGAATGTCGGAGGGCGACTTGACGCCTGTGTTCCGAACAGGATGCGCGGCTGCTTTCCGCCTCGCAGCGGATGCGGATGCTCGGCGACGAGCTCGGAGAGAAAGGCGTTGAACTTTCCGGTTGCGATGCGAGTGTCCCAGGACTCGAGTGCCGTCTCCAACGCTGGCACCAGCTTCTCAAGGTGACGCCCAGTCCGCGCAGAGATGTTCACGCGCGGCGCCCAGGAGACATGGCCAAGATCCTGTTCGATCTCACGCTCCAAGTAGCGGCGACGTTCATCGTCGAGAAGGTCCCATTTATTGAATGCGAGAACGAGAGCACGCCCTGACTCAAGGACCAGATCCACGATTCTGACGTCCTGCTCCGAGATCGGCTCGCTGACGTCGATGACGACGACCGCGACCTCGGCTTTCTCAACCGCAGCGCTTGTGCGCAGCGAAGCGTAGAAATCAGCGCCCTGCTGAAGGTGAACGCGACGACGGATGCCGGCCGTGTCCACGAACCGCCACACCTTGCCACCGATCTCGACCTGCTCGTCGACGGGATCCCGCGTCGTACCGGCGAGATCGTTGACCACGACGCGTTCTTCGCCCGCCGCTTTGTTCAGAAGGCTCGACTTGCCGACGTTGGGCTTGCCGACGATTGCGACACGCCGAGGTCCTCCGACCTCACGCTTCGCGACCGCCGAGACGTCGGGGAGCTTCTCAAGGACGAGGTCGAGGAGATCTGCGACGCCACGTCCGTGCAGTGCCGAGACCCCGTGAGGCTCGCCGAGACCCAGAGACCACAGTACCGCTGCATTGGGTTCTTGGCGAATGTCGTCGACTTTGTTCGCCACGAGGAAGACCGGCTTCTTCACCCGTCGGAGCAGCTTCACTACGTGCTCATCGGTGCTCGTCGCGCCAACGTTAGCGTCGACGACGAACAGGACCGCATCAGCGAGATCAATGGCGACCTCCGCCTGCGCGGCGACCGATGCATCGATCCCTTTGGCATCGGGCTCCCATCCGCCTGTGTCGACGACCGTGAACGGGCGACCGTTCCACTCGGCACGATAAGAAACTCTGTCTCGTGTCACACCGGGAGTGTCTTCGACGACGGCTTCGCGGCGGCCGAGGATGCGGTTGACGAGAGCTGACTTCCCAACGTTCGGCCTGCCGACAATCGCGACGACCGGAAGAGTGGGCAGATAGCGGATCTCTTCGGGGCCTGCAGTCGAGGCATCCAACACTTCAAGGTCAGCGTCATCGAGCTCATAGTCGTCGAGGCCCCGGCGCAGCGTGTCAGCGCGTTGAGTGACTGCGTCATCATCAAGCAAATCGAGATTCTCGACGAGATTGTCGTCGCTGCTGTACCCCTCGAAGTCAGGAGTCGAATCAGGCATGGGCGGTCCTTGCGATTTTCTGGGCGATCACATCGAGTACGGCGTCCACCGTGCGATCGAAGTTGAGGTCTGTTGAGTCGACGGTCACAACGCCGTCTGCCGCTGTCATGAAGTCCACGACACGTGAATCAGCGGCGTCGCGCTTGCGAAGCTGGTCGGCCACGTCACTCGATTTCTCAGTGGTCATCTCTGCGGAGCGCCTCGCCATTCTAACCTCTTCAGATGCAGTGAGAAGGATACGTGCCTGGGCATCCGGCGCGACCACGGTGGTGATATCACGCCCCTCGACGATGATTCCCTCTTTCGGGGCGGCCTTCATGATCGATCGGAACAGCTCATTCACGTGAGCGCGGATCTCGGGCACGCGCGCGACGGTGCTGACTACTGCAGACACCCGAGGCTCTCGAATCGCCTCCGTGATATCCGTATCGCCGACGGCGACGTAATACTCGTCAGGCTCGATTCCGATGCGGTAGTCCCAGTCGGGAAGCCGTTCGATAACTGCACTGGAATCACTCGGCGCGATACCGCGCTCGAGAACCCACCAGGCCAGTCCCCGATAGGCAGCGCCCGTGTCGAGATAGTTGTAGCCGAGCCGCCGCGCCGCCGCTTTGGACACGCTCGATTTACCCGACCCGGCCGGCCCGTCGACCGCCACTACGATTCTCGCCATGCTCACACACTCGCTATCCGCCAGCCGCGCACTTCGAGATCATCGATCGTGCGTTGCTTGACCTCCGGGAGGACGCTGATCTCCGCAAGCCCCACCGCTGTTCCCGGGGAATGCTCGAGGCGAAGGTCCTCCATGTTCACGTTGATCTCACCAAGCTCGGTGAGAAGTCTTCCGAGTTGACCCGGAGTATCGTCGACCATGACGACGATCTGGGCAAATCTACGGTCCTGTCCGTGCTTGCCCGGCAACCGAGACACGCCCACATTGCCCGCGGCAATCGCATCAGCGATACGTCGTCGTGCTCCGGGCGCCTCCGGTTCGCTCAACGCTTCGATCACCTCATCGAGGTCGTCCCGAAGCGCAGCAAGGATTTCCGTTACCGGACCGGCATTCGCCCCGAGGATCTGGACCCACAGTTCGGGCATGCTTGACGCGATGCGAACCGTGTCTCTGAGCCCTTGCCCTGTCAGTCTGAGAGCAGCATCGGGTGCGTCGACCAGCCGGGCAGCGAGGAGGCTCGCAGCCAGCTGCGGCACGTGCGAGACCAAGCCCACGGCTTCATCATGTTCGTCCGGGGTCATCTCAATCGGTATCGCACCGAGGTCGAGCGCCAGGTCTTCAACGATAGCGAGGGCGTGGCGCGGCGTCGACTCATCACGGCAGATCACCCACGGACGTCCAACGAACAGATCGGCTCGGGCAGAAATCGCTCCGCCCCTCTCACGCCCCGCCAGTGGATGAGAGCCGATGTAAAGTGCCAGATCCTGCCCCCGACTGAGCAGATCGAGGTACGGCTCCGCCTTCACACTGGCGACATCAGTCACAACAGCCCGTGGAAACCGCTTCAGTTCGGCGGAGACGACGTCTGCCACAACGTCAGGCGGAACCGCGACAATGATCAGGTCCGGGTCATCCGCGTCCGTCTCAGCTCGACCCGCACCGTAGTCGACTGCAAGTCGTCTCTGGGCCGGCGAGGCGTCCACCAGCGCAACATCGAGGCCATGGCCGGTGAGTGCGAGCCCGATGCTCGCGCCGAGGAGACCCGTGCCGACAACGCGCACCTGACCGTCGAGGCGGTTGCTGTTCTTAGACATGTCCACGAGCGGAGTTCGGTCGCTCACCGCTCTCCCTTCTTCCGCCGTCGGCCGGCGCTGCCGGATCTGCGTGCCGTGCCCGTCGCAGGACGCGGTGCCGTGCCTCGCCGAGGATGCTGCGACGTGACCGCCTGTGCTTCACGCGCGAGCGTCAGCAGCTTCCCGAGTTCTACCTTAGTGAGATCGCGCATCGCTCCTGATTTCAGGCCACCGAGCGTGAGTGGTCCAAAGCTCCGGCGAACAAGCTCGATGACGGGATGCCCGACAGCTGCCATCATGCGCCGAACGATTCGGTTCCGTCCGGAATGGAGCGTAATCTCCACCATGCTCGATGAGTCGCCCTTTCGATCGATGACTCGTACGCGGTCTGCGGCGATCGGTCCATCGTCGAGCTCGATTCCGCGAGTCAGATTCGCGACTGTCCTGGCCTCGACGCTGCCGCGGACCTTCGCAACATAGGTTTTCTGAACCCCGTACGACGGGTGCGCAAGAACATGCGCCACTTCTCCATCGTTGGTGAGGAGGAGAAGACCGCACGTCTCGACGTCGAGGCGCCCGACATTGAACAGACGCTCGCCCAGCTGATCGGTGAACTGGGTCAGGTCAGGACGACCCTGCTCATCTTTCATCGAGCTCACGACTCCACGGGGCTTGTTCAGCATCACGTATCGCTTGCTGGTGTCAAGCTGCACAGCGGAGCCGTCGACCGCCACTTCGTCGACGTCAGGGTCGATCCGGGTGCCGAGGACAGTCACGACCTGGCCATTGACACGTACACGTCCACTGGTGATGTACTCCTCGCACACGCGCCGAGAGGCGACACCCGCATTGGCGAGGGCTTTCTGCAGACGCACACTGCTCGGCGCGGTCGTCTCGTCACCGGAGGTCATCGTCGAATCCTTCCGAGCCGTCTGCGAGCAGCGGCGAGATCGGCGGCATCTCGTCGAGGGAGTTGATGCCAAGCTGTTCCAGGAGCAGATCTGTCGTGGCGTAGTTGATCGCACCCGTCTCGCTGTCAGTGAACGCCTCCGTGATGAGGCCTCGTCCAAGGAGAGTGCGCACCACGGAGTCCACGTTCACCGCTCGGATCGACGCGATCGCACCACGCGTGATGGGCTGCTTGTACGCGATCACGGCGAGGGTCTCGAGCGCGGCCTGAGAGAGTCTGCTCGGGTTCTGCTCGGTGACGTACGCGGCGACGACGTCGTCGTAGCGTGCGCGCACGTAGATGCGCCACCCGCCTCCGACCTCGCGCAGCTCGAAGCCACGCTCAATTCCTCCATGAACACCGTCATAGTCATCGACGAGCCGTTCGATGGCTGCGTGGACTTCGGACACCGGGCGGCCGAGAGCGGTGGCCAGTCCGACCAGACTCTGCGGCTCGTCCGCGACCATGAGGAGCGCTTCAATCGCACGGTCGAGATCGAGCGCGTTCAGCAGTTCAGGCGAAGCACCTTCATCGACGGCATCCTCCCCTGACCTGTCGTCGGTCATCGCACGCTCAGCCGTCATAGTCCGCCCCCAGATTCGCGAGGTTTTCGTCCGACCAATGTTCGCTCGCCCAACGCAGCGTGAGCTCCCCCAACGGCTCAAGCTGCTCGAAAGAGATCGCAGCATGTCGATAGAGCTCCAGAACCGCGATGAATCGCGCCACAACAATGCCCTTCTGGCCCGCACCGGCGATGAGCTGACGGAAGGTGACAGGTTCGCCCACACGAAGGACCCCCACCACATAGGCGGCCTGCTCCCGAATGCTCACGAGCGGTGCGTGCAGGTGATCGAGGCCGACGACAGGGATCTCCTTGGGCGTCAGTGCCAGAGTCGCGAGTGCCGCGAAGTCGTCGAGACTGATCGTCCACACGAGTTCGGGAGTCCTCGCGCGGAACTTTTGCTCGAGATGCACCGATCTCGGGTGGCGAGCGGCCTCCGCATCCAACTTCTGAGAGAACCAGCCGGCTACCTCCTTGAATGCGCGATACTGCAGCAATCGCGCAAACAGCAGATCTCTCGCTTCGAGGAGCGCTACGTCTTCGGCGTCGACCAGCTCCCCCTGAGGCAGAAGACCCGCGATCTTCAGATCCAGGAGCGTCGCCGCCACAACCAGAAACTCGGATGCCTGGTCAAGCTCTTTCTCAGTCTCGACATCCTTCAGATACGAAATGAACTCGTCCGTCACGGCGGACAGCGCAATCTCAGTGACATCCAACTCGTGCTTTGCGATCAGCGAGAGCAGCAGATCGAACGGCCCCTCGAAATTGCTCAGCGCAACGCGGAACCCGCCATCGTCGGAGGCATCCGTCTGGTCACTCTGGCGCTCGCGCGTCGGGGCCTCAGGCGACGTCACCACGAGCGACCAGCTCTCTCGCGAGCTGACGATACGCCTTCGCAGCCGCGTGCTCGGGGGCGAACTCCGTGATCGGCACGCCTGCGACCGAGGCATCCGGGAATTTCACCGTGCGACCGATCACGGTGTCGAGCACGTCGTCTCCGAAGGCATCCACGACTCGATCGAGCACCTCACGCGAGTGCAGAGTGCGCGCGTCGAACATTGTCGCAAGGATGCCGTCGAGCTGCAGTGCAGGATTTAGACGATCAGTCACCTTCTCGATCGTCTCGATCAGCAGAGCCACTCCGCGAAGTGCGAAGAACTCGCACTCAAGCGGAATCAGAACGCCATGAGCCGCTGTGAGAGCGTTCACGGTGAGTAGACCGAGCGACGGCTGGCAGTCGATCAGGATGACGTCATAGTCATTGGAAACGCTGCGGAGGACGCGCGCGAGGATCTGCTCTCGAGCGACCTCATTGACCAGATGAACCTCTGCCGCCGAGAGGTCGATGTTGGCGGGGATCACATCGAGCCCGTCCACACGGCTCGGCTTCACGGCGTCCCGAGGGTCGGCTTTGTTCGAGAGAAGGAGATCGTAGATCGTGAGGTCATCGTGCGTCTTCACCCCGAGACCTGCGGAAAGAGCACCCTGTGGATCGAAGTCGATGCACAGCACACGCCGACCGTACGCAGCGAGCGCCGCGCCAAGACTGATCGTCGTCGTCGTCTTGCCTACGCCGCCCTTCTGGTTGCAGAGCGCGATGATGCGTGCTGGCCCATGCCCTTTCAAGGGCTCGGGCTCAGGGAAGTCACGAAGCGGGCGACCGGTCGGACCGAGCTCGGAGTGCGACGCGGTCGCCGCTGTTGCGGTGTCGTCGGTGGTGGCCACGGCGTGCCTCATTCCCGTCTCTCGTGATGTGGTCGTGCTCGATTGTACCGGCGAGCACCTGCTCAGCCGCTCAGGCTGGCGGAACTCACTGATCTGCGCGGGCTCGGGGGTGGGCCTGAGAGTACATGTCACGCAACGTGTCAGCGGTCACGAGCGTGTAAATTTGCGTTGTCGCCACAGACGAATGGCCCAGGAGTTCCTGCACCACCCGCACGTCAGCGCCACCCTGCAGCAGGTGCGTGGCAAACGAATGCCGGAGGGTGTGGGGTGAGACATGCTCAGAGAGATTCGCCTTCTCCGCAGCGGCCCGGATGATCAGCCAGACGTTCTGACGAGAGAGTCGTCGCCCTCTGATCCCGAGAAAAAGCGCGGGCGTTGAGGTTCCCCGTGCCGACAGTGCCGGCCTTACGCGCACCAGATACTCGTCGAGCGCGGCACGCGCGTAGCTGCCGAGCGGCACGATCCGCTGCTTGTTCCCTTTGCCCGTCAACCGCACAATGTCCGTATCAATCACGTCGTCGACGTTGAGCGCGCATGCCTCCGACACTCGTGCCCCTGTCGCGTACAGGAGCTCAAGCAGAGCACGGTCCCGAATCGCTCGCGGGTCGTCGCCCGCAGCGGTTTGCAGCAGCGTCTCGACCTGGCTGATCGTGATGGCTTTCGGAAGCCGGCTCGGTTGCTTAGGAGGTACGACCTCCTTCGCCACATCGACGTCCACCCGCCCTTCCTCGAGAAGAAAGCGGTGGAACCCACGCACTGATGACAGAACACGCGCGATCGACGTCGGTGACAGCGGCCGCTCCACGCTCTCCGCAAGACTTCGAGCGAAAGCGGAGACGTGGGGGGAAGCTACCGTCTCGACATCATCGAACCCATTCGCCACGAGCCACTCTCTGTAGCGGGCGAGATCTCGTCGATACGCGGCGAGAGTATTGTCAGAGAGACCGCGTTCGATCCGCACGTGCCTGAGGAACGTGTCGACCTCACGCTCGAGGTTCACCCCTGCTCGCCTCGCCGGCGGAGTCGTGCCCATGGAACATCGGCTGGTTCGAGATCGGCCCACTCTCGCTGCCGAGCAATATATGTCGAGAGGATGCCCGTAACGAGCGAGGGGTTCTGCAGGCGACGCTCCCGCACAGCATCGACGGCCTCGTCCAGAGGCACCCATCTCTTCTCGATATCTGCCTCTTCGCCCTCACGATCGAAGCGCTCTCGCCGTTCGGAGATTCCCCGTGCGAGGTAGACACGGATCGCCTCGTCACTTGAACCTGGCGAGGTGTAGAACTCGGCGAGAAGCGACCATTCTGCAGCATCGAGGTCGGCTTCTTCAGCGAGCTCACGTTTTGCGGCATCGAGGGGATCTTCGCGATCGATGTCGAGCAGACCGGCTGGTATCTCCCAGAGTCGCGCTCGCACCGGATGACGATACTGGTTGATCAGAAGCACCCGGTCCTCGTCATCGATGGCAACGATCGATACCGCACCGGTGTGATCCATATACTCACGTGTCAGTGAGGACCCGTTGTATCGGAAGCTCTCGCGCCTGATATCCCAGACGTATCCCGCATACGCTGTCTCGCTCGCCTCGACCTCAGGCGAGAACCGCTCATCAACGAGTGGGCGCTGCTGGTCGCTCATTCGTCTCCCTCAGCCACCTCGTCATCAAACAGAAGGCTCGACTTGTGCCGATCAAGCGATGCGGCAACGAGTCCGGCGAAGAGCGGGTGAGCGTCGGTCGGCCGTGACCGCAGCTCAGGATGAGCCTGCGTCGCGACGTAGAACGGGTGCACGTCTCGCGGCAGCTCGACGTACTCGACGAGCTTGTCGTCGGGCGACGTTCCTGAGAATACGAGTCCGGCGTCGGCGATCTGCTCACGATATGCGTTGTTGACTTCGTAGCGGTGACGGTGGCGCTCAGACGCCTCACCTGCGCCATAGAGCTCGGCGACGATCGAGCCCTCGGCGAGCTTGGCCTGGTAGAGGCCGAGACGCATCGTGCCGCCCAGATCGCCCTCAGCGATGATCTCGATCTGCTCTGCCATGGTCGCAATAACCGGAAACTCAGTGTCCTCATCGAACTCGGTCGAACTCGCGCCAGCGAGACCTGCCTTGTTCCGTGCGTACTCGATCACCATGCACTGGAGTCCGAGGCAGAGCCCGAGGGTCGGGATTCCGTTCTCACGCGCATACGTAAGGGCTCCGAGCTTGCCCTCGATGCCACGGATGCCGAATCCGCCGGGCACGCAGATGCCGTCCACTTCAGCCAGCGCCTTCGCAGCGCCTTCCTGCGTTGAGCACTCGTCGGACGGAATCCACACGAGAGACACTGCGGCGTTATGAGCGAAGCCGCCGGCCTTGATTGCCTCGGTCACTGACAGGTAGGCGTCGGGCAGGTCGATGTACTTGCCGACGATGCCGATGGTGACCTCGTCCTTCGGATGATGCACGGCTTCGATCACGGTGTTCCAGCGCGTCCAGTCGACGTCGCCGGCGCTGAGATCGAGGGATCGCATGATGTACGCGTCCAGCCCCTGATCGTGAAGCGTCGACGGGATGTCGTAGATCGACGGCACGTCCACCGTATTCACCACGGCGCGCTCGTCCACGTCGCACATCAGTGCGATCTTGCGTTTGTTGCTCTCAGTCACGGGCCGGTCGCTTCGAAGAACGAGGGCGTCAGGCTGGATGCCGATGGAGCGAAGCGCTGCCACGGAGTGCTGCGTCGGCTTTGTCTTCTGCTCGCCGGATGCTCCCATGAATGGCACCAGGGACACATGAACGAAGAACACGTTGTCGCGCCCAAGCTCGTGACGCACCTGCCGTGCAGCCTCGATGAACGGCTGGGATTCGATGTCTCCGATCGTGCCGCCGACCTCAGTGATGATGACATCGGGCTTCGGCGTCTCGGTCGCCTGCAGTCTCATTCGGCGCTTGATCTCGTCGGTGATGTGAGGGATCACCTGAACGGTGTCGCCGAGGTACTCACCTCGGCGTTCCTTCTGGATCACCGTGGAGTAAACCTGTCCCGTGGTCACATTCGCGGCCTGCGTGAGGTTGATGTCGAGGAAGCGCTCATAATGCCCGATGTCGAGGTCAGTCTCCGCCCCGTCATCGGTCACAAACACCTCGCCGTGCTGAAACGGGTTCATCGTCCCAGGGTCGACGTTGAGATAAGGATCAAGCTTCTGCATCACAACGCGAAGCCCGCGTGCAGTGAGGAGATTTCCAAGGCTCGCCGCCGTGAGTCCCTTACCTAAAGAAGAAACGACACCGCCAGTCACAAAGATGTGCTTGGTCGTGCCGTTTGAGATACCCGCATCAGAATTGTTCGCCACGGGCTTCTATCCTACCACTCGTGAATCGGACTGAGCGAGCTCAAGGAGCTCTTCCGCGTGCGCGAGACCTGTGTCACTCTCGCTGAGGCCGGAGAGCAGACGCGCCATCTCCTCCGTGCGCTGCCGTCCATCCAACCGTGTGATGCTGGAGCGAGTGACGAATCCATCGCTCTCCTTGACCACTGTGAGGTGATTGCTCGCGAACGCCGCCACCTGTGCGAGATGGGTGACGACAATGACCTGCGCGTGCTCGGCGAGTCGGGCAAGTCGACGGCCGATCTCAATCGCTGCGGCACCTCCGACGCCGGCGTCGACCTCGTCGAAGACGTACGTTGGAACCGGATCGGATGCCGCAATCACAACCTCGATCGCCAGCATGACGCGAGAGAGTTCGCCACCCGAGGCTCCCTTCGCAAGCGGCCGAGGCCGTGATCCCGCATGCGGGCAGAGCAGAAAAGCGACCTCGTCTCTTCCGAAACGCGCATACTCGCCTCGGTCAGTGACCTCGATGACCACCGTCGCGTCCGGCATGGCCAGCGCAGTCAGCTCGTCGCTGATCCGAGCGCCGAGACGCTCCGCCGCGTTTCGGCGACGATCAGTCAGACGCTCGCTTGCTGATCGAAGCTGTTCCGCATCATCCTCAACGGCCTGGGTCAGTTCGTCGACTCGGTCTGAGTCACCGTCCAATTCGAGAAGCCTCGCGCTGCCTCGCTCAAGAGTGATGATGACGTCGTCGAGGCTCGGCCCATACTTGCGCATAAGCGTTGAGAGCAACGCGCGCCGCTCGTTAATCGCCTCCAGCTCATTGCTGCCGTCCGCATCGAGTGAGGCCAGGTAGCTCGAGAGCTCGCCGGCTGCCTCTGAGGCCGCGTAGCTTACGTTCGTGAGTTGCTCTGCAATCGGCGAAAGAGCATCGTCGATTGATGCGGCGCGTTCGACGGAGCGTCGGGCCGCGTCGAGGAGAGCAAGCACGTCGTCACCTTCGGCAAGCTCAGATGAGAGCGATTCGCGGGCAAGAGTCGCCGTGTTCCTCAGCTCCTCGACATTTGCGAGACGCTCTGCGGTTCGCGCGAGCTCGTCGTCTTCCCCTGGCTGCGGCGCCGCCTGTTCGATTTCGTCCATCGCGATGCGCAGCTCGTCGGCCTCGCGAGCTCGAGCCGCGCGATCGTGCATGAGCTCCTCGAGCTCACGTGTGTGGGACCGCCACCGCTCAAACACTTCGATGTACGCCGCAAGTACCTGATCGAAGTCGTCGCCTGCCGCGCGGTCCACAGCGTCTCGCTGGGCAGCCTGAGATTTCAGACGCAGCTGGTCGGATTGGCCGTGGACTGCCACGAGGTGTTCGCTCAGCTCGGTCAGTACGCCCACCGGGGCGCTGCGACCGCCAACCTGTGCGCGGCTCCGGCCCTCGGCAGTGACTGTGCGGCCGAGCGTGAGCTCAGCGAGACCATCGGAGCCGAAGCCGTCCACGTCTCCCCCGGCCTCACGCACTCGCTGCGCGACAGCTCCGTCCTCGGAAATCACCCAGCGACCATCGACTCGAGCGTTGGGCGCTCCGGACCGAACGGTGCCGGCATCGGCACGTCCGCCCAGAAGCAGGCCGAGCGCCGTCACGACCATGGTTTTGCCTGCGCCGGTCTCCCCCGTGATGGCGGTGAACCCGGTTCCGAGTGGCAATGTCGCCCCGGCGATGACACCGAGGTCTGAGATCTCGATTTCCTCGATCATGCGGCGGGCCCTCTCCACCCGCTGACTGGAAGATGGAATTTGCGGACGAGCCGGTCAGTGAATGGGCTGTCATGCAGCCGCGCGAGCAGCACCGGCTCAGCGGAACGTTCCGCGTTCACTCGCGACCCCGGCTCGAGGTCGTAAGTGCGTCGACCGTCGCACCATAGCACGCCGATGCCGTCGCTGCGCCCGAGAACGTCGATCGCGAGCGTGCAGTCGGGCGCAACCACAATGGGCTTCGCGAACAGCGCGTGAGCACTCAGCGGCACCAGAGTGATCGCCTCGACCGTTGGCCAGATCACCGGCCCTCCGGCTGAGAAGTTGTATGCGGTGGATCCCGTCGGCGTCGAGATGACCACTCCGTCGGCTCCGAACGAGACGAGCGGGCGCTGATCGACCTGAACGACGAGCTCGAGCATCCGCTCACGACTTGCTTTCTCCACGGTTGCTTCGTTGAGCGCCCAGGTCGAATAGACGACTTCGCCGCCCACTGTGACAGTGACGGTCAGCGTCATACGCTCTTCCACTGCGTAGTCGCGGTCGACCACCCGCTGCACGGCACTCCCGAGGTCATCCCGCTCGAGCTCGGCGAGGAAGCCGACGTGTCCGAGGTTCACGCCCAGCAGTGGCACTGCCCGGTCGCGAACAAGTTCGGCCGCACGGAGGATCGTGCCGTCCCCGCCCAGCACCATGACGAGTTCGAGTTCCGATGCTGTCGCTTCATCGAACGTCGACACTCCTGTCAAGTCAGCACCCGAGCGGGCAAGCTCGATGCGCTCGTCATCGATGAGGACGGGATGGATGCCGCTCTCGCGCAACTGCGAGATGACGTTCGCCGCGGCTTCGATCGAGTCCGCGCGCCCCGTGTGCGAGACGACCAGAATAGATCGGCTCTCGCTCATCAGCCACCTCCAGCTAAGTCGTGTGCGCGCTGCATCCATTCTGTCGGATGCGCGCCTCCTCGTGTGCGCATGTGGACAAGGTACTCTTCGTTGCCGTGAGTCCCGACAATGGGCGACAGCGCAAGCCCGCAGATTCCGAAGCCGCTGTCCCATGCGGACCACAGCACGGTCTCTAACGCATCGACGCGCAGCAGCGGATCTCGAACGATCCCTTCGCGCACCCCTGTGCGTCCAACCTCGAACTGCGGCTTCACGAGGAGGATGACGTCGGCGTCGTCGACGAGAGTGGCCCGCAGCGGCTCGAACACATAACGAAGCGAGATGAACGAGAGATCCCCAACGACCAGGTCGAGGCCCTCCGTCTGCCCGGCGACCGCGTTCAGCTTTGAGCGGGTGAGGTCGCGGACGTTGAAGCCCTCTACAGTGGTGACGCGTGGGTCTTCAGCGATTGCGGACGAGAGCTGCCCGTGGCCGACGTCAAGCGCGATCACTCGGCGCGCGCCGTGCTCAAGCAGCACTTGTGTGAAACCCCCAGTGGAGGCGCCAAGGTCCAGTGCTGTGCGTCCCGCGATGCAGATCTCGAATTCTGAGAGCGCTCCGATCAGTTTGTGCGCGCCCCTGCTCACGTAGTGATCCGCGCCTTCGACAACGATCGAGACGCCTGCGCTGACGGGAGTGGAGGGTTTGGTCGAAACGTGCCCATCGACCGTGACTTTGCCGCTCTTGATCAGCTCGACGGCAACCGCGCGCGATCGGGCGAGCCCTTCCGACACCATCACCGCGTCGAGCCGGTTGGGATTCACCGGGACGAAACCTCGCGGTCGCCGCCCTCCAGTACTCGGCTGAGCTCATCGTGGATCGCGCGGTAAGCGTTCGCACGCTCCGCGAGCGGACGCTCCTGGATCAGCTCGAGCCGCGACACGAGTTCGTCCGCGCCCGCGCTCTGAGATTCGCCTTCCTGAGTCACATCTCTAGATTACAAGCGCACACAGCGTTCATCTGTCGACGCGCTCTGAATACAGTCTCTCCGGAACGTTGAACCCAAAGATCTGGCGACCACTCGCCCAGATCACGGCGCTCGCTGCTCGCAATCTGTCGAGTGCGGAATCGCCTTCTCGGGCGACCTCGATATCCGTTCCGTTGCTGATGCGCACCACGCTGTCTCCAACGCGCGCTTGCGTCCCATCACGTGACAGATTCGTCACCGGGTACGGTTCGAAAAGATCACGAAGGTCGCTGACGATGAAGTCCGGCCGTTCATCAGTCCCAGCAGCGAGAACGTGCTTCGGCCGATCAACCCCGGTAAGGACAAGAAGAGAAGTCATACCAGCACGATTGGCGCCTGCGATGTCAGTGTCGAGGCGGTCGCCGATGAAGAGAGGATGCTGCGCCCCGAAGCGCTCCTGAGCCACCTCGAAGATCGGAACCTCGGGCTTGCCCGCGACCTCCGCAAGTCGACCCACAGCCGTATGCACTGCTGAGACCAGCGTTCCGTTGCCGGGCGCGATTCCGCGCTCGCGGGGAATCGTCCAATCCGTATTGGTCGCGATCCACGGGATGTCGTTGACCTCGCGATCATCCTGGAGTGCGAATGCTGCTTCGGCGAGCTGGTTCCAGTCGACTTCCGGGGCAAAGCCCTGCACCACAGCATCCGGGCCGTCTTCAGCGCGACGAGTAACGCGATACCCTGCTTTCGTAAGCTCGTCGATGAGACCCTCCCCGCCGACGACGAGAACCAGGGCGCCATCGCTCACGCGACCACGCAGAAGGCGAACTGCCGCTTGGGGACTCGTGATGACGTCTGAGGCTCTGACGCTGAGGCCGAAATCGGACAGCTGAGCCGCCACGGCCGCGTCGGTCCGTGAGGCATTGTTCGTGATGTACCCCACCCGAACAGATTCTGCGACTCGGTTGAGGCTATCGACAGCGTGGGGGATAGCGACCTGTCCCGCATAGACGACACCATCCAGATCTGCCAGAACAGCGTCGACGCCCTCGAGAGGATCCATAGTCCTAGTCTTCCTCAGACCCAGCACTCTGCTCTTCCTCCTCTGCGTCCGATTCTTGGCCGGCACCGTGCGCGGCATCTGGCGCACCACTCGCGTCTTCATCTGTCAACGCGCTCGACGAGTCGTCGGAGGGCTCATCACGAGCGGGGTCCTCACCGGGCGACTCTATAGTCTCTGAAACCACTACCACAGTCTCCCGCTCAGAATCGCGCTGCGCTTCGTCAAGGGCTCTCGCGGCCACCTCGGCACGGCGACGCCACGTAGCGGCGTCTGACTCACGGTGCAGTTCCTCGAGTACCTCCGCGTATGCATGGAAGAGGTCCGGGCTCCAGCTGTACGCGACATTCCCATCCAGCTGTTCGATCTGGAGCTCGCTCAGAGCAAGTTCAGGCTGAGACAAATCAAGCCGCGCCCCCGACATCGCGATTGCCAGAGTAACCTGAGATCCTTGACTCAGCGTCGTACGTTCAACAGAACGACCCAGCTCGAGAGCACGCTCCGGCCGCCCCATGCCGCGCTCGCTGTCCACCATGAGCGGAAGATGCTCGTCTGACCCGCTGATCCTCCGGTAGGTACGCAGCTCACGAAGTGCGAGTGCGAAGTCACCTGTCTGATAGGCGGTGATTGCGAGCGTTTCCCGGACAACTCCGATGCGGCCCGCTCTGCGTGATGCGCTGAGCGCGTGCTGATGAGCTTGCTCCGGGTCGTCATCGATGAGTCGCGCGACCATTGCGAGGTGCTTCGCCACCCATTCGGCGTTCTCCTTCGTCAATGCCTTGAGCTCGTTACGCGCGGAACGGTGAAGCTCGTTCTCGGTTACGTCATCCGGCAGCTCGGGATCCTCGTGATGTGGACGGACGGATCGCAGCTGCTGAGCACGGAGCTCCTGCTCAGTGAGCTCGCGGGCTTCCTCCTTCGCTCGGCGGTCGCCGCGTGCCGGCTTCCCCTCTCGAGTCCATAGTCTGTCATCCCGTCCACGTCCGTTCTCGCGACGAGGATTTCCACGACCGTCTCCCCTGCGGCGGTCTCCAGCGACGTTCCGGTCGCTTGCCCGCCCGCGCGACTCCACGGGCCGATATGGCCCCTTCTCCGGCGAACGATCGAAACGATCGCTCCGTTTGCCACTGCCGCGGACACTTCCGTCGCCGTACGACGAGCCGGCTCCTGCGCTGCGCTCGCGATCGTCACGGCGTCGACCGTGCCGCGCAACCTTCTTCTGATCCCATTCACGGCGGCCGTCGCGACCACGGCCGGCTTTCTGTCCAGAACTGTTGCTCGCTTTGGACCGAGGTTGGGTGGAGTCACGTCGACCATTCGAACGATCCCAATCGTCCCGGCGGACATCGCGGCGTCCTTTTGCCCCGCGATCGCCGGAGCTGCGCTGGACCCTGCGTTCACCGTTCCCACGCGACGAACCATCAGAATGGGAACGCTGACGGCGTCTCTCAGATGGACGGTCAGATTCGTCGGCGTCGGTCATATCAGGTCCTCCAGATCGGATGCGCATATTGAGTTTGACGGTCGTTGTACGACACAAACATTTTACGGGATGCGTCTGAGTCAACGGTGAGCGAGAAAGAGAGTCTGTACCGCGCGCGTTCCGTTGCGGCTTTTGGCGTGTGACCCGGTTTTGGTGGGTTAAATAGTTTGAGGCCGCCCCGGGGTGCGGGGTGGCCTCAAACTGTTTTATAAAGTTATGTCCGGCGGTGTCCTACTCTCCCACAGGGTCCCCCCTGCAGTACCATCGGCGCTGAGAGCCTTAGCTTCCGGGTTCGGAATGTGACCGGGCGTTTCCCTCTCGCTATGACCGCCGTAACAGTCTTTGACGCTATGAACACACATCGTGTGTTGTTTGGTTCTGACCGTGCGTCAGGAACCACAAAGTGGACGCGAACACGCAAGTGTTGTTGTTATCAAGTTATCGGCTTATTAGTACCAGTCAGCTACACACATTGCTGTGCTTCCACATCTGGCCTATCAACCCAGTCGTCTAGCTGGGAGCCTCTCCACCCACAAGGGGTGATGGAAATCTCATCTTGAGGCCGGCTTCCCGCTTAGATGCTTTCAGCGGTTATCCATCCCGAACGTAGCTAATCAGCGATGCCACTGGCGTGACAACTGACATACCAGAGGTTCGTCCAACCCGGTCCTCTCGTACTAGGGTCAGATCCTCTCAAATTTCCTGCGCGCGCAGCGGATAGGGACCGAACTGTCTCACGACGTTCTAAACCCAGCTCGCGTACCGCTTTAATGGGCGAACAGCCCAACCCTTGGGACCTACTCCAGCCCCAGGATGCGACGAGCCGACATCGAGGTGCCAAACCATGCCGTCGATATGGACTCTTGGGCAAGATCAGCCTGTTATCCCCGAGGTACCTTTTATCCGTTGAGCGACAGCGCTTCCACAAGCCACTGCCGGATCACTAGTCCCGACTTTCGTCCCTGCTCGACCTGTCAGTCTCACAGTCAAGCTCCCTTGTGCACTTACACTCGCCACCTGATTGCCAACCAGGTTGAGGGAACCTTTGGGCGCCTCCGTTACTCTTTAGGAGGCAACCGCCCCAGTTAAACTACCCACCAGGCACTGTCCCTGAACCGGATCACGGTTCGAAGTTAGATATCCAGAATGACCAGAGTGGTATTTCAACAACGACTCCACGAACACTGGCGTGCCCGCTTCAAAGTCTCCCACCTATCCTACACAAGCCACACCGAACACCAATACCAAGCTGTAGTAAAGGTCACGGGGTCTTTCCGTCCTGCTGCGCGTAACGAGCATCTTTACTCGTAATGCAATTTCGCCGAGTTCGTGGTTGAGACAGCTGGGAAGTCGTTACGCCATTCGTGCAGGTCGGAACTTACCCGACAAGGAATTTCGCTACCTTAGGATGGTTATAGTTACCACCGCCGTTTACTGGGGCTTAAATTCACAGCTTCACCCTCAAAGGGTTGACCGTTCCTCTTAACCTTCCAGCACCGGGCAGGCGTCAGTCCGTATACATCGTCTTGCGACTTGGCACGGACCTGTGTTTTTAGTAAACAGTCGCTTCCCACTGGTCTCTGCGGCCACCACACCCTTTCGGCGCAAGGCCTAATAAGTGGATGGCCCCCCTTCTCCCGAAGTTACGGGGGCATTTTGCCGAGTTCCTTAACCACGATTCTCTCGATCTCCTTAGTATTCTCTACCTGACCACCTGTGTCGGTTTGGGGTACGGGCAGCTAGAACCTCGCGTCGATGCTTTTCTCGGCAGCATAGGATCATCGGATCATACCCTTTACGGGTTCCCCTTCAGCTCTCAACCACATAGGAGACGGATTTGCCTATCTCCCGGCCTACAGCCTTGGCCTGGGACAACCATCGCCCAGGACCGACTACCTTCCTGCGTCACACCTGTTAACACGCTAGCCGCACCAGCACGGGGTCGAGCGTTCACCGAAACCATCCACACCCCCAAAAGGGGACGCTTCAAGAAACGGCTAGGACTCTTAGCACCACTGGATTAGCTCGGGCGGTTCTTCGCCGGTACGGGAATATCAACCCGTTGTCCATCGACTACGCCTGTCGGCCTCGCCTTAGGTCCCGACTTACCCAGGGCGGATTAACCTGGCCCTGGAACCCTTGGTCTTCCGGAGGACGGGTTTCTCACCCGTCTTTCGCTACTCATGCCTGCATTCTCACTCGTGTAGCCTCCACGGCTGGGTCACCCCGCCGCTTCACCGGCCACACGACGCTCTCCTACCCATCAACACACCTGAACCAACACCACAAGGGTGCGGCTTAGTTACCTATGTCAATGCCACAACTTCGGTGGCGTGCTTGAGCCCCGTTACATTGTCGGCGCGGAATCACTTGACCAGTGAGCTATTACGCACTCTTTCAAGGATGGCTGCTTCTAAGCCAACCTCCTGGTTGTCTCTGCAACTCCACATCCTTTCCCACTTAGCACGCGCTTAGGGACCTTAGATGGTGGTCTGGGTTGTTTCCCTCTCGACGATGAAGCTTATCCCCCACCGTCTCACTGCTGCGCTCTCACTTACCGGCATTCGGAGTTTGGCTGACGTCAGTAACCTGTTGAGGCCCATCGGCCATCCAGTAGCTCTACCTCCGGTAAGAAACACACAACGCTGCACCTAAATGCATTTCGGAGAGAACCAGCTATCACGAAGTTTGATTGGCCTTTCACCCCTATCCACAGCTCATCCCCTCCATTTTCAACTGAAGTGGGTTCGGCCCTCCACGACGTCTTACCGTCGCTTCAGCCTGGCCATGGATAGATCACTTCGCTTCGGGTCTAGAACACGCGACTCAACGCCCTATTCAGACTCGCTTTCGCTACGGCTACCCCACACGGGTTAACCTCGCCACGTATCACTAACTCGCAGGCTCATTCTTCAAAAGGCACGCTGTCACCCCAACAAGGAGGCTCCAACGGATTGTAAGCAAACGGTTTCAGGTACTATTTCACTCCCCTCCCGGGGTACTTTTCACCTTTCCCTCACGGTACTTGTCCGCTATCGGTCATCTGGGAGTATTTAGGCTTATCAGGTGGTCCTGACAGATTCACACGGGATTTCTCGGGCCCCGTGCTACTTGGGATACTTTCCACGCGATCACAGCATTTCGGCTACGGGGTTCGCACCCTCTCTGACCGGCCATTCAAAACCGTTCGCCTATACCATTCACAACGCCCACCACGTGTCAGCGTGATAAGGAAAGTCCCACAACCCCGACCATGCAACCCCTGACAGGTATCACACACAACCGGTTTAGCCTCCTCCGGGTTCGCTCGCCACTACTACCGGAATCACTATTGTTTTCTCTTCCTGTGGGTACTGAGATGTTTCACTTCCCCACGTTCCCTCTACCCGCCCTATACATTCAGACGGGAGTAACCAGGACACTCGAAAGCGCCTGACCAGGTTTCCCCATTCGGAAATCCTCGGATCAAAGCTCGTTTATCAGCTCCCCGAGGCTTATCGCAGATTACGACGTCCTTCTTCGGCTCCAGATGCCAAGGCATCCACCGTTTGCTCTTAGAAACTTGAAACAACATGAGCATGAATCAAAAAAATCAACAAAGAAAAATTGACCATGTTTAGGACACAAAAATGTGCCCAAAGATGCTCGCGTCCACTGTGTAGTTCTCAACGTACGGTCGGCACTCACCCTCACACGCACAAAACGCGCTCAGACAAGTCCAAGAAACCCGCAACCCCCACCACAACGGCAGGGAAAGCCCGGTCCCTCAGGACCCAATAACGTGCACGCCCCACACCACAAGACACAACCCTTTCCAACCAGAAAAACCGGCGTACTCAGACCACACCCCGCAGCACGGAGCCACATCAAATGTTCCACCCATGAGCTCACCAGCCACACACACTCGGCATGGAACTGGCACTCTGACAACCCAAACGAGCTGCAGTTGCTCCTTAGAAAGGAGGTGATCCAGCCGCACCTTCCGGTACGGCTACCTTGTTACGACTTAGTCCTAATTACCGGTCCCACCTTCGACAGCTCCCTCCCACAAGGGGTTAGGCCACCGGCTTCGGGTGTTACCGACTTTCATGACTTGACGGGCGGTGTGTACAAGGCCCGGGAACGTATTCACCGCAGCGTTGCTGATCTGCGATTACTAGCGACTCCGACTTCACGTAGTCGAGTTGCAGACTACGATCCGAACTGGGACCAGCTTTTTGGGATTCGCTCCACCTCACGGTATCGCCGCCCATTGTACTGGCCATTGTAGCATGCGTGAAGCCCAAGACATAAGGGGCATGATGATTTGACGTCATCCCCACCTTCCTCCGAGTTGACCCCGGCAGTATCCCATGAGTTCCCACCATAACGTGCTGGCAACATAGAACGAGGGTTGCGCTCGTTGCGGGACTTAACCCAACATCTCACGACACGAGCTGACGACAACCATGCACCACCTGTATACCGACCTTACGGGGCGACCATCTCTGGCCGTTTCCGGTATATGTCAAGCCTTGGTAAGGTTCTTCGCGTTGCATCGAATTAATCCGCATGCTCCGCCGCTTGTGCGGGCCCCCGTCAATTCCTTTGAGTTTTAGCCTTGCGGCCGTACTCCCCAGGCGGGGAACTTAATGCGTTAGCTGCGACACGGAGACCGTGGAAAGGCCCCCACATCTAGTTCCCAACGTTTACGGGGTGGACTACCAGGGTATCTAAGCCTGTTTGCTCCCCACCCTTTCGCTCCTCAGCGTCAGTAGCGGCCCAGAGATCTGCCTTCGCCATCGGTGTTCCTCCTGATATCTGCGCATTCCACCGCTACACCAGGAATTCCAATCTCCCCTACCGCACTCTAGTCTGCCCGTACCCACTGCAGGCCCGAGGTTGAGCCTCGGGATTTCACAGCAGACGCGACAAACCGCCTACGAGCTCTTTACGCCCAATAATTCCGGACAACGCTCGCACCCTACGTATTACCGCGGCTGCTGGCACGTAGTTAGCCGGTGCTTTTTCTGCAGGTACCGTCACAAAAGCTTCTTCCCTGCCAAAAGAGGTTTACAACCCGAAGGCCGTCATCCCCCACGCGGCGTTGCTGCATCAGGCTTTCGCCCATTGTGCAATATTCCCCACTGCTGCCTCCCGTAGGAGTCTGGGCCGTGTCTCAGTCCCAGTGTGGCCGGTCACCCTCTCAGGCCGGCTACCCGTCGTCGCCTTGGTAAGCCATTACCTCACCAACAAGCTGATAGGCCGCGAGTCCATCCCCAACCAGTAAACCCTTTCCACCCACAGACCATGCGGCCATGAGTCATATCCAGTATTAGACACCGTTTCCAGCGCTTATCCCAGAGTCAGGGGCAGGTTACTCACGTGTTACTCACCCGTTCGCCACTAATCCACAAGAGCAAGCTCCTGCTTCATCGTTCGACTTGCATGTGTTAAGCACGCCGCCAGCGTTCGTCCTGAGCCAGGATCAAACTCTCCGTAAATGCATAAACACTGACCAGCAAAACCAGCCAGCAAACATAAACACGCCCCCAACCAAAAAAGCCAGGAACACGAGTTCAACCATGACAAACAAACATCATTGCTGACATTCGCTATCAATCAATTTCAAAGGAATCTCAAACCCAGACATAAGCCCAGGCCGAGGTTCAAAAATTGGCATTTGACATGTGCACGCTATTGAGTTCTCAAGGACCAGACGCACCCGAACACCACCCCAACAAAAGGGCAACCGCTCGGAGCAACCTTGCTATCGTACCACTTCCACACCTGGCGACCTGACTGATCAGGTGCGTTGTGGGAAGGGATTTTGCCTACCGATTGAGACCCGCGAGCTCTTCCGCTCTGCGGCGTCTTTGTGGCGACGAATGAATACTTTACGCACACGTCCGGGTCGCCGCAAATCCCTCCCGCATCCCGGGCGTGTCGCACGCGCCGCCGCCCTGGTACATATGCCAAAGGCGCCGCTTCCTCGCGGAAGCGACGCCTCAGTGCACGGCCCCTCAGGCTGTGATCGTTGCACCTGCGAGAGTCTTCTTACCCCGACGCAGCACAGCGAATCGCCCGTGGATCAACTCGGCCGGTGGAGCATCTGCATCAGCGACTTTCACGTTGTTGACGTAGATACCCCCCTGGCCTACCGCGCGACGGGCCTCTCCCAGGCTTTTCGTGAGCCCCGTGTCCACAAGAAGCTGCGCGATCGAAACGTCTCGAGCACCGGAGGCGTGCGGCACCTCAGCAAGAGCTGCGGCAAGCGTGGCGTCGTCGAGTGCTTCCAACTCGCCCTGCCCGAAGAGCGCTGCTGCGGCGTCGATAGCGGCTTGAGCTGCGTCTGGACCGTGAACGAGCGCGGTGACTTCCCAGGCGAGCTTCTTCTGCGCCTCGCGACGGAACGGCTCGTCGGAGACCTTCTGGCCGTATTCCTCAATTTCAGCTCGCGAGAGGAACGTGAAGACTTTGAGCCGGTCGACGACATCGGCATCCGCTGTATTGATCCAGAACTGGTAGAACGCATAAGGCGACGTCATATCCGGGTTCAGCCAGATGGCGTTTCCCTCGCTCTTACCGAACTTGGTGCCATCGGAATTGACGATGAGGGGCGTACCGAACGCATGCACGCTCGCGCCCTCGGCACGATGGATCAGGTCAGTCCCGCCGACGAGGTTCCCCCATTGGTCGCTTCCGCCTGTTTGCAGGACGCAGTCGTACCGGCGGTACAGCTCTAGGAAGTCGAGCGCCTGGAGTAGCTGGTAGCTGAACTCTGTGAAGCTGATGCCCGCGTCTGAGTTCAAACGCGCAGCCACAGCGTCTTTCTTCAGCATGGCCCCAACACGGAAGTGCTTTCCGACGTCGCGCAGGAAGTCAATGGTGGCGAGGTTCGCCGTCCAGTCGAGGTTGTTGACCATGCGAGCAGGGTTCTCTCCCTCAAAGCTGAGGTAGCGCTCGATCTGAGACTGCAGACTGGTGACCCATTCAGCGACAGTCTCGCGCGAGTTGAGCGTGCGCTCGGCAGTCGGACGCGGGTCTCCGACGAGACCGGTCGATCCACCGACAAGGCCGAGGGGTCGATGTCCGGCGAGCTGAAGACGACGAAGCGTTAGCAGCTGGACAAGATGTCCAAGGTGCAGACTGGCCGCCGTTGGGTCGAAACCGCAATAGAACGTGATCGGCTTCCCCGCGAGGAGACGCTTTAGAGCCTCCTCCTCCGTCGACACATGGACGAGTCCGCGCCAACGCAGTTCATCCCACACATCGTCAAAAGTGGCGTCATTGGATTGCTTCTCGAGAACGGAGTTCGACACAGTAGTTACAGTACCAGCGTCGTGAACGCAGTCCGAGAGGACATTTAGGTTATTTCCTCAATTTGCTTGAGTTTTGGTTTTTACCTAAAGTATGCTCAATTCAGGCTAAACCTGGGGGTCTCCCACATGTTCGTTATAACAGCAGATCAGATCGACAGCAGGAACACTCAGGATGCTGCCGCGGAAACGCTCGCCGAGGTGAACGCCACTCTCGGGGATGCTCTCGAACTTCCTGCTGAACGCACCGCGGGCGACGAAATCCAAGCACTCACAGACGACGCCGCTGCCGCGCTCACACTCATGCTCATGCTCGTTCGTCACGAGCGCTGGAGCATCGGCCTCGGCATCGGAACGGTCGAGCTCCCGCTGGCCGACAGCACACGAGCTTCGACAGGCGAAGCGTTCTTCGCGGCGCGAGACGCGATCGAAACCGCGAAATCCGGAAGCCTGCGCTTCGCCGCAGCCGCCGGGCCCTCCGTCGATGAGCAGACGACCTCGGACTTCGAAGCGTTCATGTCACTTCTGATCCTCGTGCTCGATCGGCGCACACGCGGCGGCTGGGAAGTCTACGACCTGCTTGCCGAGGGGCTCAGCCAGGCGCAGGCATCCTCACGTCTCGGAATCACAGCCGGAGCAGTGAGCCTTCGCACACGAGCGGCCGGAATCCGCCAGGAAGAGGCCGCGGTCGGCGCCCTCGTTCGTATGCTCGAAGCGCTGAACCTCGACAGCAAGGAGATCGCATGATCACTTTCGGCATCCTCGTCATCCTCTACTGGGTGGCGCTCGTCCTCTTCGTCGCAGCGGCGACCGCCTTTGCGCTCGTCGGGTTCAGCAAGCCACGGGCGCGCGTGATGATCTTTGCCGCCGTCTTTCTCGCAGCATCCCTAGGTCTTGCTGTCCTGCCGTTCCCCGGCCCACCGATGCCCGTGGTGATGGTGCTCGGTGCCCTGTCGCTTCTGCTCGCGGTGACAGGAGGCGGTCCCGCTGCGAGTGTGGTGCTGAGTGCGGCGACCCGCGGCTCTGTCAAAGACGGCACCCATGGCGGCATCCTGATACGCACAGACTCAGCCGCAGACCCCGCGGATCTCCGCCCACTGCACCAGACCGAGGTCATGCGTGGGGGCCTCGTCATCGGATTCCTCGAACGCCTCGCCGTCGGTGTGGCACTGATGGTCGGCTACCCAGCCGCGTTCGCGGTGGTCATCGCCATTAAGGGAGTGGGACGATTCACAGAGCTGGCCGTGTCTGAAGCACGCGAGCGCTTCATCATCGGCACTCTGGTGAGCCTGCTCTGGGCAAGCGCAGCTGTAGGGATCTGGCTGCTTGCGGTGCGATGAGGCTATTCAGCCTTCGGATGCCGCTTGTACGAGGAGACTGTGGGGTCACCCTCGATCCAGAATCGCCATGGATAGCTCGCCCCTCCTCCGGCCCCGCTCACTCCCGTTCGCGGGCCAGACAGAATACTTGCGGGAGACGGCCCTTCGCGGATTGAGAAGCTCTCCCCGAAGAGATTCGAGCCGTCATCGTCCATTGTGAGACCGAGCGCCACCCCGAGCCGCCCCGGCCCCTGAGCGAGATCACGATCGCGCTTGCTCGTGGTGCGGCGCTCGCGAGCCAACTCAATTCCGTCGACGACCTCCCCCGCTCGCATGAGCACGCCTGCGGGCTGCCCGTCCGGCGAGCACACGATATTTCCGCAGATGTGCATGCCATAAGTGAAATACACATACAGATGTCCGGGCGGGCCGAACATGGTGGCGTTGCGCCGAGTCTTGCCTCGATGCGCATGCGACCCCGGATCGACGCCGTTCCCCACGTAGGCTTCCAGCTCCGTCAGCCGTATCGTCACCGATCCCTCTGAGGTCGTGTGTGTGATCAGGCTGCCGAGGAGCTTCGGCGCGAGGTCAACCGCCGAGCCCTCCAACGCGGAACGATCATCAAGACGCATCGTCAGTCGGCGGTTCCCAGTGCTCTGCTGAGCTCGGCAACTCGAGTCGTGAGAGCCGTCAGCTGCTCCGCCACGCGGTCTGGCGCGGTCCCGCCCGCACCAGACCGGCTCGCAATGGACCCGGCGACCGTCAGCACGCTCCGAACGTCGGGCGTGAGGTGCGGTGAGATGCTCGCGAGCGTCTCGTCATCCGGCTCGTCCAATCCGATGCCACGCTGCTCGCAGTGTTGGACCAGCTCGCCGCTGATCTCATGTGCGTCACGGAACGCGACTCCCTGCTTGACGAGCCACTCCGCGACATCCGTCGCGAGCGAGAAGCCCTGCGGGGCCTGATACGCCATACGTTCAGTGTTGAAACGGAGAGTCGCGATCATTCCAGTGAATGCGGGAAGCAGCACCTCCAGCGTCTGGACGGCGTCGAAGACCGGCTCCTTGTCCTCCTGGAGGTCACGGTTGTACGAAAGCGGCAGACCCTTGAGAGTGCTGAGAAGCCCCGTCAGGTTGCCGATGAGTCGCCCCGACTTGCCACGCGCAAGCTCTGCGATATCGGGGTTCTTCTTCTGAGGCATGATGCTCGACCCGGTCGAGTAGGCGTCGTCGAGCGTGACATAGTCGAACTCGCGCGTGTTCCAAAGAATGATCTCCTCCGAGAAACGGGACAGATTGATGCCGATCATCGAGGTGATGAACGCGAACTCTGCCACCACGTCACGGCTCGCCGTGGCATCCATCGAATTCTCGCTCGGACGGTCGAGACCCAGCTCGGCCGCGACGAGCGCCGCGTCGAGACCGAGCGTGCTTCCCGCGAGTGCGCCCGCGCCGTAGGGCGACGCCGATGCCCGGGCTCCCCAGTCCCGGAGGCGCTCCAGATCTCGTACGAGAGGCCAGGCATGCGCAAGCAGGTGATGCGACAGCAGCACCGGTTGCGCGTGCTGAAGATGCGTCCGTCCGGGCAGCGGGGCGGCAGAATTCGCCTCCGCCTGCGACACGATCGCATCGATGAGTTGGACGAGCTGAGCACCAATCACCTGCGCATGATCACGAAGATACAGACGCACGAGAGTGGAGATCTGATCGTTTCTGCTCCGCCCAGCACGAAGCTTTCCGCCAAGCTCAGCCCCAGCGACCTCGATGAGCCCGCGCTCGAGCGCACTGTGGACGTCTTCGTCAGACTCTGCGGCTGTGAATCGGCCGTCAGCAACGCGTTCATCGAGCTCTGTGAGCGCCGCGATCATGTCCGTCAGCTCGCCATCAGACAGATAGCCCGCCTGGGCGAGTGCCTTCGCGTGGGCCTTCGATCCGCGGATGTCGTAATGCGCGAGCTCCCAGTCGAAGTCAGTGGACTTGCTGAGTCGAGCAAGCTCTGGCGAAGGGCCGCCCGCAAAGCGTCCGCCCCACAGCGCTCCAGCCTCTCCTGCACGGTTCGTCGTCATGTTCTCCTCCGTTCAGGCCTGTTCCAGCAGCCAGACCATGAGAGCCTTCTGCGCGTGCAGCCGGTTCTCTGCCTCGTCCCAGATGATGCTCTGAGGTCCGTCGATGACCTCCGCGGAGACCTCGAATCCACGATCAGCAGGCAGGCAGTGCATGAACACCGCGTCATCCTTCGCGTGCGACATCAGCTCTGTGTCGACCCGGTAGCTCGCGAGCGAATCGAGGCGTGCAGCCTTCTCTTCCTCCTTGCCCATCGACACCCAGGTATCGGTAACGACGACATCAGAATCGGATGCCGCGACACGCGAGTCCTCGAGAACAGTGATGGACCCGCCGGTGAGCTCTGCCCGCTTCTCGGCATCCGCCACCACCGCGGGGGTCGGCGCATAGCCCTTGGGCGACGCGATGCGTACATGCATCCCCGCTGTCGCCCCAGCCAGCAGATACGACTGCGCCATGTTGCACGCACCATCGCCGATGAACGTCAGCGTGAGGCCTGCGAGCCGCCCCTTATGCTCGCGAATCGTGAGCAGGTCTGCGAGGAGTTGGCACGGGTGGAAATCATCCGACAGCGCGTTGATGACGGGCACCGCTGTCCCGTTCGCCATCTCCTCAAGACCTGACTGCCCGTAGGTGCGCCAGACGATCGCGGACACCATGCGCTCGAGGACCCGAGCAGTATCGCTCGGAGTCTCCTTGCCCCCGAGCTGGCTGTTCGCGGTGGAGATGATGAGCGGCGACCCACCGAGATCTGAGATTCCGACAGCGAATGACACGCGCGTGCGCGTCGACGACTTGTCGAAGATGACCGCAACGGTCTGGGGACCCGCAAGCGGTTTCGCAGAGTAGCGGTCCGCCTTGAGCCTGAGCGCAAGATCGAGAATCTCGTTCTGTTCCTCGGGCGAAATGTCGTCGTCGCGCAGGAAGTGTCGGGTCATAGTGCTCTTTCGGAATAGATGGTGGTCAATGGCTCACGGCTGACAGCGCGGCCGTGAAACGTGCTTCGAAGTCGGAGAGTTCTGCCTCACCGATGATGAGCGGTGGGGCAAGTCGTATCGTCTCGTCGTTGGGGGCGTTGACGATGAGTCCGCGCTCGAGTGCTTCGCCGTGCAGCTTCTTGGCGACAGGGGCCCCCAGGCTGATGCCCAGAAGAAGACCTCGGCCCCGCACTCCGGTGACGAGCGGATGCTTCCACCCGGCGATCATCGAGACGAGCTCGTCACCGCGGCGCGCAGCATTCTCTACGAGCCCAGCAGTCTCGATCTCACCGAGAACCGCGTTCGCCGTCGCGGTCGCGAGAGGATTGCCTCCAAACGTCGTACCGTGCTGCCCCGGATGGATGAGTTCGCTCGCCGCGCCCAACGTCACCACAGCGCCCATCGGGACGCCGCCGGCGATCCCCTTAGCAACGGTTACGACGTCGGGCACTATCCCCGAACGCTGATACCCGAACCAGCCGCCAGTTCGACCAACACCGGTCTGGATCTCGTCGATCATCAGGAGCGCTCCGGTCTTGGACGTGAGCGCGCGTGCTCGCTGAAGGAAAGCGTCCGGAACCTCGAGAACGCCCGCTTCACCCTTGATCGGTTCGAGGATCACGGCTGCGACCGTCTCGTCGAACGCCTCCTCTAACGCCTCGATCGTGGTGTCGATGTACTCGACACCTCCGGGCAGCGGTTCAAAATCAGTGTGCATCGCGGGCTTCCCCGTCAGCGCAAGTGCCCCCATCGTCCGGCCATGGAAGGAGTTCTTCATGGAGAGCACGCGCGTGCGACGCCCGTCCTCACCCCGGTTCAAGCGGGCCAGCTTGAACGCGCCTTCGTTGGCCTCGGTTCCCGAGTTTGCGAAGAAAACACGACCGGTCTCCCCTGCCCCTGTCAACCGCTTCAGGCGAGCAGCGAGCTCGAGCTGAGGAGGGGTCGAGAAGAAGTTCGAGACATGGATGAGCGTCTTCGCCTGCTGTGCGATCGCGTCGGCCAAGACGGGATGCGCGTGACCGAGCACGTTGACCGCAATGCCCGCCAGGAAGTCGAGATAACGCTTGCCCTCGACATCTTCGACGTATGCGCCCTCGCCGCGGACCAGAAGGCCCTGCGATGGCCCGAACGCATGGACCATATCGCGCTCGACGCGATCTCTCCACGAGGTCATGACTTCTCCTTCGTCACTTCAGTTCCGACTCCCGGACCGGTGAAAAGCTCCAAGAGAATCGAGTGGTGAACCCGACCATCGATGATGGATGCGGATGAGACGCCGCCCTCCACCGCTTCAAGACAGGCCGTCATCTTCGGAATCATGCCTGATTCCAGACGCGGCATCAGCTCCGCCAGCTCGGCCGCGGAGATGCTCGTCACTAGTGAACTCGTATCCGGCCAGTCGCTGTAGAGCCCGGCGACGTCGGTCAGGACAATCAGCTTGCTGGCCGTCAGCCCCGCGGCCAATGCGCCTGCCGCCGCATCCGCGTTGACGTTCAACGGGCGCGCCAGATCTCCATCCTCCGGCGCGATCGAGGAGACGACGGGAATCCTTCCCGCCTCGATCGCACTGTGCACGACCGTCGGATCGACATGAACGATGTCTCCGACGCGACCGAGATCGACCTCGACCCCGTCGACAACTGCGCCACGGCGCCGCCCGGTGAAGAGATTGGCGTCTTCTCCCGAGAGCCCGACCGCGAGGTCGCCGTGTGCGTTGAGGAGGTCGACGAGCTCTGAGTTGACCTCGTTGCGAAGCACGTCGCGTACGACCTGCATCGCCTCAGGGGTGGTCACGCGGTAACCACCGCGAAATTCGCTCGTGATTCCCGCCGCGCCGAGCGCACGCGAGATCTGCGGACCGCCCCCGTGAACGACGACGGGATGCAGCCCCACGTGATGGAGGTAGACGATGTCTTCCGCGAAAGCCTTTTTGAGGTCGTCGGATACCATCGCGTTGCCGCCGAATTTGACCACGACGATCGCACCGCGATATCGCATCAGCCACGGCAGCGTCTCGATGAGAGCGGCGGCGCGCTCCTGCGCCACGTCCCGTGAGAGCTGAGTTGTGTGTTGAGTCATGGCGGTCAGCTCGAGTACGCGCTGTTCTCGTGAACGTAATCGTGGGTCAGGTCGTTCGTCATGATGAACGCCGATTCGGACCCGACACGCAGGTCGATGTCGACCGTGCACTCTCGAGGCTCAAGGTCGACGAGTTCACGAGGCTGATCGGGGCCGCCAGCGTGGCAGACGCGCACGCCGTTCATCGTGACGTCGACATCGAACGGATCGAACTCGGCCGACGTCGTGCCGATCGCGGCGAGTACTCTCCCCCAGTTCGGGTCATTGCCGAAAATCGCCGTTTTGAAGAGGTTATTGCGCGCCACGGAGCGAGCGACCTCGAGGGCGTCCTCCTGCGACCGGGCCCCGCTCACCGTAATGGTGATGTCGTGACTCGCGCCCTCCGCGTCGGACTGCAGCTGACGCGCAAGATCGGCGCACAGCTCCGTGAGCACGGCGGTGAACTCCTGCTCATCGGGAACGATGCCGGAAGCTCCGGACGCGAGGAGCGTCACCTGATCGTTCGTCGACATACAGCCGTCAGAGTCCAGACGATCGAACGTCACTCGTGTGGCCGCGCGGAGTGTACGATCCAAGGCACGAGCATCGAGGTCTGCGTCTGTTGTGATCACGACGAGCATGGTCGCCAGCCCCGGCGCGAGCATACCCGCCCCCTTCGCGATGCCGCCGATTGTGAAGCCTGCTCCGCTTCGTGTCGCGGTCTTCGCGTGGGTGTCCGTCGTCATGATCGCCTCAGCCGCATGGACTCCTCCGTCCGAGGAGAGCGCGTCAGCGGCATCCTTGACCCCTGATTCGACGCGTGCGCGGTCGAGCTGGTCCCCAATGAGACCGGTTGAGCAGACGAGAACGTCCCCCGCGGACACTCCAAGAGCGGAGGCCGCGGCTTCAGCCGTCGCGTGTGCTGTTTGGAACCCCTGCTCGCCTGTGAAGCAATTCGCTCCGCCTGAGTTGAGGACAATCGCCGAGACTATGCCGTCAGCGACCGCTTGGCGTGACCACAGGATTGGGTTCGCGACAGCTCTGTTGCTCGTGAACACTGCGGCCGCAGCCTGACGGGGACCGGTGTTGACGATCAGAGCGAGGTCTCGCGCGCCCGTCTCTTTGAGACCGGCCGGCACTCCGGCAGCGGTGAATCCCTGAGGTGAGGTTACGCTCACGGGGCAACTCCGTTCACAGTCAGGCCCGTTGACTCGGGCAGTCCTAATGCGATGTTCGCCGACTGAATCGCGGCCCCCGCGGTTCCCTTGGCCAGGTTGTCGACAGCGGCCACGACGACGACACGTCCCGCGGCTTCATCCACAGCGAGACCCATGAGCGCTGTATTCGCACCGAGCACGTCCGCCGTCCGAGGCATCACACCCTCCGGAAGCACCTGCACGAAGGTCTCATCTTCGTAAGCAGCTTCCCATGCCTCTCGTACAGATGAGGCACTCGTACCGGGGGTTAGGCGAGCTGTTGACGTGGCGAGTATGCCGCGCGCCATAGGCACGAGTACAGGCGTGAAGGAGAGCGACACATCGTCGGCACCCGCCCAGCGCAGGCCCTGCGCGATTTCCGGGATGTGTCGATGCGTTCCGCCGACAGCGTAGGGGTTTGCCGTCCCCATGAGTTCGCTTCCGAGCAGGTGCGGTTTGAGACTCTTGCCGGCGCCCGATGGACCGACAGCGAGCACGGAGACGATATCCGTGGACTCGATGACGCCCGCTGCGACGCCGGGAGCGAGGGAGAGCTCGACCGTGCTCGCGTTGCACCCCGGAGCCGCGATACGTCGTGCTCCACGCAGCGCCTCTCGCTGCCGGCTGTCGCCGACGATGAGCTCGGGGACTCCGTATTCCCACGCTCCGTGGTAGTCGCCACCGTAGAACGCATCCCAGGCGGCCTCATCGGCGAGACGATGATCGGCTCCGCAATCGATGACGAGCGTATTGTCATCGAGGTGTTCCGTGAGTTCGCCCGATTTGCCGTGCGGCAGCGCCACAAAGACGACGTCGTGGCCCGCGAGAGTCTCCGGCGTCGTGTCACCTAGCGTCAAGTGACGGAGCGAACGAAGATGCGGCTGGAGCAAGATCAGCGGAGCACCCGCGTTGGAGTGCGCGGTGACCGTCGTGATGTCGAAATGTGGATGCTCTGCGAGGATCCGAAGAAGTTCTCCACCGGCGTATCCAGATGCGCCAGCGACAGCGACCGAGAATGTCATGCTTCTACCTTATTGAGTGGGCGGATTGCTTTCGAGGCGGCGGCGCCCACTCGTGCCCGCTTCACAGCAGCACGGCAAGCGTCGCCGAGGTTCGCCCGGTGACACGACGTCGACGCAGACCACGCAGCGCCGAGGAAACGGCGAGATGGCGTGTAGCGTCGAGCATGGGTCGACAATACCGTGCTGTGCCCCGTGTGCGCCAATCGAAGTCACATCCTCCCGATCTCAGTGATCGCGATGACCGGCGCCTCGGCCTCGTCTGATGCCTCGAGATCCACGGAGGCGAAAATTGCCCAATCGTGATGACCCGCGGGATCATCGATTGTCTGTCTGACACGCCATGTCCGGCCGTCTGCCTCGACCGAGAAAAGGAGGGGTCCGCGTGCCTCCGCACCCGTCAGGATCTCGTCGTGCTCGTCGAAATACGGTCCGATGCTGGACGCCCAGCGATCCTCGTCGAAGCCGCAGGCGCCGTCGAGCTGTCCGAGCGCCTCGTAATCTTCGCGAGCGGCGAGCTGCACGCGGCGGAACATCTCGTTACGCACGAGCACGCGGAAGGCACGGACTTGCGCAGAGATCCCGCGAGACGCCGGAAAAGGGAAATCCTGAGACACGGCGTGCTTCGCAGCATCCGGGTGTGTCATCTCCTCCCATTCATCGAGGAGACTCGAGTCGACCTGCCGGACCAGCGCACCGAGCCACTCGATGATGTCAGTGAGCTCATCCGAGCGAGCGGAGTCTGGAATCATCTGTCGTGACGTTCGAAACGCATCGCTCAGATATCGAAGCACTACCCCCTCGGAACGCCCCAGCTGATAGTGACGAACGAAGTCTGCGAACGTCATCGCACGCTCGTACATGTCTCGGACGACCGATTTCGGCGACAGTTCGAAGTCGGCCACCCAGGGCTGGGACGCGCGGAAAGTTTCGAACGCTTGGCCCAGCAGTTCATCGAGCGGCTTGGGCCATGTGATCTGCTCAAGACGTTCCATGCGCTCGTCGTATTCGATGCCATCTCGCTTCATCTCGGCAACGGCCTCGCCGCGCGCAAGAAACTCCTGCTGGTTCAGCACCGCCCGCGGGTCGTCGAGAGTTGACTCAATGACGGAGATCATGTCGAGCGCATACCTCGGCGACTCTGGATCCAGCAGTTCGAAAGCCGCAAGGGCGAATGGCGACAGCGGCTGATTCAGCGCGAAGTTGGCAGGAAGGTCAACGGTGAGCCTGATCCCTGATTCCCCTGACTCGACGATGCCTGCGTCCCTGAGCGTGCGGAAGATTCCGAGGGCCCGTCGCGCAAGATCATGCTGACGAGAGGACGGCTCGTGGTTGTCGTAGATGAGCTGGCGCACGGTTGAGAAGACGTCTCCGCCCCGTGCGATGACGTTGATCAGCATCGCGCTCGTTATCTGCATGTGGCTGACCAACGGCTCTGGCTCCGCGCTGATCAGACGATCAAAAGATCCGCGACCCCACGAGACAAACCCTTCCGGCGCCTTCTTCCGAATGATCTTTCGGCGCTTCTTGGGGTCGTCGCCCGCTTTCTCGAGAGCTTTGATGTTCTGGGTCTCGTGCTCGGGCGCCTGTGCGACGACTGTTCCTGCGGCGTCGAAACCCGCGCGGCCGGCGCGCCCAGCGATCTGATGGAATTCACGAGCGTTGAGCTGTCTCATGCGCGTGCCATCGAACTTCGTGAGGGCAGTCAAGAGCACTGTCCTGATCGGCACGTTGATACCGACGCCGAGCGTATCGGTACCGCAGATGACCGGGAGCAGCCCCTGCTGCGCCAGTTGCTCCACAAGGCGGCGATACTTGGGAAGCATTCCTGCGTGATGCACGCCGATTCCAGCTCGCAGCAGTCGAGAGAGCGTCTTGCCGAAGGCGGTGGTGAACCGAAAGTCGCCTATCGCCTCCGCGATGCGTGCTTTGAGCTCCTTCGACGCCACCCTCTGACTTGTCAGTGCCCCTGCGCGCTCCATCGCCTGAGCCTGGGAGAAATGCACGATGTAAACCGGGGCCCGATCCGTGTGCAGAAGCTCGTCGATCGTCTCGTGAATGGGGGCTGTCTCGTAGTGGAACGTGAGCGGCACAGGTCGGACCGTCCCCGTCACGAGTGCAGTCTCACGCCCCGTGCGACGTGTGAGATCTTTCGCGAGCTCGGCCGTGTCGCCCAGCGTGGCTGACATCAGCACGAACTGGCTCTCATTCAGGGTGAGAAGCGGCACCTGCCAGGCCCAGCCGCGATCTGGGTCGCCGTAGAAGTGGAACTCGTCCATGATGACCTGATCGACCTGAGAATCTGGGCCTTGTCGAAGAGCCAGGTTAGCCAGTATCTCCGCTGTGCAGCAGATGATCGGTGCGTCAGGGTTGACGCTCGAGTCTCCGGTCATCATCCCGACGTTCTCTGCGCCGAACGTGTCGACGAGACTGAAGAACTTCTCACTCACCAGCGCTTTGATCGGCGCTGTGTAGAAGCTCCGCTCCCTGCGCGCAAGCGAATGCAGGTGCGCAGCGATCGCGACGAGAGACTTGCCCGTACCCGTCGGGGTCGAGAGGATCAGATTGCTGCCGCTCGCGATCTCAAGCAGTGACTCTTCCTGAGACGCATACAGGGTGAGACTCTGCTCGTCGATCCAGTCCGTGAACGTGTCGATCACGGCATCCGGCTCAGACGATCGCGGAATGGTGAGGCGGCTCATAGCGGCCTCACCACTCCGCGGAGTGTCAATTTTGCGCTGCTCAGTCTCTGATCGCCGCCCCGAAGAGCTCATGTGCGCGAGAAGCGCCGGCGAGTTTCGCCTCTGATGCCTCAGCGGCAGTGAGTGTCCGATCTGCAGCTCGGAAGCGCAGAGCGAACGTCAGGCTCTTCTCGTCCGTGCCCAGACCTGAGCCTCGGTAGTCATCGACCAGACGGATGTCTTCGAGAAGCTCGCCCGCTCCTTCCCGCACGCTTGCCAGCACGTCCCCCGCGGGCACGTCGCGCGCGACAAGAAGCGAGAGATCTTGGGTTGCGGCAGGCTGAGTGAGGATGCTGTGCGTAGCGACGACCTCGCCGCCTGAGGCGATGAGCGCATCGATATCGAGTTCCGCGACAGCTACGACGCGTGGCAGGTCGTGGTCCTCGGCAATGTCCGGCAAGAGCTCGCCCGCGAAGCCGACGTGAAGTCCGTTCACCCGAAGCTCGGCCGTACGGCCTGGATGCAGTGCTTTGTGTGTGCCCTGGACAGCGTCGATTCGAACTCCGAGTGCCAGCCCGATCTGACCTACTCGCGCGAGGGCATCGCTCAGCGAGGCTGAGACCGCAGGCTGGCCAGGCTGCTTCTCGATCACATTTCCCAGTTCGAGAACTGCAACATGACGTGGCTGAGCGGGAATCCCCTCGAACAACGCGTCAAGCTGCTCGTCGCTCGGACGATCGGTTCCTGACGGCAGCTCGTCTGAGCCGAGACGCTCTTTGGTTCCCGGTGTGAAGACGAGTCCCATCTCAAAGAGAGACAGGTTCGTGAGACCACGGGAGAGATTCCGGTGCGCGATCTCGATGAGACCGGGGATCAGCGAGGTACGGAGGTAAGGAACAGTCGCGTCGAGCGCATTTGCCACCTTGATCGCGGGAACGCGGCCCTCGAGCGGACTGCCGAAGAGGTCGTTCGACGCCTTGGAGACGAAAGGATAGGCGAGCACCTCCGTGCTTCCGGCCGCTGCGAGAGCGTCCGAGAGAGCACGGCGTGAACGCTGGCCGCGTGTCAGGCCCTGACCCGGAGGCGCAACGGGCAGCACACTCGGAATGCGGTCATAGCCGACGATGCGCGCGATCTCCTCCACCAGGTCAGCCTTGCCGACAAGGTCGGGACGCCAGCTCGGCGGCAAAACACTCAGGCCGCCGTCCACGATGGACACCTCGCAACCGATCTCGACGAGAGCGTCCCGCTCCTCGGCATCCGAATAGTCGACGCCCACGAGAGCGGAAGCGAATCCGCTCGGCAGGAGAATACGATCCCGTTCAGGCGCCTCGTCATAGACCGAACCGCTGTCGGTCGGAGTGCCCCCGGCGTACTTCTGAATGAGTTCGACGACGCGATCGACAGCCGCCTGGGTGATCTTCGGGTCTACCCCACGCTCGAATCTTTTCGACGCCTCACTCGGAAGCTTGTGTCGACGGGCAGTCCGCGCAATCGATACCGGGTCGAAGTTGGCTGCTTCCACGAGAACATTCGTCGTAGCGTCGCTGATCTCAGTCGTGGCACCTCCCATCACTCCCGCCAGACCGATCGGCCCGCTGCCGTCAGTGATGAGCAGATCCTCCGCGTGGAGCACGCGCTCTGTGGAATCGAGAGTGGTGAGCTTCTCGCCCTTGGCCGCGCGCCGTACGGTGATTCCCCCGGTCAGCCGGTCCAGATCGTAACCGTGAATCGGCTGCCCGAGCTCGAGCATCACATAGTTCGTGATGTCCACAAGAACCGACACAGAGCGGATGCCGGCGAGCGTGAGTCGCGATCGCATCCATGCGGGTGTGGGGCGTGCAGGGTCAACGTCTCGCACGATTCGCGTCGTGAACACGGAGCATCCCTGTCTGTCGCGAATCGGAGCACCATCGTCGATGGTCACAGGGAAGGTTCCATCAAGCGTGGGTACGTCGCGCTTGGCAGGGTCGGTGAAGGTCGCCCCGGTTGCGTGGGCATACTCACGGGCGACGCCGCGGATCGAGAACGCGTAGCCGCGATCAGGCGTGACGTTGATCTCGATAGCCTCGTCGTCAAGGCCGAGCAGAGAGATAGCGTCCGTGCCCGGCTCAGGGTCCATTCCCAGTGTTGCGAGCACGAGGATGCCCTCGTGATCATCGCCCAGCCCGAGCTCCCGCACAGACGCGATCATTCCGTCGGAGAGATGTCCGTAGGTCTTCCGTGCCGCGATAGGGAACGGACCAGGAAGCACAGCGCCCGGAAGCGTCACAACAACCTTGTCTCCAGGGGCGAAGTTATGCGCCCCGCACACGATGCCATGCACAGATTCACCGCCATCGGCGGCTGTTTCGCCGTCGGGCGCTACTCGAACCTGGCACCACCGGATGACCTTGCCATTCTTCTGCGGCTCTTCGACGAACTCGAGAACCTCTCCCACCACGATTGGTCCGGACAGGTCGAACCGATGGATGTCTTCCTCTTCGAGTCCGACCTTCACCAGGGCCGACTGCACAGCCTCCGGCGTTGTATCCGCGGGCAGTTCTACATACTCGGCGAGCCAGCTCAAGGGAACGCGCATTGTCACACCACCATTCCGAATTGCTGGGAGAAGCGCACGTCGCCCTCGACGATCTCGCGCATGTCATGAATGTCGTTGCGGAACATGAGCGTGCGCTCGATGCCCATGCCGAAAGCGAATCCGCTGTACTCCTCGGGGTCGATTCCTGCTGCCCGGAGAACGTTCGGATTCACCATTCCGCACCCGCCCCATTCGATCCAGCGGGCCCCTCCCGTGAACGTCGGGTGCCAGAGGTCGAGCTCGGCGCTCGGCTCTGTGAACGGGAAGAAGCTCGGTCGTAGCCGAATCTTGGCTTCCTCCCCGAACATCGTTCGAGCGAAATGCTCGAGTGTTCCGCGCAGGTGCGCCATTGTGAGCCCTCTGTCGACTGCGAGCCCTTCGAACTGGCTGAAAACGGGAGTGTGCGTAGCATCGATCTCATCGGTGCGGTACGTACGTCCTGGAGCCAGAACGTATACCGGCAGTTCGCGTTCGAGGAGCGAGCGAACCTGAACCGGTGAGGTATGCGTGCGCAATACCAGGTGGGAGTCGAGAGGCTCGACGAAGAAGGTGTCTTGCATTGCGCGCGCTGGGTGGTCGGCGTCGAAATTCAGAGCGTCGAAGTTGAACCACTCGCTCTCGACCTCGGGCCCCTCTGCGATCTCCCACCCCATCCCGACAAAGATGTCAGAGACGCGGTCCTGCAGCATAGTGAGAGGATGCCTCGCCCCAGGAGTGTACCGGGAGGCCACACTTGTAACATCGACCGCTTCGGACTTCAGTCTCTCGGCCTTCTCAACGGCGGTGATGGCCTCCTGGCGCTTCCCGAAGAGCTTATTGATCTGTCCCCTCGCGCCGCCGACCAGCTTGCCGAACTCTGCTTTGCGCTCTTTCGGGACGTTGCGGAGTTGGCCGTTCAACTGCGCGAGCGGAGATGCTTCGCCTAAGTGCTCGGAACGCACCTTCTTGAGGTCGTCGGATGTTTCTGCGGCCTCGATCGCTGCGCGCGCAGCCGCGACAGCGGCGGTGACCGCCTCTTCGGAGATTGGCATGGTGTCAGACACGATCCCCAAGTCTACCGGTGCTCAGGAGACGAGGATGCCGCGCGTCAGTCGTTCGCCTGAGTAGCGATGGCCTTCGTCTCTGCCGCGCCTATAGCGTCGACTGCATCCGGGTCCTGCGGCAGACGCTTGCTCCGTTTCGTGCGTACCTCGACCCATTTCGCCACACCGGCGAGGATGAGACAAAGCCCGATGTAGATCGAACCGAAGATGATCGTCGAGGGAATGATCGGCGCCCCGTAATCCACCTGGCTTCCGTAGAACTTCGCAAGGTACAGAAGCTCCTGGAACGTGACGATGAAACCGAGCGCCGTGTCTTTGAGCACCACGACCAGCTGGGAGATGATGACGGGCATCATCGCGCGAATCGCCTGAGGATAGAGAATGATCGACATCACACCGGTCTTGCGGAGCCCGATTGCATAGCCTGCTTCGGACTGCCCGCGTGGCAGCGACTCGATTCCCGACCGGAATACCTCGGCGAGCACGGAGCCGTTGTAGAGGATCAGACCGACGACAACCGCGACGTATGGAGTGATGAAGTCGAAGCCGAGCGGTGGCAGACCGTAGTACATCATCATCATCAGAATCAGCACGGGGATGGCGCGGAAGATCTCCGTGAAAACGGTGACGGGCCACCGCAGCCAAGCGTGAGAAGAGACACGCCCGATGGAGAGCAGGAGTCCGAGAACGAGGCTCCCCACGGCGGCGACTATGAACGCGGAGAGCGTGGTCAGAGTCGCATTTCCGATGGCACGCCAGACTGCCGTGTAGCGGAAGAGCTGCCATTTCTCGGCCGTGAACTGACCCGTGACGAAGAACCGGAAGATCACAAATCCTAGGATGGCCGCGACGACGAGAATCGTGACCACGGCGAGGATGCGGTTTCGGATCCTCGCTCGTGGGCCGGGCGCGTCATACAGAACCGTACTCATCGTGCAACCCTCCATCGTTCTTCGAGCCTGCGTTGGATGAAGGCCAGGATCATCACCAGGATCACGAAGAACAGCGCAACCCACAGCAGCACGATCATGGCCGGCTCACCGCGCTCGGAAGCATATGCGCGGATCGCTCCGGCCTCCGCCACCGAGAATCCTGCGGCGACCGTCGTGTTCTTCAACAGTGCGATCAGCACACTCATGAAGGGCGGGATCACCGCGCGGAAAGCCTGCGGGAGCACCACTGTCGTCATTGTCGGCACGAATGACAGGCCGATCGCGCGCGCGGCTTCTGCCTGCCCGACTGGCACCGTGTTGAACCCCGAGCGAAGCACCTCCGCGATGTACGTGGCCGTGTAGATGCTCAGGGCGATGATCGCGAGTGTCTCGTACGACATATCCCACAAATCGAGCTTCGGGTAGCCGAACGCGAAAAAGAAGAAGAGCAGCGTCAGCGGAGTGTTCCGGATCAGGTTCACGTAAGCAGTGCCCACGCCGCGCATGATCGGAACGGGTGAGACGCGCATAGTGCCGACGATGATGCCCAGCGCTGTTGAGAAAAGCGCGGACCACAGGAACAGCACGATCGTGGTCTTGAAGCCTCGAATGAAGATGTCGAGGTTGTCAAGCAAGACGTCCACGGGGGCTCCCTCTGCTCAGGTGGGTAAGAAGTCAGGGCCGGGCGGCGATTGCCCGCCGCCCGGCGCGCTTTCGGCTTAGTAGTCGTCGACCTTCGGCTGCTCCGCCTTGACTCCTGAAGCGCCGAGCGTCGCGTCGTAGATTCCCTGCCAGACATCGGACCCGTCGGTCAGAACCTTGTTGAGGTAGTGGCGCAACGCGTCGTCGCCCTTGGGCAGGCCGATCCCGTACTTCTCAGTCGTGAAGGGCTCGCCCACGACCTTCAGTTCGTCTGGCTCCTGCGAGGCGTAACCGAGCAAGATGAGCTGATCCGTCGTCACGACGTCCACGGAGCCGTCCTTCAATGCATCGACGCACTGAGAGTAGACGTCGAACTCCACGGGCTTCGCCTTCGGGAAGTTGTCCCGAATGTTCTGGATCGGCGTCGAACCGGTTGCCGAGCACACCTTCTTGCCCGCGAGGTCGTCCTCGCTCTTGATGTCCTCGTTGTCCTTCAGCACCAGAAGGCCTTGACCCGTGATCACGTAGGGGCCGGCGAAGTCGATCATCTCTTTGCGTTCGTCGGTGATCGAGTACGTTCCGACGTACATATCGATGTCGCCGTTCACGAGCGCCTGCTCACGGTTGGCACTTGGAATCGCCTCGAAGGTGATCTCATCTTCCGAGAAACCGAGCGAAGCTGCCATCCATTTTGCGATCTCGATGTCGAAACCGGTGCGGTCGCCGCTCACCGCGTCCTTGTATCCAAGGCCTGGCTGGTCTTCTTTGACGCCGATCTTGATCTTGCCGGCTTTCGTGGCCGCGTCGAACGTGGGGCTGCCCTCGAGGTCGACGTTCTCGTTGACCTCGTACAGCTTTGACGTATCAGCTTTGTCGCCGGAGCCGCCCGGTCCCCCGCCAGGCTCCTCGCCGGCGCAACCGGACAGCACGAGAGCTGCTGCCGCCGCTGCGGCGAGGAGAGTGATTCCCTTACGCATCTGCTTTCCTTTCATCTCGGAGCGTGATGCCCCTGCGTTCTTCTGTCTCTACGGCTCAATGAGTGAGCAGCTTCGACAGGAAGTCCTTTGCGCGGTCAGTTCGTGGGTTCGTGAAGAACTCCTCGGGTTCCGCCTCTTCAACGATCTCGCCGTCCGCCATGAAGACCACGCGATCGGCTGCCTTCCGCGCGAAGCCCATTTCATGTGTGACCACGATCATCGTCATACCTTCGTGGGCCAGCTGCACCATGACATCGAGCACCTCGTTGATCATCTCCGGATCCAGCGCGCTCGTCGGCTCATCGAAGAGCATCACCTTCGGCTTCATCGCCAGAGCCCGCGCGATGGCGACACGCTGCTGCTGCCCGCCGGAGAGCTGCGCCGGCATCTTGGCAGCCTGAGCCTCGACGCCGACGCGTTTCAGAAGTGTCTTCGCCGCATTCTCTGCGTCCGCCTTCTTCTGCCGCCGCACACGCATCGGCCCCAGCGTCACGTTCTCGAGGATCGTCTTGTGCGCGAACAGGTTGAAGGATTGAAACACCATCCCGACATCCGCGCGGAGCTCCGCGAGCCGCTTGCCTTCTTCCGGGAGCTTCTTGCCATCGATTCGGATCTCACCCGCGTTGATGGTCTCCAAACGATTGATCGTGCGGCACAACGTTGATTTTCCAGAGCCGCTGGGGCCGATCACGACCACGACCTCGCCCTTGTTCACGGTGAGGTTGACGTCCTTCAGGGCGTGGAAGTCGCCGTAGTACTTCTCAACGTGGTCAACCACGACGAGCGGCTCGCCTTTTGCGGCGATGATCGGATTGCTCGTCGTCTCGAATGCCGTGGGAGAGTCGCCGTCCGACAATCCCCGCTGATCGTTGGATTCCATAGAGTTCACGTTATTCGACTTGTGGCCTGACGGACCCCGACAATGGAGCCCGTTACGGATTCGTAACTAAAGGTAGCCTATGGGCAACCAGGTAGCGATCAGGCACGGTCGTGATGAGCGAACGCCGACTCATACAGGCAGACGGATGCCGCGGTCGCCAAGTTCATCGATTCTGCTCGGCCGTAGATGGGTACTGTCACGGCACGGTCTGCCAGGGCTAACTTGTCGTCATCGAGCCCACGAGCCTCGTTCCCGAAAACCCAGGCCGTCGGAGTGGCGAGGAGTCCCTCGCGACGGACATCGACCAGAGATTCGCCTTTGACGTCGGCGGCAAGCACCGTGAGACCTCCTGCACGCGCTCGCGCAGTCATGGAGGCCAGGTCCGCGCCGACCGCGAACGGGAGGTGGAAGAGCGACCCCGTCGTGGATCGAACCACCTTCGGATTGAACGGGTCGACTGTGCGGCCCGTCAGGATAAGAGCATCGGCGCCAGCTGCATCAGCGGCACGGATGATGGTTCCGAGATTGCCCGGGTCTCGGACCTCCTCGAGGATCGCGACAAGCTTGGGCGACGAATCGAAGATGTCCTTGGCAGCTGTTGGGTGCTGGCGGCACACCGCGGCGAACCCCTGCGGGGTAACCGTGTCGCTCATCGTCAGGAGCACATCTTCGCTGGCGAACTCCCACGAGATTCCGGCATTATCAGCGGCTTCTACGACGTCGCGGTGGCGTTCCGCCGCCGTGGGAGTCGCGTACAGCTCGACAACGAGATCAGGTCGCCACGTGAGTGCCTCAGAGACAGCCTGCGGACCTTCGAGGAGGAAGAGACCTGTCTCCTGACGATAGGACCTCCGAGACAGCTTGGCGATGGCTTTGACTCGACCGGCGCGAGGATTTTCCAGCATCCCATCAGTGTATTGGCAGTTAACGCAGTGGAGGCGAACACTCCTGGTGTCCGCCTCCACTGTCTATGAATGTTCTACGCGACGTCAGCCTTCGGAGCCGATGTGTCAGCCGGAAGAGCCTTCTTCGCCGTCTCAACGAGCGCAGCGAATGCCGCAGGCTCGTTGACCGCGAGCTCCGCGAGCATACGACGGTCGACCTCGACGCCGGCGAGCCCAAGGCCCTGCACGAACCGGTTGTAGGTGAGACCGTTCGCGCGAGCCGCGGCGTTGATGCGCTGAATCCAGAGACGACGGAAGTCGCCCTTGCGCTGACGGCGGTCACGGTACGAGTAGACCAGCGAGTGCGTGACCTGCTCTTTGGCCTTACGGTACAGGCGTGAACGCTGACCGCGGTATCCCTCGGCGCGCTCGAGGATAACCCGACGCTTCTTGTGGGCGTTGACCGCCCGCTTGACTCTTGCCATTCTCTATTTCTTCCTAACGGGACGTCGGCTCAGCGGCCGAGCAGCTTCTTGGCCATCTTGGTGTCGTGCGGCGAAAGCACCTGGTCCTGGTTCAGACGGCGCTTGCGGTGACTCGCCTTCACCTCGAGGTTGTGGCGCATGCCAGCCTGCTGCTTCATGATCTTGCCGCTGCCGGTCACCTTGAAGCGCTTCTTCGCCCCAGAGTGGGTCTTCTGCTTAGGCATTCTTTTCCTCCTGCTTAGCCGCCTTCTTGGCAGCACGTTGTGCGTTGGCCTCGGCCTTGGCCTCTGACTTGTTCTTCAGGGGGCCAATCACCATGACCATGTTCCGACCGTCGATCTTCGGGTTCGACTCGACAGCGCCGAACTCCGAAACGTCTTCGGCGAACTTCTGCAGCAGGCGCACGCCCATCTCCGGGCGGGACTGCTCGCGGCCGCGGAACAAGATCATCGCTTTGACCTTGTCGCCACCCTTGAGGAAGCCCTCTGCGCGCTTGCGCTTGGTCTCGTAGTCGTGGGCATCGATCTTGAGGCGGAAGCGGACCTCCTTGAGGACCGTGTTCGCCTGGTTGCGCCGGGCCTCCTTGGCCTTCTGCGCAGCCTCGTACTTGAACTTGCCGTAATCCATGATCTTGGCCACGGGAGGCTTCGAGTTCGGGGCGACCTCGACGAGATCAAGGTCAGCTTCCTGCGCCAAGCGCAGTGCCACCTCGAGCTTGACGACTCCGACCTGTTCGCCACTGGGGCCGACAAGTCGAACCTCCGGAACCCGGATACGGTCATTGGTACGGGGATCGCTGATGCGGAACTCCTCTGATCTCATTTACCTGATCCGTGTATCGGCGGCGCCGAAACACGACGAGAGAGGATTCACACGTGCAGAACTGCGTCTCGCACCGCACCCTGGCTACCGATCCCTATCTGGGCCCGGCGGAGTGCAACAACCCGGTAACCTTAATATCGGTCAATCGCGGGTGGGAGAATCTCCTCTTTCGTCTTGAGGATAATCCTCAAGGACCGCAACAGTCTACCAGAGGAAACGAGTGAACACGACCGAGCACACGGGCGACTTCGCCCACGAGCACGAAGACCCCCTTAACCAGGCCACACGCGATATCGCCGATGTGCCCGCCGTTGAGATCATCACGACCGCGGCAGTGCACCTCATGAGCGCCGCCGCCGTCAAATGCGGACTGGCAGACAACGCCGAAAGCCAGATTGATCTCGACGAGGCGCGAAAGCTCATCAACGCTCTAGCCGGTCTTATCACCGCTGGAGCTCCCGAGATCAGTGATGTCCACGCTCGTAGCCTGCGTGACGGGCTGCGGACGCTTCAGCTGGCCTTCCGGGAGGCATCATCCATTCCTGACGCTCCCGGATCGGGCCCGGGCGAAAAGTGGACCGGCCCCGTCAACTAGATGTACTGACCGGGGACATTGATCAAGGAAACGGTTGACCTTGTCGTAGCGGCAATGTTTACGGTCGCTTGTCATGACCATTTCAATGATTGACAGTGCCTCGGGCATGAACCGAGTCCTGACGGCGGACGCGAAGGATCGCGCCGACCTCATCCGTGACATGTGGGCTCCGATGGCCGGGATGTACCACTTCATCCCCGGCGGCGTGGACATGGCCACCGTGCACCAGCAGAACTTCGGCTTCCGTCCGGACTCCGCGATCGAGCAGGTCCGCGAAGGTCTGGAATCCCTTGTCGCGGCCGATGCGTGGACCCGCATCGAGAAGGCCCTCGAGGACGGGGTCGCAGCGTTGACGTCTGCCGATCCGGGTGTGACCATCCCCGACCTGAACGTGCTGCTCGTCCTGGGAGATCCGACCAGCCAGCACTTCGTCGACGAGGTGCAAGGGATGTCAGGGTTCGGCGGCATCAGCGGCTACATCGCCATCACCGTCTGGCCCACCTCGCGCGTTCTCGATCGCCTCGAGGCGATCGCGGTCCACGAACTGCACCACAACGTGCGCTATTCACCCGGCGGGATCGTGTGGGACCCACAGACGGTGATGGTTGGCGAGCACGTTGTGTCCGAAGGGCTCGCCGACGTTTTCGCGTCCGAGTTGTATGACGCCGCCGGCTACACCCACTTCGTGCGCGATGAAACCCGCTCCGACGACCAGGTCCTGGCGAAGGTTGCCAGCGGCCTGGGCGTCGCAGGAATGGCAGACTTCGCCGCCTGGGTGCTGGGCGACTCGAGCGCACAACTGTTCGGTGCCGAGCCTGTCGGCTTGCCGACCGGGGCCGGTTATGCAGCCGGTGCTCGGCTTGTCCGCGAATACCTCGACGCCACGGGCGCCACGGCCGCCCAAAACGTCCGCACTCCCGCGTCCGATATCCTGCGCATTGCGCTGCCACGGCTGGGCCTGACCACAGACGCGGCACACTGAGCAGCACGTCGATCGACAGGAGCCCGGTGATGGAATGGACGGTGCACGAGCTCGCTGAACGCGCAGGCATCAGCGGCCGCACGCTGCGCCACTATCACCGCATCGGGCTGCTTGAACCCGATCGCGTCGGGTCCAACGGCTACCGCTACTACGGTCCCGACGCGGTCGCTCGCCTGCAACGCATCCTTCTGCTCCGCGACACGGGTATGCCACTGGCCGACATCGCCGCAGTGCTCGACGCCCCCGAGACGCCGACCGCCGAGGTCGAAGCGCTCGAGGCCCACCTGACACAGCTCGCCGAGGACCGCGAGGCCCTGGACCGGCGCATCAGCGCGGTCAAGCACACCCTGCAGATGCGCCGCGAGGGCCGCAAACCGCGCATGGATGTGATGCTCGAAGGCTTCAACGACCGCTACGAGGCCGAGGTCGTACGACGGTGGGGACGCGAGGCCTTCGACGCGTCGAACCGGTGGTGGCATGCCAAGTCCGTGGAACAGCAACGCGACTGGCAGGCCAACGCCCAGGCCCTGCTCACGCGGTGGGCAGAAATCCACGAAGCCGGCCACACACCCGGCTCACCAGTTGCTCAAGCGCACGCTGCCGACCACGTGGCCTGGTTCGCTGACATCCCCGGGACACCCACCCACGCCGGCGATGCCGAACGATCCGCCGCAATGGTGCAAGGCATGGCCGACCTCTACGAAACCAACCCCGACTTCCACCAAACCTTCGGCAGCCCAGAAGCCGCGCAGTTCGCCGCGAACGCCCTACGCATCCACGTGCAGCATCCGGCCTGACAGCGGCGGATGCCGCGGCGCCGTCCCGTACCGAAAGATGCTATGTCCCATCCCAACGCTGCCCTCACACCGCGTCACCGTCTGAAGGTTGCCCAACTCGTCGTCGAGGAGGGCTGGCCGATCAGTGAGGCCGCCGCCCGATTCCAGGTCTCGTGGCCGACCGTGAAACGCTGGGTCGACCGCTACCGCGCCGGCGAGCCCATGCACGACCGGTCCTCGCGCCCGAAGAGCTCGCCGAACAAGACGAGCAAGCCCGTCACGAAGCGGTGCGTCAACCTGCGGATCAGGTTGCGGGAAGGGCCAGTTCAACTATCAGCGAGGCTCGGGATCGCGCCCTCCACCGTCCACCGCATCCTCACCACTGCTCGATTGAATCGGCTGTCGCACGTCGACCGGGCGACCGGCGAACCGATCCGTCGTTACGAGCACGCGCACCCCGGGTCGCTGGTGCACGTGGACGTGAGGGACTGCTGAAGGTTTGGTTGACTCCTGGACCGCGTGATCTTTGAGGTTGCGCTGGGAGGATGGCTGTCATGCCGACGAAGTACACGGATGAGTTCAAGCGGGACGCTGTCTCGTTGGTGCTTACGCAGGGGATGACGCAGAAGCAGGTCGCTCGTGACCTGGGCGTTTCGAAATCTGCGTTGCAGGTGTGGGTGAAGAACGCTGAGCTCGAGGACCGAGGGTTCACCCCGTCGGCGGATCCGGAGGACCGCCGGGAGATGCTGCAGGCGATGAAGCGGATCCAGGAGCTGGAGATGGAGAACGAGGTGCTGCGGCGCGCGGCGGCGTATCTGTCTCAGGCGAATCTGAAGCTCGGGTCGATGCCGAAAAAATGATGTTCCCGCTCGTCCGCGACCTTGCCGCGGCCGGCACCCCTTTGCGGGTGCCGGTCGCGGTGGCGTGCGGGGTCCTCGGCTTCAGCAAGCAGGCGTACTACCAGTGGCTCGCCGAGCCCGTGTCGCAGCGCGACTGGGACGACGCCCACCTGGTCAACGCCGCGTTCGACGTGCACGAGGACGACCTGTGCTTCGGTTACCGGTTCATCGCTGACGAGCTGACCGCTGACGGGTTCGCCGCGTCGGAGCGGCGTGTGTGGCGGGTGTGCTCGCAGAACAGCATCAGAAGCGTGTTCACGACCCGGAAACGCAAGTACTCCAAACCAGGGCCTGCGGTGCATGACGATCTCGTGGAACGCCGCTTCACCGCCGAGAAGCCGGACAGGCTCTGGCTGACGGATATCACCGAGCATAAGACGGCGGAGGGGAAGCTGTATCTGTGCGCGATCAAGGACGTGTTCTCGAACCGGATCGTGGGCTACTCGATCGATAAACGCATGAAAGCCAGACTTGCGGTGAACGCGCTGAACATGGCTGTCGCCCACCGCGGGAACCCCGTCGGTGTTGTGGTTCACTCGGATCGCGGATCTCAATTCCGATCCCGCAAATTCCGGCGCGCCCTCACCCGTCACAAGCTCAAAGGATCCATGGGGCGAGTCGCCGCGGCCGGTGACAACGCAGCGATGGAATCGTTCTTCGCCCTGCTGCAGAAGAACATCCTCGATACCCAGAAATGGGCCACCCGGCAGCACCTGCGAATGGCGATCGTCGCCTGGATCGAGGGCACCTACCACCGCAGACGCCGACAACGCCGACTGGGCAAGATGACACCCATCGAGTTCGAGAGCATAATGAAGACGTCCGTCACACTGGCGGCATAAGGAAACGAGTCAACCAAACCTTCAGCAGTCCCTGAAGAAGCTGGGGAACATCCCCGACGGCGGTGGCTGGCGCTACGTCGGCCGACGCCAAGGCGACCGCAACCGCGTCGCCACGCCGGACAAGCCACGCAATCAGCACGGCGGACCCAAGCTGGGCTACGCCTACGTCCACACCGTGATCGACGACCACTCCCGCGTCGCGTACACCGAGATCCACGACGACGAGACTGCTGTCACTGCCGTTGGCGTCCTGCAACGAGCTGTCAACTGGTTCGCCGAGCGTGGGGTCACGATCGAGCGAGTACTGTCCGACAACGGCGGTGCGTACCGGTCGAATCTGTGGCGCGGTACCTGCGAGGCGCTGTCGATCCGTCCGAGGTACACGCACCCATATCGCCCGCAGACGAACGGGAAGGTCGAGCGCTTCCACCGCACAATGGCCGACGGGTGGGCTTACGCCCGCTGCTACTGCTCAGAGGCAGAACGACGCGACGCTCTCGAGTCATGGCTGCATCACTACAACCATCACCGACCCCACACGGCCTGCGCCAACCAGCCGCCCTTCACGCGGTTGATCAATGTCCCCGGTCAGTACAACTAGAGGTCGCGAGATGCCACGACGCGCGCAGTGATCGAATCGACACGTTCCGCGATCGTGGCGTCTCCACCCCAACGCGCACTGAGTCGCTGAAGAAGCTCGTTCAGCTGTTCACGAGTCAGTCCTGGACGCAGCTCAAGACGCACCACGCACTCAGGTCCGGCAAGTCGACTCGCCGGGTCTCCAGGCTCCACACCGACGCCCGCAACTGCAGGCTCGTCGCGCACAGAAGCTTCCACGGCGTCGATCACGCTCTGGTCCGCGAAGCTCGGAACCCACGGTTTCTCTTGAGCGATCGCCCAGAGGGCGGGGCGTCGCACAACAAACTCAGTCGGAGACGTCGGGTCGAGCACCACAAGATCCGTCTTCTCCTCAGCAGCTGCGAGTGCAACGCGAATCCCTTCAGCAGGAACCGGCCGCGCCGTCGGGTTCCACGAACGCATCGTCGCTACCGAAGAGAACACCGGCATGACGTCTCGTCCGTCGGGACCACTTACCGTGATGATCGACAGCTCTTGAGTCTTATCAACGACCCGTCCGTCGTCTGCGACTCCGACATCGCCTGCGTGAGCGATCAGAGGAATCAACAGACGAGCGCTGCGGAACTCGTCGACCACCAGGCGTCCATCGTCCGTCCCCGCTCGAAACGAGTCGAGGGCGTGCATAAGCGCAGGCGGCGCTGAGCCATCATCTGCCGTCCGCTGATTCGGTTTGAAGCTGCGCCCCGCCCATGGCTGCCCTGCTGAGTCTGCAGAGTTAGTCGGATGCGACATCAATCGCCTCAGCCAGAGTGAAGGCACCGGCGTACAGGGCTTTGCCGACGATCGCGCCCTCGAGACCGAGCGGAACGAGGTCGCGGAGCGCTGCAATGTCATCGAGACTCGAGACTCCACCCGAAGCAACCACAGGGCGCTCAGTGTGATCGAGCACCTGCTTGAGGAGCTCGATGTTCGGCCCCTTGAGCGTGCCGTCCTTCGTGACATCTGTCACGACATAGCGCGCGCAACCGGCTTCCTCAAGCCTGGCGAGAACCTGCCACAGATCTCCCCCGTCTCGCGTCCACCCGCGAGCGGCGAGAGTGGTTCCTCGAACGTCAAGACCGACAGCTATTGCCTCGCCGTACTGGCCGATGACGTTTGCTGCCCATTCAGGATTCTCCAACGCCGCAGTGCCGAGGTTGATGCGTTTTGCGCCGCTGTCGAGAGCCGCCTCAAGCGACTCATCATCGCGGATCCCCCCGGACAGTTCGATCTTAACGCCACGCACGCTCTTGATGACCCGCCGGATCACCCCCGCGTTGTTTCCTCGGCCGAAAGCGGCATCCAGGTCCACGAGGTGGATCCATTCTGCACCCTGTGAAACCCAGTTGGCAGCTGCATCAACAGGGTCGCCGTAACTTGTCTCACTTCCGGCCTCTCCCTGAGTGAGTCGCACCGCCTTGCCGTCAGCAACATCGACCGCGGGCAGCAGCTCCAGCCCGGGAGCCTGATTGAACTCGCGCATTCCAGTCCTTCGTGGTGTCTCAGCCGTGCCACCTCGGCACGAGTCCCCTATGTTAGTGAGCGGAGAGGGTATCCACCCAATTCGCGAGCAGACGTATGCCTGCGTCGCCTGATTTCTCTGGGTGAAACTGGGTCGCCCACAGGGGCCCATTCTCCACCGCGGCGATAAAGCGCTCCCCGTGGTGAGACCAGGTCACAATCGGAGGAGAAAACGGCCCTGACGTGTCCACAGCCCAATCGGCAGCTGCATTAGAGTGCACGAAATAAAAACGCTCGCTGTGAAGACCGGAGAACAGCTTCGAGTCCTCTGGGGCGTCGACTGTGCTCCACCCCATGTGGGGTAGCAGCGGGGCATTGAGTTCTCGCACTGTTCCCGGCCACTGCGCGAGCCCTTCTGCCGATCGACCCCGTTCGATGCCACGTTCGAAGAGCACCTGCATTCCAACGCAGATTCCCAGAACGGGACGACCACCGGCCAAACGCTGATCGATCACTTCGTCAGCCCGAGAAGCTCGCAGCTGATCGACGACAGCACCGAATGCACCGACCCCGGGCACCAGGAGCCCATCTGCTTCCCGAGCCGCATTGATATTCCCGGTCAGCTCCGCGTGAGCCCCAGCCGCCTCAAGCGCTTTGACTGCGGAGTGCACGTTGCCCGAGCCGTAGTCGAATACGACAACGCTGGGTCCGCTCACAGGGCACCCTTCGTGGACGGAATCCCGCTCACAAGCGGGTCATTCGCCTTAGCCAAACGGAAGGCGCGGGCGAACGCTTTGAACTCTGCTTCGGCAATGTGGTGGGGGTCCCTGCCTCGGACGACGTCGACGTGCACTGTCATCGCCGCGTTGAAAGCGATCGCCTCGAACACGTGCCTCACCATCGAACCCGTGAAATGCCCGCCGATGAGATGGTACTCGAAGCCATCAGGCTCGCCAGCGTGAACGAGGAACGGCCGCCCAGAGAGGTCCACGACCGCCTGGACAAGCGCCTCGTCAAGAGGAGCGAGCGCATCACCGTAGCGCGCAATACCGGCCTTGTCTCCCAACGCTTCTCGGATGGCACGCCCGAGGGCGATGCCCACATCTTCCACAGTGTGGTGCACATCGATGTCGATGTCACCGGTCGCTTTCACCGTGAGATCAGCCAGCGAGTGCTTCGCAAATGCTGTCAGCATGTGGTCGAAGAAGGGCACTGTGGTCGAAATCTCGCTCGCCCCGGTGCCATCGAGATCAATCGACAGATCGATCGAAGATTCGCTTGTCTCGCGCTGTACGCGTGCGACACGTGATGAAGTCATACTCACGATGTTAGTGCGCTCATCGCCTCGAGGAAGGCTGTCGTCTCCGTCTCGCTGCCAGCGCTGACACGCATGTGCGCTTCAATGCCGACGTCACGGATGAGGATGCCCCGTTCCAACAGCCCCTCGAACAGGACCTTCGTGTCGGGCACTCCCCCAAAGAGGACGAAGTTACTGCCCGACGCGTATGTCGTGTACCCGAGAGACTCAAGCCCGTCTGCGATGCGCCCGCGCTGCTGACGAATATCGTCAACCACTGCGAGCATCTCGTCGGAGTGCCTCAAGGCGGCGAGAGCCGCCGCCTGAGTAAGCGCGGAGAGGTGATACGGAAGACGAACCAGCCGAAGCGCGTCTGTCACCGCGGAATCGGCCGCAAGATATCCGACGCGAGCTCCCGCGAATGCAAACGCCTTACTCATCGTGCGGGACACGATCAGCCGCTCACGGCCGGGCAGGAGTTCGAGCGCGCTAGGCGTTCCAGGATCGGAGAATTCCGCGTAAGCCTCGTCAACCACCAGCATTCCGGGCGCAGCGTCATACGCGGCCCGAATCGTGTCGAGCCCGAGACGAGTCCCGGTCGGGTTGTTCGGCGAGCAAAGGAAGACAACATCCGGCTGCTCGACTTCGATCGCCCTTCGAACCGTCTCCGGTGAGAGCTCGAATCTCTCATCCCGCTCAGCGGCCACCCAGCGGGTCATGGTTCCCGCCGCGAGCAGCGGGTACATCGAGTACGTCGGCGTGAAACTCATCAGCGACCGCCCCGGACCCCCGAACGCGAGAAGAATCTGTTGCAGCACTTCATTTGAGCCGTTCGCGGCCCAGATCTGCTCAGCGCTTAATCCGTGTCCGAGATAATTCGCGAAAGCCTGACGCAGTTCACGAAACTCCCTGTCGGGGTACCGGTTCAACCCGAGAACCGCGCCCGCGACCGAGGTTACGATATCGTGCGCGACCGACTCAGGAATACCATGCGTATTCTCATTGACGTTGAGCGCGACGGGAACAGCCGCCTGCGGAGCACCGTATGGACTTGAGCCGCGAAGCTCTTCGCGGAGCGGCAGGTCATCGAGAGTAGTCACAGTCCAATGCTAAGGGTCACTCTTCCGGAAGATCGTACTGTGACGGAATCGCCAAGCGCTCACCGGCCCCGATCGACGAGGTCTCAAGCTGATTGAGCTGCATGATTTCCGCTACCACATCACGTGGATCGGCCGAGGGCGCGATCCGCTCAGCCAGCTGCCAGAGTGATTCACCGTGCAACATCGTCACGTATTCGAACGTGGCGTCCGCCGACGTATCGCTCGCCGATGCCGACGACGCATGGAAACTTCCGAACGCCAGGGCCGCCACGAAAGGAATCGTGGCAAGAGCCGTGACGACGCCACGCCCACGCGCGGTCAGGCGGAGACGAACAGTCGCGCTGTTCTCCTGAATAGTCATCTGTCTTCTCCTTGGTACGTGGGTTCGCTTCGGCCCTCAGGCCGGTGAAGGCCGAAGCGAAGTTCTGTTCCGAAGTTATCTTCGAATCTTCGAACTGTCAACCCTGTCTTCGTATCTGATGTGACCGAATATCGCGACACACTCGAACGGATGTTTGTTTCGGCATGGCGAAGCGGATACAGTTTCGATCACAGGGACCACATCACCACGAGCCACCGACATTCAGGCTCGACAGCATTGACAGGAGCGGACGATGGCGCAGACGGGGAAGAAAAAGGCGGGCACTCGCCGTCGTAAGAATCTCAGCGAGAAGCAGAGAGCGATTCTCGAGTTCATCCAGCGCTCCGTCGTGCAGAACGGCTATCCACCGAGCATGAGGGAGATCGGCGACGCCGTCGGCCTCGCATCGCTGTCGAGCGTGACTCACCAGTTGAACCAACTGGAGTTGAGCGGGTACCTGCGGCGCGACCCGAATCGTCCGCGCGCTCTGGAGGTGCTGATCGATCTGCCTTCCAGCGCCGAAGATGCAGAGACCGTGACCCCTGTCGGAGATGCCGCTATGGTGCCGCTTGTGGGTCAGATCGCCGCGGGAGTGCCGATCACAGCCGAGCAGCAGATTGACGAAGTGTTCCCGCTCCCCCGCCAGCTCGTCGGCAAGGGGGACCTGTTCATGCTCAAGGTGCAGGGCGAGTCGATGATCGACGCGGCCATCTGCGACCAGGACTGGGTTGTCGTCCGTCAACAGAACACCGCCGAGAACGGTGATATCGTCGCCGCAATGCTCGACGGAGAGGCGACCGTCAAGGTCTTTCGCCAGCGTGACGGCCACACGTGGCTTCTCCCACGAAACACCGCCTTCGAACCGATACTCGGCGATGAGTCCGAGGTGCTCGGCAAGGTTGTCGCGGTACTCCGCGCTGTCTGATCAGTTCAGCATGAAGCTCTCTACCTGGGCGGCGATCTCCTCGGAGACCGAAGCCTCGACGTATGTGCCGTCCTCGCGGTAATCGATCGTCGATACGATCCCGCGCCGATGCAGCATTGAGATGATGTCACCTCGATCGTAGGGAACGAGCAACCGCACGTCGACTGACGGTCGCGGAAGCATCCGCTCGATCGCGGCGAGCACTTCCGGGATCCCCTCCCCGCTCCGTGCTGAGGTGAATACGGCGTTCGGCGCAAGCCCCCTGAGCAGGAGCCGCTCATCTTCACCCACCAGATCGGCTTTATTGAAAACGATGAGTTCTGGGGTGTCTCGAGCACCGAGATCGCCGACAACATCGTGAACGGTGCTGATCTGCGCCGCAGGATCTGGATGTGCCGCGTCGACCACGTGCACAAGAAGGTCTGCGTACTCCACTTCCTCAAGGGTGGAGCGGAACGCCTCGACAAGCTGGTGAGGGAGATTCCTGACGAAGCCCACGGTGTCCGACAGCGTGTACTCACGACCGTCGTCGGTCTGCGTCTGCCGCGTCGTCGAATCAAGAGTCGCGAACAGCGCGTTCTCAACGAGCACACCCGCCTTGGTGATGCGATTGAGCAGACTGGACTTGCCCGCGTTCGTGTACCCAATGATTGCAACGGAAGGGACAGTGAAGCGTCGGCGATTCGCACGCTTCGCCTGACGCGCGGGGGCGAATGCTTTGATCTGTTTGCGAAGCCGGGCCATCCTGCTGTGGATGCGACGTCGATCAAGCTCAATCTTGGTCTCGCCAGGCCCTCGAGAGCCCATCCCGGCGCCCGCTCCGCCAACCTGGCCACCGGCCTGTCGACTCATCGATTCGCCCCAGCCACGGAGCCGTGGAAGTAGATATTCAAGCTGCGCGAGTTCAACCTGCGCCTTACCTTCTCTACTCTTCGCGTGCTGACTGAAGATGTCGAGAATGACTGCAGTTCTGTCGATCACTTTCACTTTGACGACGTCCTCCAGCGCTCTGCGCTGACTCGGGGCAAGCTCGGTGTCTGCGACGACAGTGTCCGCATTGAGCGCGCGCACGACATCCCTGAGCTCTTCGGCCTTGCCTCGGCCGAAATATGTGCTGGGGTCGGGATGCGGACGCCGCTGCAGCAGTCCGTCCAGCACAACCGCTCCAGCCGTCTCTGCCAATGCCGAAAGCTCGCGCAGCGAGTTCTCAGCGTCGTCGAGTCTGCCCTGAGGGTAGACGCCGATCAGAACGACGTTCTCAAGCCGAAGCTGCCGGTACTCGACCTCTGTGACGTCGTCGAGTTCGGTCGAGAGTCCCGATACACGCTGGAGTGCTCGCCGATCTTCTCGGTCAAACTGTTCGCCGTCCGTATGCGCGTCGAAGGCTTCGTCCTGCAGCGCCTGAGCGCGACCGAGAACAGAGTGGGCGTGCGCATCGCCGGCGGCGAGAATGCGGTTGATGGCATCCTCGTCATCCCGCTTGTCGTCTGGTTTCGTCATTACCGGTAAGCCTAGTGTCGGATGCCTGCGATAACGTACCTAGTTATGACCGGCGACCATTATTTTTCTGGAACTCCAGGAAGCGATCTCAAGCTCCGAGAGCTGTCTGTCCCTCTCGCCGGGCGCACCTTCCAGTTGACAACCGCGAACGGTGTCTTCAGCCCGGAGCGTCTCGATCAGGGTACCCAGGTGCTTCTGGCGAACACACCGCCTCCCCCAGTGACGGGTGATTTCTTAGATCTCGGCAGCGGCTGGGGGCCGATTGCGCTCTCGCTCGGACTTCTCTCGCCCGATGCGCGTGTCTGGGCAGTCGATGTTAACGAACGTGCTCTCGACCTCGTGCGTCGCAATGCGGAAGTCGTTGGAGCTCACAATGTGCGCGCTGTCCTTCCGAGCGATGTGCCGAGTGACGTGACGTTCGCAGCGATCTGGTCGAATCCCCCGATCCGCGTCGGGAAGAACGAGCTGCACGGCATGCTCTTGGAATGGCTTCCGAGGCTCATGCCTGGCGCTGATGCATTCCTCGTGGTCAAACGCACGCTCGGCTCCGACAGTCTGCAGCGCTGGCTCCAGGAGTCTCTGCCCGATGATTTCAGCGTGGCACGCACTGCGACAGGCAAGGGCTACCGTGTACTTCGCGTCCGGCGCCATACGGGCGGCACTGAAGCTATCGACGTCGTGGGCTGAGCTTCAGGCGAGCGTGATCTCACCGGTGAAGACAAGATCCGCGGGGCCCGACAGAGCAACGTGTTCGCCGTCCTCGGCGGCGAACATGCGCACGCCGAGGGTGCCCCCTGGAACGTCGACTCGCCAGTTGTTCGGTGCCTGTGCACCCGCCCAGTGTCTGGTCGCCAGCGCCGAGGCGGCGACTCCCGTGCCGCAGGAGAGCGTTTCACCCGACCCTCGCTCGTGCACTCTCATGCTGATCCGACCTATTCCATCTTTCACGAGCGGGTCCCGCGGAACCACTAGTTCAATGTTCGCGCCTTCCTCAGGCTCTGGATCAACGCGAGGAACATAGGTCAGATCTGCTAATGCGAGCTCGTCCACGTCAGCCAATGCCACCACGATGTGCGGATTCCCCACGCTTATGCCCTGGCCTGGTCTGGCTACTTTGAGCTCTTTCACCCGGACCAAAGGCTCACCGTCATCGAGAGTCCAACGGCCGAGATCCACCTGGAAACCTCCGGTCGAGGTCCGCTGGACATCTCGTACCCCAGCTCTGGTTCCGATCGTGAGAGTCTCCCCTGCTGCGAGTGCGGCAAGGCCGTTTTCAATGAGATAGCGCGCGTACACCCGGATGCCGTTGCCGCACATCTCAGCGGGAGAGCCATCGGCATTCACGTAGTCCATGAACCACTCGGCATCGCTGTCCTCAGCGAGCGACCGGGCGCCTTCATCGATCGAGACTGACCTGACCGCACGGATCACGCCGTCCGCGCCGATTCCCGTGTGACGATCGCAGAGTGCCCTCACCTGCTCAGCGGTCAGGGGATGCTCTCCCGCGGGATCCGTGTACAGAATGAAATCGTTGCCGGTGCCGTGGCCTTTGGTGAACTGAAGGGTGAACGCCATGGGCCCAAGTCTAGAGGTCCGGAAGCGGCTCAGCGGCCGCCGCAAATGCGAGCGACGCCACATCGTCCGAGCGGGCATCCAACCATGTTGTTCCGACGTACCGTTTGAACCAACTCACCTGGCGACGCGAATATCGGCGAGTGAGGCTCTGCGTCTCAGCTATGGCCTCATCTTGACTCACCCGCCCGTCGAGCTGCGCGCCCGCCTGGGCATAGCCGATCGCCCGGCTCGCCGTCGCAGACTTCTCGATTCCTTTCTCTCTCAACGCCTCCACCTCGTGCACAAGCCCTCTCTCCCACATCCGATGGACTCGCTCGTCGAGCCTTGGCAGCAGGACCTCACGTGGCATCGTCAGTCCGATCAGCCGCGTGGGGTACACGAAGGGTGGATCTTCCGGAAGCATCCCGGAGGCAGGATCACCCGTCAGCTCCGCAACCTCCAACGCCCGAATGATCCGACGCGCGTTCGTCGTTCCCACTCGTGCGGCCACCTCGGCGTCCAGAGAGGCCAAACGCTGGGCGAGCATGCCGATTCCCTGATCTCGCACTTCGCTCTCGAGACGAGCCCTGATCTCAGCGGATGTGCCGGGGAACTCGAACGGATAGATCACACTGGAGGCGTACAGTCCTGAGCCACCCACCATGATCGGGACGATGCCGGATTCGCGACACGAATCGACAATCGCACGAGCATGTCTCTGGAAATCTGCGACAGACGCCTCTTCGGTGACATCGAGAACGTCCAACAGATGATGCGTGACGCCACGGCGCTCAGAAGGAGCCAGCTTCGCAGTGCCGATGTCCATGCCGCGATACAGCTGCATCGCATCGCAGTTGATGATCTCGGCCGGTCGTCCCTCAGCGTGGAAGCGCTCCGCCAGGGCGAGTGAGAGATCTGACTTGCCGGTACCCGTTGGACCGACGATCACGATCAGAGGTGGGGCGTTCAGCGCTCACCGTCCGCCGGGTCGTAGATCGGGGATGTCGAGACGCCCGGTGTCTTCGCCCGAAGGGTGGGCATGCCGAGGGCGACCGATCCCGCGGGTGCGGCCCCGCCGTGGAGCGGTGTTCCGCAGCTCTCGGCTTGTCCGCGCTCCCAGGCGTCACCCGCGCGCGTCCTGCGGATCTTCAGTGGAGTGCCATCCTCGGAATCGGCCAGGAGATGGAACGGTGCCGCGCTCGTCACAGTGACCGTCACCATATCGCCTGGACGTGGCGTCTCGCTTCCCTCGGGAACCTGGAAGTGAACGAGACGCGAGTCTTCCGCTCGTCCGGTCAGCCGATGCGTCTCAGCATCCTTCTTGCCTTCTCCGACTGCAACGAGAAGCTCGACCTCACGGCCGACCTGCGCGTGGTTCTCCTCAAGGCTGATCCGCTCCTGCAACGCGAGAAGGCGATCGTAGCGATCCTGCACGACGTGCTTAGGAATCTGGTTCTCCATCGTGGCCGCGGGTGTTCCTGGCCTGATCGAGTACTGGAAGGTGAACGCTGATGCAAACCGCGATTCCTCCACGACACGGAGCGTCTCTTGGAAGTCTTCCTCGGTCTCGCCGGGGAACCCGACGATGATGTCCGTGGAGATCGCTGCGTGCGGAATGCGTTCGCGCACCTTCTCCAGAATGCCCAGGAATTTCTTGCTTCGATACGAACGTCGCATCGCCTTCAACACACGATCCGACCCCGACTGCAGCGGCATGTGCAGCTGCGGCATCACCGTCGGCGTCTCCGCCATCGCGTCGATTACGTCATCGGTGAACGCTGCCGGATGTGGACTCGTGAAGCGGATGCGCTCAAGGCCAGGGATCTGTCCTGCGGCGCGCAGCAGCTTGCTGAACGCCTGCCGATCTCCGAATTCAACCCCGTACGAGTTCACGTTCTGCCCCAGCAGTGTCACCTCGACGGCACCATCGTCAACGAGTGTCTGGATCTCTGCGAGAATCTCACCCGGTCGGCGGTCCTTCTCCTTGCCGCGCAAGGACGGCACGATGCAGAACGTGCATGTGTTGTTGCATCCCACTGAGATCGACACCCAACCCGAATACGCGGAGTCCCGCTTCGTCGGCAATGTCGATGGGAAGGTCTCCAAGGCGTCGAGGATCTCGATCTGAGCTTCGTCATTGTGGCGTGCGCGTTCGAGAAGCCGCGGCAGCGAGCCCATGTTGTGTGTCCCGAACACGACATCGACCCATGGCGCCTTTTCCAGGATCGTGTTCTTGTCTTTCTGAGCGAGACAGCCGCCAACCGCGATCTGCATGCCCTCATGCTGACGTTTCACACCAGCGAGGTGGCCGAGATTGCCGTAGAGCTTGTTGTCGGCGTTCTCCCTGACTGCGCAGGTGTTGATCACGACGATGTCGGGCTCGTTCTCACCTGCTTCGCGATATCCGGCCGCCTCGAGCGAGCCGCTGAGGCGTTCGGAATCGTGGACGTTCATCTGGCATCCGAAGGTCCGCACCTTGTAGGTACGAGGGCTGCCATCGTCTTTGAAGGCGGCCTTCGAGAGCGGAATCTCTGTCGGGCGTTCGGTCAGCGTGCTCATGATGCAGACCAGTTTACGTTCGAGTCACGAGCAATGCAGAATTTCCGTCTCACTGAAAACGAACTCGCTGTGAGCGCTCAGCACGCGCAGCGGCAATCGCTTCCCGAACGATTCCGCTACTGTAGCCTCGACGCGCCAAATATCCTGTGAGACGTCGGTCGAACGCTGCGTCATCGACATGCGACAGCTGCGCTCCGCGTTTAAGGGCGAGATCGATCGCCACGGAGCGCTCATGTTCGTCCGACACCTCAGACAGAGCTCCATCGATGACCTCTCGCGGAATGCCACGTGAGGACATCTCTCGCGCCACGACAGCTCGGGACTTTCCCTTGGCCTCCGACAGCCGGTGGACGAGTTCCTCAGCGACCCGAATGTCGTCGACATATCCTAGCTCGCGCATACGCTCAAGCACCTCGCTCGCCTGCGTGGAGTCACCGCCTTTCTCCTCTACGAGCGAAACCACTTGGCGCTCGGTCAGATTGCGGCGTCCGAGGGCACGAACAACGAGGTCTTCAAGCTTCTGCGTATCGACGCAGTCATCATCTTCGTGTGCCGTCGGCACTTCTGCTAGCCCCTCGCTCCGGCGACTGTGAATATCAGTCACCGGAGCGAGAGGGGCCTCGTCATCACCTGTTGGCTTGAACGACACCATCAGACGTCAGTCACGCTCCTCGGCGTGCGGCCAGTTCGTCGCCTTCCGGCTCTTCCCCAGCCTCCAAGCCCAGCTTGACCTTGATGCGCGACTCGATGTCAGCAGCGATATCCGGGTTGTTCCTGAGGAAGTTGCGAGCATTCTCCTTGCCCTGCCCAAGCTGATCGCCCTCGTAGGTGTACCACGCCCCGGACTTCTTCACGATCTGATGCTCGACACCAAAGTCGATCAGACTGCCTTCTCGAGAGATACCGGTTCCATACAGGATGTCGAACTCCGCCTGCTTGAACGGCGGCGCCATCTTGTTCTTGACGACCTTGACACGCGTACGGTTTCCAACGGCATCCCCACCGTCTTTGAGCGTCTCGATGCGTCGGATGTCGAGCCGAACCGAGGCGTAGAACTTAAGCGCCTTACCACCCGCAGTCGTCTCCGGACTGCCGAAGAACACTCCCACCTTCTCGCGGAGCTGGTTGATGAAGATCATCGTCGTTCCGGTCTGGTTGAGACCACCGGTGAGCTTGCGGAGAGCCTGGGACATGAGGCGTGCTTGAAGACCCACGTGAGAGTCCCCCATCTCACCCTCGATCTCTGCGCGAGGGACAAGCGCCGCAACGGAGTCAATCACGATGAGGTCGATTGCACCGGAACGCACCAGCATGTCGGCGATCTCCAGCGCCTGCTCACCCGTGTCCGGCTGTGAGACGAGCAGAGAGTCGATGTCGACCCCGAGCTTCTTCGCATATTCAGGGTCCAGAGCGTGCTCGGCATCCACGAATGCGGCAATGCCGCCCGCACGCTGCGCATTGGCGATCGCGTGAAGAGTGAGCGTCGTCTTACCGCTGGACTCCGGGCCGTAGATCTCCACGATACGGCCACGAGGCAATCCGCCTACACCGAGCGCGACGTCCAGAGCCACCGAGCCCGTGGGAATGATCTCGACCGGTGCGCGCTCGTCGCTGCCGAGACGCATCACGGAGCCCTTTCCGAACTGACGGTCGATCTGCGCGAGAGCAGTCTCCAGGGACTTCTCGCGGTCTTTTGGTGCTGCCATGATGTGCGTCTCCTTCTATGTGAGTTCGGTGCGCCTGTAGGCTGTCGCGCCCCGGAATACTCCGGTGCTCCGACAAGGCTGGAGCGACTGCCGCTGTCGATTTCGACTCTAGAAGTTGCCACCGACATTCAGCCGGCACCGACTCCAAGAAGTGGATAACCGTTCACGACGTGCTCTTGTGGAGAGAGTAACACCGTTCGAAGCTGTGTTCGATATCTCGCCTACGGCGTGTCGACATTCACTTTCGAGGACTCGGCAGGCCGACCCCGTGACGACGCCCCTCAGGCACTTCCGCGGCGTCGCAGAGGGCAGCCCACACATCCTTCGGCGGCACACCGTCATCAAGTGCGTGTTCTGCCGACCGACCACCCAGCTGAGGAAGAACGAGATCGCGCATGAGAACGCGCCCATAGCCCTCACCGAACTCCTGAGAGACGGCGTACCGGAACTCACTCAGTTTCACGATTCTCCTCCACAAGAAAGACGCCCCCGCAATCTGCGAGGACGTCTCTCACGACGCCGTGACTCAGCGCGAAACCAGGTCCGCGTCGAGCTCCGCGACAAGCGCGTCTGGGATGGTGTCGGGGATCGGATCGATGCCCTCCACCACTGCAAGACGATCTCCGACCTCGCGCATGATGACCGAGATCGGCGTTTCGAGAGCCTCAGCAACCGACGCAAGAATCTCGCTCGATGCCTCCTTCTGGCCCCGCTCCACCTCGCTCAGGTAGCCAAGGGCGACGCTTGCCTTACTCGCCACCTGCCGGAGCGTATGCCCCTTCTGCAGACGGAAGTCACGAAGAACGTCTCCGATTTCCTGTCGAACAAGAACCATGAGACCCTTCCTTTCTGCTCGTCAGTCGAGCGACGGCTCCGCTGCTGGATGGATAAGACTACTACACCCCAGCTTAGCGATCGCAGCTCGTGAAACGCCTGACTTTTCTGTGTGAGTCTGACAGTTACAACCTGTTCTGCTCATCGCCTATTCCCGCGATGCTGAGTTTGAGACGCTGTCTGTCAGCTGCGCGATCGCGGCGTCCACGCTCGCGCGCCTGATGGCGTCACGATCTCCGGTGAAGGCGTACTCCCTCACGATCGGAGTCGGGCCGCCCGCCACCGCGATGAACACGGTTCCTGGCGCTCGGCCTCCCTGTGCATCAGGCCCGGCGACGCCGGTCGTCGCCACCCCGAAGTCCGCACGTGCACCATCCACAGCCACAGCGGAGCGGATACCCTCCGCCATCTGCATCGCTACATCCGCGTGCACCGGCCCCTCGCGCGTGAGCAACCCGGCATCGACTCCGAGCAGACGCTCTTTCAGCGGTGTCGCGTAGGCGACGATCGCCCCGATCACCACTGCTGATGCACCCGCAGGTCTGATGAGCTCCGCGGCGAGAGCACCTCCGGTGAGAGACTCCGCGACGCCGAGGGTCAGCCCATGACTCGCCATCAGACGAAGAACGTCGGTAGTGGCATCCCTTGTCATACGCGTCGCCCCCGCAGAGCGGTGACGACGTAGTCGATGCCGCTCGCGATCGTCAGGATCACGGCCAGCGCCATCGTGACACCGTTGATCCAGTGGATCCACTCGCCGAGGAGAGTCCAGAGCGGAACCAGGGCGAACGAAAGCGCGACAGCCTGAAGGACGGTCTTCAGCTTTCCCGTCCAGGCGGCGGCGACGACGTTCTCATGTCTGATGATCATGCGATGCACCGTGATTCCGATCTCGCGGAGGAGGACCACCAGAGTGATCCACCACGGAAGCTCGCCGAGGATGGACAGCCCGACGAAGGCCGCCCCCGTCAGGATCTTGTCCGCGATCGGATCGAGCAGCTTGCCGAGATCGGTGACGATCCCGCGGGAGCGTGCGATGTGTCCATCGATTCCGTCCGTCGCGATGCCAACAATGAACAGCAGGGCTGCGATCCAGCGTGCCGCACCATCTGCGCCTCCATCGATGAGAAGCAGGACGAAGAAGATGGGCGCGAACCCGATGCGCACAATCGTGATCGTGTTGGGCAGGTTCCACGGGCTGGGCGCGTTGTCGGTCACAGGTCGATTATTCCCGATCGGTGAGCTGCCATGCGTCTTCGGACTCATCGGCGTTCACGACGTCATAGCCTTCGTACTGCTGCTCCACAGGATCAGATGACGGCGACTGCGGCTGGGCGGCCGTGGCTTCCTCCGGTGGCTCCTGCCCACGAAGTCGGGCGAGTACACCCGGGAGCTGCTCCTTGCTGACCAGCACATCGCGAGCTTTCGAGCCTTCCGAGGGACCGACGATGTCGCGCGACTCCATGAGGTCCATCAGGCGACCGGCCTTCGCAAAGCCCACACGAAGCTTGCGCTGCAGCATCGAGGTCGAGCCGAACTGCGTGTTGACGACCAGTTCGACCGCGGAGAGCAGAACATCCAGGTCGTCCCCGATGTCAGCGTCGATCTCCTTCTTCTCGATCGTCTGCTCCACGTCGCGTCGGTACTCCGGCCGAGCCTGGCTCGTGACGTGAGCAACGACCTTCTCGATCTCGCTCTCGTTCACCCATGCGCCCTGAACGCGCATCGGCTTCGAGGCGCCCATGGGAAGGAAGAGCGCGTCTCCCTGTCCGATGAGCTTATCCGCGCCGGACTGATCGAGGATGACGCGAGAATCCGTGACGCTCGTGACCGCGAAGGCGAGGCGTGAGGGGACGTTGGCCTTAATGAGCCCCGTAACGACGTCGACGGACGGGCGCTGAGTCGCAAGAACGAGGTGGATGCCGGAGGCGCGCGCCAGCTGGGTGATACGAACGATCGAGGATTCGACGTCTCGAGGTGCGACGAGCATCAGGTCGGCAAGCTCGTCGACGACCACGAGGAGGTAAGGATACGGCTTCAGGACACGTTCGCTGCCCGGAGGAAGCGTGACCTCACCGTTGATGATCGCCTTGTTGAAGTCATCGATGTGTCGGTACCCAAAGCTCGCGAGATCGTCGTACCGCATGTCCATCTCTTTCACGACCCACTCGAGGGCCTCGGCGGCCTTCTTCGGGTTCGTAATGATGGGCGTGATCAGATGTGGAACTCCCGCGTAGGGTGCGAGCTCGACGCGCTTCGGGTCAACCAGCACCATACGCACCTCGCTGGGCTTCGCGCGCATGAGGATGCTCGTGATCATCGAATTCACGAAGCTTGACTTACCGGAGCCCGTCGATCCCGCGACGAGCAGGTGCGGCATCTTGGCGAGGTTTGCGACGACGAAGCCGCCGCCAACGTCCTTTCCGACTCCGATCGTCAGTGGATGAGTGCTGTTCGTGGCGGCGGTGGAGCGCAGCACGTCTCCGAGCGCGACGATCTCCTTGTCCGCGTTGGGAATCTCCAGTCCGATTGCACTCTTTCCGGGGATCGGCGAGAGGATGCGAATCTCGTTGGACGCCACTGCGTACGCAAGGTTCTTCGACAGCGCCGTGACGCGTTCGACCTTGACGCCGGGGCCGAGCTCGATCTCGTACTGCGTCACTGTCGGTCCGCGCGAGAAGCCCGTGACCGTCGCGTTGACTTTGAACTGCTCGAAGACGCCGGCGATCGCCGCGACGACCTGATCGTTCACTGCCGATCGCGCCTTCGCTGGAGCACCGGCCGCGAGAGCCCCTGAAGATGGCAGGCGATACGGCTGGTCGGACTCGCTCGGCTTCGCCGGAGCACCGTCGTCGCCCCGGAGCGCGAGGGCGTGCATGTCTGGGAGATCGTCCGTGCTGTTATCTCCACCGTCACCGTGGATGCCGCGGGTTTCCGAGCCGGACGTGAAGCCGGATAGGGCAGATTCCGCCGCGTTGAGGTCCTCCATGATCTCGGTCGGCGCGAACGCCGGCTTCTCCGGCTCGGTCACCACGGGAGTGTCGAATGCTCTGTCGTCCGTTCCGGGAGTGAGCAGTTCGGTCACGTCGTCTTCTGACGGCGCTGAGTCGGCCCCGTCGACGGTTTCGCGTCCGCTCTTGTTCCGCCGCCACCAGGGCAGAGAACTTTCCGGGTCGGTTGAGTCATCGTCGGCGCTCTTCCTCGCTGCGGGCTTCGCCTCGGCATCCTCCTCATCGGTGCCGAAGAGCCACGCACTGAACTCGCGGATGCGTCGTGGAATCTTGTGTGGAGGCGTCTTAGTGACGATGAAGAGTGCGAGCAGCCCGATGAAGCCCAGAACGATCACCGCGCCGACAGGTGTGATCAGAAAGACGAGGGGGGCACCCGCCATCCAGCCGATCAGGCCGCCAGCATCGGCGAGAGCCGGCAGCCCGCCCGCTCCTGGAGAAGGATGCGAACTGACCGCGTGACTGATTCCCGTGACCGACAGCACCAGCAGCGCCAGTCCAATGCCAACGCGTCCGTTGTCATTGACGGGGTTCGGGTTGCGGAACAGCCACAGGGCTAGCAAGAGCATCACGACCGGAAGAGCGAAGGCGAGACGGCCGAACATTCCGCCAAATGTCCAGTCGTCAAGCGCCTGCGCGACCGGGTCGTTTACGCCGAACCATTCGACGACCATTCCCGCGATCGCGAGCAGGAGGATGAAGAAGGGGACGCCGTCTCGACGTTGGTCCTTCTCGATCTTCTCTGGGCCGAGCGCTCGGGCAGCGCCTCCCGCCACGTGCGCGAGGCCCATCCAGGCGCGCACCAGCGGGTTCTGCCGCTGAGGCTCCGGCTGCGGCTCGAGCTTCTTGGTCTTCGCGGTCGTCGAACGTGCGCGCGACGCGCCGCCGTCGCTCGTCTTCTTGCGACTGCGGCCGGAGGACGTGGTGCCAGAAGCCATGCCTCAACGGTACCCGTGGTGAGCCGCTTCAGCCGGTAATGACGCGGGAGTTCGCGGGACCGACTGCCCGGTGTCAGGCTTCGATCACAAGGGGAACGATCATCGGCCGACGACGGTACGAGGTGTTCACCCATCGCCCCACTGTGCGCCGCACAACCTGCTGGAGCGCGTGCTGATCACGCACACCGTTGCTGACGGCCTCGGTCAGCGCCTCCGCGATCTTCGGTCGAACCTTCTCGAACACCGCATCGTCCTCGGCGAAGCCGCGTGCGTGGATCTCGGGCCCAGAAACGACACGCCCCGTCTGAGACTCCACAACGACGATGATCGAGATGAACCCCTCCTCGCCGAGGATCCTGCGATCCTTCAGGTCGGAATCAGTGATCTCCCCGACGGTTGCTCCGTCAACGTATACGAAGCCGATGTCCAGCTGACCGACCTGACGGACCTGTCCGTCGCGCAGGTCCAGAACAGTGCCGTTCTCCGCGAGGAACGTGTTCTCCTCAGGTATTCCGGTGTCCTGTGCGAGCTTCGCATTCGCGATGAGGTGGCGGTACTCACCGTGCACGGGCAGAACATTCTTGGGACGCAGGATGTTGTAGCAGTACAGCAGTTCCCCCGCAGCGGCGTGCCCTGAGACGTGCACCTTGGCATTGCCCTTGTGGACGACGGTCGCGCCGAGCTTTGTGAGTCCGTCGATGACACGGTAGATCGCGCTCTCGTTGCCGGGAATCTGACTGGACGCGAGCACGACCGTGTCGCCTTCGCCCGGTTCGATCGCGTGGTCGAGGTTCGCCATCCGGCTGAGAACAGCCATGGGCTCCCCCTGAGAACCGGTCGACATGTACACGATCCGGTCGTCCGGGATGTCCTTCGCCTTCTTGTAGTCGATGAGCACGCCGTCCGGAACGCGGAGATAGCCGAGCTCCGCAGCGATCGTCATGTTGCGCACCATCGACCGGCCGAGGAGCGCGACTCGACGGCCGTTCGCGTGAGCGGCATCCAACACCTGCTGGACACGATGCACGTGACTCGAGAAGCTCGCCACGATGACACGACGCGGCGCCTTCGCGATCACCTGCTCGAGGACCGGTCCGATCGACCGTTCAAGCGGGGTGAAGCCCGGCACGTCAGCGTTCGTGGAATCCACCAGGAAGAGATCGACTCCCTCAGAACCGAGACGCGCAAAGCTGCGCAGATCGGTGATGCGTCCGTCGAGCGGAAGCTGGTCCATCTTGAAATCGCCGGTCGCCAGCACGGTCCCGGCCTCCGTCTTGATCGCGACCGCGAGTGCATCCGGAATAGAGTGGTTCACGGCAACGAACTCAAGATCGAAGGGGCCGACCTGCTCAGTCTGCCCTTCGGTGACCGTCAGACTGTACGGCTTGATTCGGTGCTCCTTGAGCTTCGCCTCCGTGAGAGCGAGCGTCAGCGCGGAGCCGATGATCGGGATGTCCGGACGCAGTCGAAGCAGATAAGGAACAGCTCCGATGTGGTCCTCATGGCCGTGCGTGAGGACGACCCCGAGGACGTCATCGAGTCGGTCCCTAATCGCCGACAGATCGGGCAGGATGAGGTCGACACCCGGCTGGAACTCCTCGGGGAAGAGCACACCGCAGTCGACGATGAGGATCTTGCCGTCGATCTCGAAGGTCGTCATGTTGCGCCCGACCTCGCCAAGCCCTCCGACCGGAACCACGCGAAGCGTGCCCCGTTCGAGTTCCGGCGGGTCGTAAACGGCACTGGGCATATGCCCTCCTGAATTCTGCTAGTTCGCGGGTATGCGCCTCAGCGCGTGGTGCCGTGCACCTTGGGCAGAGCGCCGCCGGCCGCAGCGTTGCGATCGGGGCGGAAATTGGAGAAGTCCGCGCCGTCGATCCCGCGGATGAGAGCCAGGTCGTCCTCGATCAGAGCAGCCTCGTGCTCCTCCGGACCGACGAGCGGCAGGCGGACACGGGGGCTCGAAATCCGACCGAGCCCGTGCAGAATGTACTTCGCCGACACGGTGCCGGGAACGTGCGTCATAACCGCTCGGACAAGAGGCTCAAGCTGCTTATGCGCGGCCGTCGCGGTCGCGAGATCGCCAGCGTTCACGGCATCCACCATCGACCGGTATGGTCGAGCCGCGATGTTCGCGGTCACTCCGATGAGTCCGGTTGCGCCGATCGACATGTGCGGCAGCGCGTTGGTGTCGTCGCCGGAGAAGTACATCAGGTCGGTCTGGTTCAGCACGCGGCTCACCTGAGCGAAGTCGCCCTTGGCATCTTTGACGGCGATGATGTTCGGATGCTGCGACGCACGCACGATCGTCTCGAACGTGATGGGGATGCCCGTTCGGCCGGGAATGTCGTAAAGGATGACGGGAAGGTCTGTCGCATCGGCGATGAGCCGGAAATGCGTCAGCACGCCAGCCTGCGTCGGCTTGTTGTAGTACGGCGTGACGATCATGACACCGTCGGCGCCGGCGCGCTCGCTCGCCTTGTAGAGTTCGATGGCGTGAGCGGTCTCGTTGGAACCGCCTCCGGTGATGATCTTCGCGCGGCCCCCGGCGACAGACTTGCCGACCTCCACGAGTCGGATCTTCTCGGGGTCGGTGAGCGTCGAGGTCTCCCCCGTCGTTCCGGTGACGACGATGCCGTCTGCCCCCTGGCTGATGACGTCGTCGACCTGTTTCTCGACGCCGGCCCAGTCCACTTCTCCATCCGCGGTGAACGGCGTCACCAGTGCAACGAGGACCTGACCGAAGGGATTCTCAATGTTCGTCACACCCCTAGGGTACCGGCTCTCGCCAGCGGAACTCACCGACCTCGAGCGGCGAGCTTCTGGCTGAGCGACGGAGGCGCGATTCGACTGGCAGCGACCAGCAGCCGATAGCGCACAGAGGGGATGGAGACACCTCGGCCTCGCCCCGCGTCGCGCAGAGCCTCACGCACCACCTGCTCAGGTTCGAGCCACATCCACGACGGGACATCATCGAGTTCCGCACCGAGCCGCTGGTGGAAATCCGTGTGTACGAAGCCGGGGCACACCGCAGTCACGGTCACGCCGCGCTGTCCATACCGGTTGTTCGCCCACTGCGACATCGAGACGACCCATAACTTCACAGCGCCATAGGTGCCGCGTGGTGTGAAGGCAGCCACCGATGCGACGTTGACGATATTTCCGCGGCCCTGCTCCAGCATGGCTGGGAGAACGGCGTGCATGAGCCTCATCGGTACTCGCACGTGGATGTCCAGGTGCTGCTCCTCCCGCTCGATCGGCTGAGCTTCGAACGGTTCTTTCAGACCGAACCCGGCATTGTTGACGAGCACGCGAACCGGCCGATCACGAAGCCTCCTCTCGACGAAGGCCACCCCGTCTGCGCTCGTCAGATCCGCCGAGAGAATCTCGACCGGCAGGGCATAGCGCGAGATCAGGTCCTGCTGAACCTGGCGGAGACGGATCTCGTCTCGTGCGATGAGAACGAGCGCGAAACCACGCTGAGCCAGCTGTTCGGCGAACTCTCTACCAAGCCCAGACGTCGCACCCGTTACCAGTGCCGTCTCGTCACCTCGTGCCATGGACTCATCGTAGCCGGAGCATCGCCAACCCAACCGCTAGTCGATAAGCTCAGAGGACAGCTGTTCAGTGGGGTGCGATGCGCCCCGAGATTGGAGGAAGCATGGCAGTCACCAGCGAAGCGACAACGGTATGGAACGGGACTCTCTTCGACGGAAACGGCAAGGTCTCGCTCGACTCGTCCTCAGCGGCCACGCTCGGTGTCGACTGGAAGGCACGTTCGGAAGGGTCTGACAGCACGACGACGCCCGAGGAACTGCTCGGCGCCGCCCACGCTGCCTGCTTCTCGATGGCGTTCTCGAACACGCTTGCTGACGCGGGGTTCCCGCCGGAGAGCATTCAGGCAACCGCTGCCGTCACGTTCGACCCGTCCGGACCGAAGATCACGGGAAGCCACCTTCTGGTGAACGCGAAAGTTCCGAACATCAGCGACGACGACTTCCAGAAGCTTGCGGAGGCCGCAAAGGGCGGATGCCCGGTCTCTCAGGCGCTGGCCGGCGTCGAAATCACCCTCGAGGCTAGTCTCGCCTGAGACTCCTCGACACCGGGCCGGTCACTCCTCGTGGCCGGCCCTCTTCATGTCCCGATCATGAAGTCGAATCGCTTCACGCACCGCGTGCCGTGCTCGACGTGAATCGCCGGCTCCCTTATAGACGAGTCCGAGATTGAACCACGCGCTCCAGTCCTCCGGGTCAGCAGCGACGCGGTCTCGATACTGCGGGAACGCCTCATCCGCAGCTTCACGGTCGATCCGCCCGCTCGGGCGCACGGGAAGGCTGTCATCTGCCCGTGCATCCATCTCGTCCAATTCTCGCGAGAGCTGGGTCGCCTTCGCCCCGAAGCGCAGCTCGCGATACAGCGCCCATACCCCCACGAGCGGGAGCACGATGAGTGCGACGCCGATTCCGACTGCCGCCGGTTCTCCTGTCAGGACGAACATCACGGCTCGTTGACCGACGACGACGAAATACAGCAGAAGCACCGCCGACATGACGATGACGCCGACGCGCGTTGTCATGCCCGACTGATTCCGAGATCGAGAACGTTCTCCAGCCCGACGACGATCTCGTTAAGACCGAGAACGGCGTGCAGTGAGAGCTCGATGCCGCGTCGGTATGCACTCGGATCGATCGTGTCGTGACGAATGGTAAGGGTCTCACCGGTTCCGCCGAGAATCACCTCTTGCTGTGCAACCACGCCGGAAAGACGCAGACTGTGAATCGGGATGCCGGCGACCTGCTGTCCCCGGGCACGCTGATCCGTGTGCGGCGCGGCCACGGGTCCGGCGCTCTCCCGAGCGCCGCTCATCAGCTCAGCCGTCCGCACTGCCGTTCCACTCGGAGAATCTGCCTTCGACTGGCGATGGGCCTCGATGATCTCGATCGAGTCGTAGAAGCGCGCTGCGATCGTCGCAAGCGTAGTGCCGAGCACGGAGCCGAGAGAGAAGTTTGGGATGATGAGGATGCCGACGCCGTCGGGTACGTCGTTCGAGAGCGACGTGACACGCGACTCCGACCAGCCCGATGTTCCGATGAGCACCGCCGCTCCCTGACGCGCAGCGTGCTCCACGATGGCGGGGCTCGCGTCCGGATTCGTCACATCGACCACGAGATCGGCGTCGTTCAGCTCGTCAAGGTCGCTCTCGCGCCCGAGCCGCGCGACAACGTCGAAGCCATCGAGCTCCCCGATGATCGTCTCGAAGAGACGCCCCATCTTTCCGCGGGCACCGGCAATCGCAACTCGAGTCGTCATGGTGCCAACCTATCAATCCTTGGCCATAGAATCGGACAGTGCTGACGCTCATCGAAACTCCGGTCACAGCTCCCATCGCGGCATCGCTGCTGGACGAATACTTCGCTCTGCGCCAGGCGACGCACCCAGGTGGTGGTTACACAGTCACCCGACCGGACCCCTCGCGATTCGTCCGCCCCAACGGACTGTTCGGCGTCGCCGAGGACGATCAGGGGCACGTGGTCGGGTGCGGCGGCGTGCGCCGTCTCTCCGATGTTCGATTCGAGATCAAGCACCTCTTCGTCCGCGAGTCAGCGCGCGGGCGAGGACTCGGCCGTCTCATTCTCGAAGCCCTTGAGGAGAACGCCCGCGAGCTCGGCGCTGAGGAGATGGTGCTCGATACGAACGCGTCCCTCGACGCGGCCAACGGGCTCTACCGCTCACTCGACTACAGCGAGACTGAGCCGTACAACGACAACCCGAACGCGACGACCTGGTTTCTGAAGACGCTCTGACCCGTCAGACCGGCAGCTGCTCTGGCAGACCGGTTCTCAGTTCGAACGGCAGGTGCGCGAGGTCGTTGTGGGTGAGCACCGTCCAGGGGCGCCCCGGCTTGCGCTGGATGATCGTGAGCCCACAGTGCGCCTGGTCGAGCGTCATCCACCGCCAGTCCGGTGCGCCGAGAACCTCGCGCACGAACCACGCGATCACAAAGTTGTGGGTGATGAGGAGATCGTGACTCTCCCCTTTCTTCGGTCCGAGGAACTCCGCGACGGCGTCGGCCATCTGCGCTCGTCCGGCTTCGATCTCCTCCGGAGTCACGGCTCCGAAGAACGGGTGGTACGCCGTCGGGGTCTCCTCCGTCTCTCCGGTGGGGATGCAGTCGAAGAGAAGGGACGAAGGCTCGAGCTCGAGGGCTGGCAGCCGTTCGCCGATGATGGATGCGGTCTCCGCCGCCCGCTGCAGAGGAGAGTGCCGTGCGCTCGTGAACGGAACACCGCCGAGCCGCTGGGAAAGCAGATCGGCCTGACGGCGGCCACGGGGAGACAGCGGTCCATCAGGAAGACCGTGCTCGGCGTCCTGCTGTTCCCCATGTCTCACGAGGTACACATACTGTGACACTCAGAATCACTCCTTGTCGGTTGCTGCGTCGGCGAAGGCATCCTCATCGATGCCTCCGACTGCGACGAGAGATTGCGGCTGCGCCACGAGACGCTCGGCCATCTCGGCCACGTCGGCTGCGGTGACGCGCGCCAGCCGACGAAGATTCTCATCGAGGTCGAGGTACTCGCCGAGCGAGAGCTCAGCACGTGCGAGGAGCGACATGCGCACGTCTGAGTCCTCCAGGCTGAGGGCGGCTCGTCCGGAGATCTGCCCGAAGGCACGTTCCATCTCCTCGGCGGTGACGCCGTCCGAGAGCTGTGCGAGCTCGGAGCGCATCAGTTCGACGACGGCCGGAGCATTGCGCGGCGAACACGCGGCGTACATGCCCTCGAGGCCGGCATCCGAGTGCGCACCGGCGAACGAGTACACGGAGTATGCGAGGCCTCGTCGTTCGCGGATCTCGGTGAAGAGACGGCTCGACATTCCGCCGCCGAGCACAGCGTTGAGCATGCTGAGCGTCACGCGTTCCGGGTCGGTCACCGTCAGCGCCGGCATGCCCAGCATGAGATGGATCTGCTCGATCGGGCGGGAGACGGTCACGAGACGTCGAGTGCCGGTGAGCGTCGAGGATGTCGTCGAACGACGCGCTGCGGGCGCGTCTCCCCCCTCGAGCCAGCCCGCCGGACGGAGGGCGTTCGACACCAGAGTGACGAGCTCATCGTGGTCGATGCTCCCGGCGACGGAGACCACGAGCTCTGACGGCTCGTAGTGCGCACGATAATGGTTCCACACGCCGTCTCGGGTGGCCCGGACGATCGTCTCCGGGGTCCCGCCGACTGGCCGACCAAGAGGATGATCGCCGAAGACCGCTGCGAACAGCTCGTTGCCCGCGACATCGCCGGGGTCGTCAGCTGCGTGGCTGAGCTCCTCGAGGATCACGCCACGCTCGGTCTCGAACTCCTCGGGGTCCAGAACGGACTCCGTCAGCATGTCGCCAAGGACGCCGATCGCCATGGAAATGTCGCGATCACGCACTTTGGCGTAGTAGCAGGTGTACTCCTTCGCTGTGATCGCGTTGCTGTCGCCGCCCACGGCGTCGAATGCGACAGCGATGTCGAGAGCGCTGCGCTGAGGCGTCCCTTTGAAGAGCAGATGCTCGAGGAAGTGGGTCGAGCCGAAGCCCGAGTTGTCCGCGCCTGGATGGTACTCATCACGTGATCCGACCCCGATCCAGAAGCCGATCGTCGCGCTTCGGGCTCCGGGCACCGATTCGCTGAGAACTCTGACCCCGCTCGGAAGCACACTGCGCCGAATTCGGGTTCCTCCCGCCGCCTCGAAGTCGAGTTCAGCAACGTCGAGGGGAAAGGGCACAGCACCGTTCATCGTCTCCAGCCTAGTGCGCGAGCGGTCGGGAACGTGAATGTCAGCGTCGCGACGCGCGATCGAGCTCCATGACCTGCGAGCGGCTCAGCGCAATCGTCGGGGCTGCCATCAGGTCACTCACCTGATCGGGGTCTGTCGCACCGACCACGGGGGCGCACACGGCGGGGCGGGTCAGCAGCCATGCGAGCGCGACAGCAGCCGGGGTCGTTCCATGCTCTGCGGCCACGGCATCGAGCGCTCGGAGAATGCGCAGCCCACGGCGGTTCAGAAACGCCGCCGCGCGCGCCCCACGAGTGCCGTCGTGGAATGCCGCCCTTGTGCGGTACTTGCCCGTGAGAAAGCCGCTCGCAAGCGCGAAAAATGGCATCACTGCGAGCTTCTGCCCGCTCGCCACGAGTTCTCCGTCTCCCTCGAAGTCGGTGCGGTTGGCGAGGCTGTACTCGGTCTCGTACGCGGTGACCTTCGGGTAGCCGGCCGCCGCGAGGATTCTCGCCTGGACGAGAGCGTCAGCGGGGAACGAGGATGCTCCGAGGGCACGAACTCGCCCAGCATCCATCAGCTCTCGCACTGCACCGAGCGTCTCCTCCAGCTGTGTGTCCGGGTCGACTCCGTGCAGATAGAGCACGTCGATGCGATCGGTGCCGAGCCGTTCGAGGCTGGCGTTCGCGGCCCGGAGGATGTTGTCGCGACTCAGCCCTGGATAGTCGGCGTGACGTCCGATCTTGGTCGCGATGACGAGACTGTCTCTGTTGCCGCGCGTCCGCATCCAGCGGCCGATCTGAACTTCGCTGCGTCCGGACGCATAGCTGTCGGCAGTGTCGATGAAGTTGCCGCCGCCGGCGACGTAGCGATCCAGGATCGACTCCGTCTCATCGGGCCCGATCGTCCAGCCGAAGACGCTTCCGCCGAGAGCGATCGGGAACACCTCGATGTCCGTGTCGCCCACGAGGCGCCTGATCGGCATCGCCACCGTCGGCAACGCGGAAATGACGTCCTGCGGTCGAGACGGGTGCTGCTCGACATGTTCCTCAGGCTCACGCGATTGCGTCGTCTGCTTCACATCTCGTACGGCCATGAGTCCCCCTTCCGGCCGGAGCACCACGGCGTCCCCCAACGCCGTGTCTCGACTGTAGATCAGGTTCGGCGCCACCGCCTCCACGCCTCGCCCTTTGTGACGAGACGTGACTGTTTCGAGACCTTGATCATGCGCTCGCCCTCCGCAGGAGCTGCTCGGCGTGGCGGAGGATCGGTGTGTCGACCATCTGCCCGCGGAATCGGAATGCGCCGGTCGCCCCATCAGCTGCCGCGACGAGCTCCCGGGCCCACTCGACCTGCTCGGGCCGTGGCCGGTAACCGTCCCTGATCACGGAAACTTGGCTAGGATGGATGCACGCCGTCGCAGCGAACCCGCAGGCGACGGCATCCTCGACCTCCAACTCGAGACCTGCCCGGTCTGCGATGTCCAGATGAACAGCGTCAATCGCTGCCTTTCCCGCCGAACCCGCCGCGAGAAGCACCCGGGATCGCGCGTGAGCGGCGACGTCTCGATATCGTCCATCCGGCTTTCTGCTTCCGTTTCCGCCGAGCGAAGCCACGAGATCCTCCGCGCCCCACATGAGCGCGACGACCGTGGACATCTGTGCGAGCTTCTCGGCGGCCATCACCCCGCGCGCCGTCTCGCAGAGCACGGTCACTTTGTAGCCGTTCAGCCGTTCGACGTGATCGGGCCGCTCGGTCTTGGCCAGCATCACCGAGCGGTACTCGGTCTGGCGGAGAGCCTCGAGATCGTGAAGAAAATCTCCCGTGTCGGCCGGATTCACCCGCACCATCGTCCGTCTCGGATCGAGTGGGCTGTCGATCAGAGCGCGCCGCGCTTCGGCCCGAGCGCCCGGATCGACTCCATCCTCGAGATCGAGGATGACCGCATCAGCGCGGTCCAGAGCCTTGTGAAACCGGTCCGGACGATCTGCCGGGCAGAACAGCAGCGACGGACCCATTCGGAATGTCATGGTTGTGCCCCCTTACACCAGACGAGTGTGCTGCGGACGGCTGTTGCGACGATCTCGCCATGCTGGTTGCGGCCCGTGTGGTTGAGCGTCACGATGCCCTGCCCCGGTCTCGATGCGGACAGCCGCTTGGCTGTCACGACGGTCTCCGCGTACAGCGTGTCGCCATGATGCATCGGGGCGGGAAACGCGATGTCGCCAAAACCCAGATTCGCCACGATCGTTCCCTGCGTGAGCTGCGCCACTGAGAGCCCGACGAGAGTCGACAGCGTCAGCATGGAGTTGACGAGCCGCTCACCGAACGGCTGCCCCTCGCTCCATGCCTCGTCAAGGTGGAGCGACTGCGCGTTCATCGTCAGGGTCGTGAAAAGCACGTTATCCGCCTCGGTGATGGTGCGGCCGGGACGGTGCAGATAGCGCACGCCCTCGTCGAACTCCTCGTAGAAGAGTCCGCGCTGCTCTTCGACTCGACGCTCCATTGTCGCCTCCGCTTCTATTCTACTAGCCCGAGCTCACGCGCGATGATCATGAGCTGCACCTCTGTCGTGCCCTCGCCGACCTCGAGAACCTTCGAGTCCCGGTAATGACGCGCGACGATGTTCTCGTTGAGAAAGCCGTAGCCGCCCCAGATGTGGCTCGCGTCCCGTGCGTTCTGCATCGCTGCTTCGCTCGCGGTGAGCTTCGCGATGGACGCCTCCTTCTTGAACGGCTTGCCGGCCATCAGGAGAGAGCACGCGTGGTAGTACGCCATTCGGGCGGAGTGGGTGCGCGCCTCCATCCGGGCGATCATGAACGCGATGTGCTGGTTCGATCCGATCGCGGTTCCGAAGACGTTGCGGGTCTTCGCATACGCGAGCGCCTGCTCGAGGCATCCTTGTGCGGCACCCGTGCACAGAGCTGCGAACGCCACGCGTCCCTCGTCGAGAATGGAGAGGAAGTTCGCGTAACCGCGTCCGCGCTCGCCCAGCAGGTTCTCTTCGGGAACCCGCACATCGTCGAAGGTGAGCGGATGAGTGTCGGACGTGTGCCAGCCGACCTTGTCGTATGACGGATGCACCGTGAGTCCCTCAGCGGGTGTGGGAACGAGAATCGACGACAGTTCAGGAACCTCTCCCCCGCGCGATGAGATGCGTGTTCCTGTGACCGCGGTGACGGTAATCAGATTCGTGATCGGCGTGCCTGAGTTCGTGATGAACTGCTTGCTTCCGTTGATCGTCCACTCGCCGTCGGTCAGCTCGGCGCGGGTCTGGGTCGCGCCCGCATCCGAACCGGCATCGCGCTCGGTCAGTCCGAAGGCGGCGAGCGCACGCCCCGCTGTGAGGGAGGGAAGGTATCGCTCTCGCTGAGCGTCGGTGCCGAATCGGAAGACGGGCATGGCGCCCAGGCCGATGCCTGCTTCGAGGGTGACGCCGATGGACTGATCGACGCGGGAGAGCTGCTCGACCGCGAGACACAGCGAAAGGTAGTCCTTGCCCTGTCCACCGTGCTCTTCAGGGAAGGGCAGCCCGAACAGGCCCATCTCCCCCATCTGCGCGATGATCTCCATCGGCAGTCGTCTCTCTGTGTCGTACTGATAGGACGCGGGGGCGACTACGTTGTCTGCGAAGTCTCGGACGGATGCCGCGAGCTCGAGGTGCTCCTCGTCGAGTTCGATGTTCACGCGTTCTCTCCTTGTTCTCTTTCGTCCTCGTGGGACGGTTCGGCGGCTCCCGCGGTGTCTGCGGTGACCGTGGCGATGACGGCATCCTTCGACACCGTCTGACCTGTGGATGCCGAGAGTGCGACGACTCCGGCCGTTGGGGCGACGAGGCGATGCTCCATCTTCATTGCCTCGATCACCGCGATCGTGTCTCCGGCCTCGGCGTGTGCCCCGTTCGCGACGGAGATCGCAACGACGGTTCCGGGCATCGGAGCACGCAGCTCTGGCTCTGCGGCGTCTCCGTGCGCCGCGGTCCCAGCGCTGCGCTCGTCTCTGTGCGTCAGGGTGAACTCTGTGGCATCGCTGCCGTCGTGGATCCAGACCTGGTGTCCGTCGAGGGTCGCCACGACAGAGAACGCGCGGTCGCCGATGCGGACCACGGCGTCGTCGCCATCCCGTTCGATGGCGGCGGGTCGCCCGTCGACCTCGCAGGCGGGCGGAGGGCCGGAGACCATGATGACTCGAGTCTGATCCCCGCAGCCGAGCCGATACTCGATACCGCGGGCGGGCAGACCGAGGCGCCATCCGGACGGTTCTGCCCAGAGTGACGCTCCGGCGGATTCCCACCGGTGTGCGTGGCAGACGAGCGCCGCTGCTCCCCAGAGGTCGTCCGCCGGGGACAGCTCTGTGTCTCCGGAGGATCTCGTGTCGATCGTGGTCGTATCCATCGTCCCGGCCTGCACGTCGGAGTCGGCGAGCAGACCGCGGAGGAATCGCGTGTTGGTCGTCACTCCGAAGACGACGGTCTCTCGCAGCGCTCTGTCGAGGGACTGCAGAGCCTCGGTGCGACTCTGGGCCGTCGCGATGATCTTCGCGAGCATCGGGTCGTAGTCGGTCCCGACCGTGACGCCCTCAGCGATGCCGGAGTCCACGCGGGCGTGCTCGGGGAAGCGGAGCAGACTCACTGTGCCAGCCTGCGGCAGAAACTGATCATCCTCGGCGTAGAGACGCGCCTCGATCGAGTGCCCGGAGATGATGATGTCCTCCTGAGCGATGGCGAGAGGATGCCCCTGCGCGATGAGCACCTGCTGCTCGACGAGGTCGATGCCGGTCACCTGCTCCGTCACGGGATGCTCAACCTGGAGGCGGGTGTTCATCTCCATGAAGAAGAACTCGCCAGGCCGGTCTGCGGAGACAAGGAACTCGACTGTCCCGGCCCCGCGATAGGAGACGCTGCGGGCCACGTCGCAGGCTGCCCGACCGATGCGCTCTCGGGTTCGATCGTCGAGCAGGGGCGAGGGAGCTTCCTCGATGACCTTCTGGTGTCTGCGCTGAAGGGAGCACTCACGCTCTCCGACGTGCAGGACGTTTCCGTGATCATCGGCGAGGACCTGGACCTCGATGTGGCGCGGCGCCGTGACGAGCCGCTCGATGAACAGTGTGTCGTCGCCGAACGCGGCGGTGGCGATGCGCCGGGCGGTTCGGATTCCTTCGGGAAGATCAGCGCGGTCCCGGACGTCGATCATGCCTTTGCCGCCACCACCGGCAGACGGCTTGATGAGCACGGGGAAACCGATCTCCTCCGCGGCCGAGCACAGCTGCTCATCGGAGAGTCCCGGCTCTGCGATTCCCGGAATACCCTGGACCCCGTCGGACTCGACTCGCTTTTTCGCGCTGATCTTGTCCCCCATGACCTCGAGAGCGTCAGGATCGGGACCGATGAAGACAAGTCCTGCGTCGCGGCAGGCGCGCGCGAACCCGGCGTTCTCGGAGAGGAATCCGTAACCCGGATGGACGGCGTCGGCACCGCTGGCACGAGCAGCCGCGATGACACGGTCGATGTCGAGGTAGCTCTCCGAGGCGCGCGCAGGTCCCAAGCGCACGGCGACGTCTGCCTCACGCACGTGCGAGGCACGGGCATCCGCATCGCTGTAGACAGCGACCGAGCGAAGTCCCATGCGGCGCAGCGTGCGGATGATGCGGCATGCGATCTCGCCACGATTGGCGATGAGGACGGTCTGGAACATTCGCGTCACATCCTGAAGAGGCCGAAGCCCGGGTCGTCAAGAGGGGTTCTGGAGCACACGTCGAGCGCGAGGCCGAGCACTGTTCGCGTTTCCAGCGGGTCGATGATGCCGTCGTCCCAGAGACGCGCCGTCGAATAGTAGGGGCTGCCCTGCCGCTCGTACTGTTCGCGGATCGGGCGGCGGAACTCCGCCTCCTCGGCATCCGACCATGTCTCGCCGCGAGACTCTCTGCCATCTCGCGTCACCGTCGCGAGCACACCGGCCGCCTGCTCTCCGCCCATCACAGAGATGCGCGCGGCAGGCCACATCCACAGGAAACGGGGCGAGTACGCACGACCGCACATCGAATAGTTTCCCGCCCCGAACGAGCCGCCGATCACCACGGTGAGCTTGGGAACGCGCGTCGTCGCGACGGCGGTCACCATCTTCGCGCCATGCTTTGCGATGCCGCCCGCTTCGTACTCGCGACCGACCATGAAGCCCGAGATGTTCTGAAGGAACAGAAGCGGCACCCCACGCTGGTCGCACAGCTCGATGAAGTGCGCGGCCTTGAGAGCCGACTCAGAGAAGAGGATGCCGTTGTTCGCGACGATCCCGACGGGATGGCCGTGGATGTGCGCGAAGCCCGTGACGAGGGTCTCGCCGTACTCACGCTTGAACTCGTGGAACTCGCTCGCGTCGACGAGACGTGCGATCACCTCGCGGACGTCATAGGGAGTGTGCAGATCGGTCGGTACAGCGTCGACGATGGTCTGGATGTCGATGACGGGCTCCCGCGATCGTTCCAGGGCCCACGCAGGCTCGGGGTCGGGTGGGAGCGTCCCGACGATGTCTCTCACAATGCGGAGCGCATCATCGTCGTCCTCGGCCAGGTGATCGGTCACTCCACTGATCCGGGAGTGCACGTCGCCGCCGCCCAAGTCTTCGGCCGAGACGACCTCGCCCGTCGCCGCCTTCACGAGCGGCGGCCCTCCCAAGAAGATCGTGCCCTGGCCCCGGACGATGACCGTCTCATCGCTCATCGCCGGAACGTATGCTCCACCCGCCGTGCATGAGCCGAGCACCGCCGCGATCTGCGGGATGCCCGCCGCGGACATCCGAGCCTGGTTGAAGAAGATGCGCCCGAAATGCTCCCGGTCGGGAAAGACCTCGTCCTGCATCGGCAGGAAGGCTCCTCCCGAATCGACGAGGCTGATGCAGGGAAGTCGGTTCTCCGCCGCGATCTCCTGCGCGCGCAGGTGCTTCTTCACCGTCATCGGATAGTACGTTCCGCCCTTGACGGTCGCGTCGTTGCAGATCACCATCACCTGCCGACCCCGGACGACTCCGACGCCTGCGACCACTCCGGCTCCCGGCGACGCGTCATCGTACATGCCCGCAGCAGCCAGAGGAGCCACCTCGAGAAAAGGGCTGCCTTCGTCGAGCAATCGGTCGATCCGTTCCCGAGGCAGAAGCTTGCCGCGCTCGACGTGCCGGCGTCTGCTGCGCTCCGTTCCCCCCTGCGCGACCGTCTCACGACGTTCTCTGAGCTCGTCCGCGAGTGCGCGCTGGGAACGCGCGTTGCGCTGCGCCTCGTCTGAGGTGGGATCGATGGCTGTCGAAAGAGTGTGCATAGCTCCCCTGTGGTCCACGGTGACCGACTTGAGTTAGTAAGTATTAACCTACGAACTCAGGTTAGTATTCAATAACTGAACTGTCCAGCGCTCGCCGAAGGAGAATCGGATGCCGGAGAAAACCCTCGGCCGCAGCGATGCGAAGAGCAGACGACGCGAACGACTCCTCGAGGCCGCGGCATCCCTGTTCGCGAAGCACGGATTCAACGGCGTCTCCATGGAAGACCTCGGCGCCGCAGTCGGGGTGAGCGGACCAGCCGTCTATCGACATTTCTCGAGTAAGCAGGCCGTTCTCGCGGAGCTGCTGATCGGAGTCAGCACCGCTCTTCTCGAGGGTGGCGAGGTCGAGACGGAACGAGCTCCCCGCGGAGAGCTGGCGTTGCGAGCGCTCATCGAGTTCCACGTGGACTTCGCGCTGCGGCATCCCGACGTCATCCGCGTCCACGATCGAGACCGAAGTGCGCTCTCCACCGGCGACGCCCACACAGTTCGGCGGCTCCAGAGACGCTATGTCGAACTCTGGGTCACTGTGCTCGAAGGACTTCGCCCCGACACCGACACCGCTGAGCTCAGGGCGCGTGCGCACGCCGCCTTCGGCCTCATGAATTCGACCCCATACGCGGTCGGGCGTTCATCGTCAGCGGACAGCGCTCGCCTTCGCTCCCTTCTGGAGCTCATGAGCTATGCGGCGCTGACCGTGTGAGAGCGGGCCGGAGAGCCTCACAGCTCCCCGGCCACGAACTCACACGAGCGCGAGAACCGTTCCCGGGTCTTCGAGCACTCGAGCCACGTCGACGAGAAAGCGCGAGGCCTGCTCACCGTCGACCAGTCGATGGTCGAATGACATGCTCAGCGTCATCACTTCGCGCAGAGCGACCTCACCGTCGTGCTCCCACGGTCGACGCCGAACGGCCCCGGCCGCCAGAATCGCAGACTGGCCCGGAGTCAGAATCGGCGTGCCAGCGTCCACTCCGAAGACTCCCACGTTGGTGAGCGTCAGCGTGCCGCCCGAGAGATCCGCAGGCGAGGTGCGCCCCTCACGCGCTGTGCCCACCAGCTCGGCGATCGCGCGCGCCAGATCGAGGAATGTTCTCGAGTCCGCGTCGCGGATGACCGGCACCACCAGGCCGCGATCCGTCGCGGCTGCGATGCCGAGGTTCACATACCGGAACTCGACGATCTCGTTCGACTCGTCATCCCACCGGGCGTTCACGGACGGAGTCCTCGCTGCGGCGAGGAGCATCGCCTTCGCGACGATCGTCATGATCGTGATTCTCACATCGGGATGCTGCTCGCGCATGCGCGCCACGAGCTCAACCGTCCGCGTCACGTCGATTGTGATGAACTCACTCGCGTGGGGTGCGGAGAACGCCGATTCGACCATCGCCGCGGCAGTCGCCTTGCGCACCCCTCGGATCGGCGTCCGCACTTCACGCGACTCGCCGTTGCTCTGCGGCGCTGCTTCCTCTGGCCTTCCCGCCCCGCCGTCGACCGCGCGCTGGACATCCTCGCGGGTGATGAGACCGTCGGCTCCTGTTCCTTGGACCGTGGTGAGATCGACTCCGAGTTCGCGGGCGAAAATGCGGACGGGAGGAGTCGTGCGAGGACGCTCGGGACGAGCCGGCTCTCGTGACTCGTCGTCAGGTGCGGCGCGCGAAGCGTCTGTCTCTTCCGACACGGCGTCGACGGACTGCGGCTCGCCCGAGGCGGACGACGACGGTGCCGCAGATGAATCTGACCTCCGCGGCTCCTCATCCACGGACCAGGCGCGACGGCGACGGGTCGGCTTCGTGCCGGCATCCTTCTTCGGACCCCAACCGACGAGCACCGTCTCACGCTCGCCGCCGGATGCTTTGCCCGAAACGTCGCCCTCACCCTCGAGCTCAAACGCGATGATCGGCTCGCCGACCTGGACGGTCGCCCCCTCGTCGGCATAGAGCGTGTGGATGACGCCGTCGAACGGGCTCGGCAGCTCGACAAGAGCCTTCGCCGTCTCCACTTCGGCAATGATCTGGTTGACGGATACAGTGTCGCCCTCGGCGACCTTCCAGCTCGCGATCTCGGACTCGGTGAGCCCCTCACCCAGGTCTGGCAGTCGGAAGTCTTTCAACGTCACTTCGCGAACCTCCAGTCCGTCAGCGAGTTTCGTCGGCCCATCGACCGATCCACGGCATCGAGGATGCGATCCAAGTCGGGGAGAAAATGCTCCTCGAAGGCGGCGGGCGGGTACGGCGTATCGAAGCCGGTGACGCGCTCAGGCGCAGCCTCGAGATACTCGAAGCAGCGTTCGGTGATCGTCGACGCGATCTCCGCGCCTATACCGCCGAAGCGCTGAGCCTCGTGCGTCACGACGAGGCGCCCGGTCACACGGACGGAAGCCTCGATCGCGGTGAAGTCCACCGGCTGCAGCGAACGCAGATCGATGACCTCGACGGAGATCCCCTCCTCCTCGGCTGCCTCGGCGACGTCGAGTGCCGTGGGGACAAGTGGCCCATAGGCGACCAGCGTCACGTCGGTACCCGAGCGGAGCACCGCTGCGGAGTGCAGATCCCGAACGTTCACCGGATCCAGATCGACCTCGCCCTTCATCCAGTAGCGACGCTTCGGTTCGAAGAACAGCACCGGGTCGTCACTCGCAACCGACTGTCGCAGCATGGTGTAAGCCTCCTGCGGGGTCGACGGCGATACCACTCGAAGACCTGCCGTGTGCGCGAAGTAGGCCTCGGGAGACTCCGAATGATGCTCGACGGATCCGATGCCACCCCCGAAGGGAACGCGGATTGTGATCGGCATTCGTACCGCGCCTCGCGTGCGGGCGTGCAGCTTCGCCACTTGAGCGACGATCTGGTCGAAGCCCGGGTAGATGAAGCCGTCGAACTGTATCTCGCAGATCGGACGATAGCCGCGGTAGGCAAGGCCCACGGCGGTTCCGATGATGCCGGACTCGGCGAGCGGAGTGTCGATCACCCGGGTGTCTCCGAACTCAGCTTTCAACCCGTCGGTGACGCGGAACACGCCACCGAGATCTCCGATGTCCTCTCCCATGACGAGCACCTTCTCGTCGTCGGCGAGGGACCGGCGAAGCCCTTCGTTTATCGCGCCGGAGAGCGTGAGGGTGCGTACGGCGCTCCTGGCGTCTGTGGATGTGTTCTCCATCATCAGCTCTCACCACCATCGAACGAGGCGAGATACGCAGCGTACTGGTTCCGCTGCCGCTCAAGGTGCGCATTCGGCTCGGCATAGACCGCGTCGAAGAACTCGAGTGGCTGTGGATCCGCAAGCCCGCGGCATCCGTCGCGGAGCTGCTTCGCGATGCGATCCGAGTGCGCCTGGACCTCCGCTTCACCCGCTTCATCGAGCGCTCCGCTTCCCGTCAAGTACGTGCGCAGACGATCGATGGGGTCTTTCTCTCGCCAGGCGGCGAGCTCCTCGTCGGTCCGGTAGCGTGTCGGATCGTCACTCGTCGTGTGAGCGCCCATCCGATAGGTGACAGCCTCGATGAATGTGGGGCCCTGACCTGAACGGGCGCGATCCGCTGCGATCCGCGTCGCGGCGAGAACGGCGAGCACGTCGTTGCCATCGACACGGACACTCGGGATCCCGAAGCCCGGCGCTCGGTCTGCGATGGGCTTCACAGCCTGCAGTCCGACGGGTTCGGAGATCGCGTAGTGGTTGTTCTGGCAGAAGAAGATGACGGGAGCCGCATAGCTCGCCGCGAAGACCATCGCCTCGTTCACGTCACCTTGGCTCGTGGCCCCGTCACCGAAGTACGCGATCGAGATGTCGTCTGATTCATCGAACCGGCACCCCATCGCATAACCGACGGCATGGAGTGACTGCGCACCGATGATGATGGCGGGAGTCGCCACTCCAATGTCGTACGGATTCCAGCCCGTGTTTGCGTTGCCGCGCCAGACCGAGATCATCGTGGTGAGATCAACGCCACGACAGTAGGCAACGGCGTTCTCGCGATAGCTGCCGAAGACGAAGTCGGCTCTGCGCAGTGCGTGGACGGAGCCGACCTGGGCGGCTTCTTGACCGAGAAGTGGGGGCCAGAGGCCGATCTCCCCCTGACGCTGCAACGCCGTCGCCTCCGTATCGATGCGGCGACTGATCACCATGTCTTCGTAGAGCGACCGCAGTTCGTCGTCTCCGACATCGGCGACCCAGGGGTCGAAGCCGGGAGCGGCTACGCGCTCTCCGTCCGGTGTGAGCAGTTGGACATACTCCCCCGAGTGTGTGAGGAGCATCGTCGGACCATGTGTGGTGGACACTGTGACACGCGTCTTTCTCTCGTGTTCCACTCGCGTCGCTTGTGGCTCGGCGAGCGGCTCCGGCCTCGTTGCCGGATTACTTCGAGACTACGTCACCGCGCAGTCGCTCTCAATGGTGCGCGCCGCTGCCCCACGCATGAGCAGACGGCCCGCCCCGCTGATGCGGGACGGGCCGTCTCTTCAGACTCGATGTCAGCTCTCGGAAGCTTCAGCAGCCTCGTCGGCCTTCTTCTCGCCGTCCTCGGATTCCTCGGCGATGACCGGCTGCAGCGAAAGCTTGCCGCGGTCGTCGACCTTGGTCACCTCGACGAGGATCTTCTGTCCGACACTGAGGACGTCCTCAACGGCGCCGACCCGCTTGCCGCCAGCGAGCTTGCGCACCTCAGAGATGTGCAGCAGGCCATCCTTGCCCGGCAGAAGCGAGATGAATGCTCCGAAGGCGGCGATCTTCACGACCGTTCCGAGGAACTGGTCGCCGACCTCCGGATTGGTCGGGTTGGCGATCGCGTTCACCTGGGCACGAGCGGCCTCGGCAGACGGACCATCGACAGCTCCGATGAAGACGGTACCGTCCTCCTCGATGGAGATGTCGGCGCCGGTCTCGTCCTGGATGCCGTTGATCGTCTTGCCCTTCGGACCAATGAGCTCGCCGATCTTGTCGACGGGGATCTGAACGCTGATGACGCGCGGCGCGGTCGGCGCCATCTCGTCCGGAGCGTCGATCGCCGCATTGAGCACCTGCAGGATCTGCGAACGGGCATCCTTGGCCTGCGTGAGGGCGGCCGCCAGCACAGATGCCGGGATGCCGTCAAGCTTCGTGTCGAGCTGAATAGCCGTCACGTAGTCGCTGGTTCCCGCCACCTTGAAGTCCATGTCGCCCAGAGCGTCTTCCGCACCGAGGATGTCAGTGAGCGCGGCGTAGCGCGTCTCTCCGTCGACCTCATCGGAGACGAGGCCCATCGCGATACCCGCGACAGGGGCACGCAGCGGCACTCCCGCATTCAGCAACGAGAGGGTCGACGCGCACACGGATCCCATCGAGGTCGAGCCGTTGGAACCGAGAGCCTCGGAAACCTGACGAATCGCATACGGGAACTCGTCACGACTCGGCAGAACCGGCGCCAGAGCGCGCTCGGCGAGGAAGCCGTGCCCGATCTCGCGGCGCTTCGGAGAGCCGACTCGGCCGGTCTCACCCGTCGAGTACGGCGGGAAATTGTAGTGGTGCATGTAACGCTTGTGCGTCTGCGGCGACAGCGAGTCGATCTGCTGCTCCATCTTGAGCATGTTGAGCGTCGTGACACCAAGAATCTGCGTCTCGCCGCGCTGGAAGATCGCGGAGCCGTGAACCCGTGGGATCACCTGGACCTCAGCGTCGAGCGGGCGGATGTCCGCGAGGCCGCGACCGTCGATGCGCACACCCTCGGTGAGGATGCGACCGCGAACGATCCGCTTCGTGACCGCCTTGTACGCCCCCGAGACCTGGCTGGCAGCCTCAGCAGGCAGCTCGCCCGCTTCGACCTTTGCCGCGATCTGCTCCTTGACGCGCTCCTTGAGCTCGTCATCGGCGTTCTGACGCTCCTGCTTGTCTGCGATCTGGTAGACACGCGACAGCTCGTCGGCCGCGAGACCGTCCACCGCGGCGAAAACCTCGTCGGTGTAGGGCAGGAAGACCGGGTAGTCCTGGACTTCCTTCGCCGAGTGCGCTGCCATCTCGGACTGTGCGCGCACGAGCTCCGAGATGAACGGCTTGGCCGCTTCGAGACCGTCGGCCACGATCTCCTCGTTGGGCTTGACGGCGCCCGCCTTGATCAGATCGAAGCTGTGCTCTGTCGCCTCAGCCTCGACCATCATGATCGCGACGTCCTGCGAACCGTCGGCGCCGGTGATGACACGGCCGGCCACCATGAGGTCGAACACAGCCTGGTCGACCTGCTCCGCATTCGGGAAGGCAACCCACTGATCGGCGTTCTGACCGTCACCCGGAATGAGTGCGAGCCGCACACCGGCGATCGGACCGGAGAACGGCAGACCCGAGATCTGAGTCGATGCCGAAGCCGCGTTGATCGCGAGCGCGTCGTAGAACTCGCCGGGGGCGATCGAGAGCACGGTGACGACGATCTGCACCTCGTTCCGCAGTCCGTCGACGAACGACGGACGCAGCGGGCGGTCGATCAGCCGGCAGACGAGAATCGCGTCGGTCGAGGGGCGTCCCTCCCGACGGAAGAACGAGCCGGGGATCTTCCCCGCGGCATAGCTGCGCTCCTCGACGTCCACTGTGAGCGGGAAGAAGTCGAAGTTGTCTTTCGGATGCTTGCTGGCCGACGTCGCCGAGAGAAGCATCGTCTCATCGTCGAGGTATGCAGCGACAGAACCCTGCGACTGCTGTGCGAGACGACCCGTCTCGAAGCGCACGGTGCGCTTTCCGAAGCGGCCGTTATCGAGCACGGCCTCCGCTGCGGTGATTTCTGGACCCTCCAAGGTCACTCTCCTTATGTGTCCGCGGGCTTGTGCCCGACGTTCACGGAGCAGAACAGGCAGTACATACTCATGACCACAGTGAGGTCGTCATGGCTGATCTCCAGTAGAAAACCGCTCTCGCTGTCGTCCGAGAGAGATCCACCACCGAGGACCAGCTTCCTGCCGGCCTGCTCCGTTCTTGCAAAGCCGATCATGTGACCGGCCAGAGCGATGGTATCAGAGAGGCCTGTTCAGAGGCTGGATTTCTGCGCTCTGGCACGCCGTCGGTGCCGGGCGCTAGCGTTGAGGCACCGACACCCGGGGAGGTCGCATGAATGGGTCGCAGATGCGGGCGGTGGCACTCGGAATCGGCCAGGGCATCTCCGATCGGTCAGCTGTCACGAGCATCCCCGACCACGGGCGCCACGGGCGTGTGCTGCGCATCGCGCTCGCTCTGCGCGGGGGCGTGAGCCTCGCCGTCTGGATCGGAGGCGCCATCGCCGAGCTCGATGTCGCTCGACGCATCAGGATCGCTGAGACGACAGACGGCTGGGATGCGTACTACGTCACCCCCTCTGAGGACGAGTCTCCCGACCTCGACGGGCCTGAGATCTCGCGCGCAACGGTGTACGCACGGCATCTGGATGCGGCGGGATACGACGCGATCCAGTTCGACGTGCTCGCCGGCGCGAGCGCGGGTGGCCTCAACGCGGTCGTCTACGGCGTCGCCCAGAGAGCCGGCGCCAGCGTCAACTCCCTTCTCGATGCCTGGCAGGAAGCCGCTGACGTGCGTCATCTCCTGCAGCCACCGGGCTTTCGCACAGCCGATTCCCTCATGCGCGGCGACTACTACTTCTGGCCGCGCGTGGAGTCCGCGCTTCACGCTCTCCACACTGAACCGGGAATCGGACGCAACCCCCTGCACGTGTCCTCGACGATCTCTGTCGACCTCGCCGCCACGATCATCGACAGCACCTCACGCAGCGTGCCCGGCTCGTATGACACGAGAGGGTACTTCCACTTCGTGGCTGACAGCGCTTCCCCGGCCGCTGAAGTCGGACGGCGCATACCCGCTCAGGTTGGAGACGGATCAGATCTGTCTCGACTGGCTTATGCCGCTCGTTCCACGTCGTCGTTTCCCGGTGCCTTCGAGCCGGCGCTCATCTTCTCGAAGACGAAGCGCGTCGGCGAGTCCGTGACGGGCGACTCGCGTCATATCGATATGTCGTTCGTCTTCAGCGGCCATCGACCGGACTGGAACCACCCTTTCCGGGTCATCGACGGCAGCATCCTCGATGATGTGCCGATCGATCAGGCGTTCCGGGCTGTTCGCCGGTCGGCATCGGCGACGCGATCGGACCGCGTCCTGCTCTACCTGGATCCGAGCCCACCTGTCCCGCCTCCCAACACGGTCCGACCGACTCGGTATGGACCGTCACCCGCCGAGGGCCCCGTGGGCGTGCTGCGACGATTCAAAGATCGCCAGTCACGCGTGCTCAATGTGCTGCGCGCCGGGCGTCATGCATCAGACGATGGAGATCCCGGTGGGCCAGAGGTCGCTCGCGTCGAACGCTTTCGCCTGGAGCTGCTGAGGGATGCCGCACGAGGCAGAGCATTCGCCACGTCGTCGGAGCGCACCGCCTTCGACCCTGAGCGCGGACGCGTTGCGTACACGCGCTATCGTGCGGCGCGCGACGCACGATATCTCACGGCCGTCACAGCAGATCCCTCGCACTGGCAGGCGAGCGCCACTCTCCCCACCCGCTCGACCTGGCTGCCGTGGGAGCAGAATTCCAGAGAGCACCTTGCCGCTGCTCTGCAGATTCGATTCGATCGCGCTGCCGACGACGCTGATGCCACGGCGCGCGAGTCGATCTGTGCCGGCCCCCAGGGACTCTACGATGCCGCGCTCTGCGCGCTGGCCTGGGTCCGAGATCTCGAGCGTCTCGCGGATCACGACGCCGCTCGCGCTGCCGCGGAGCTGAGGCTCCGCATCTATCACGTACTAGCACAGGCATCCGATGCCCGAGATGCTGTGACCGCGAGCGTGCTGACGGCCGCACACGGTGCAGCCGACCCGGCCAACGCAGCCGCAGCCGAATGGGTGAGGGCGAGCGGAGCTCACGAACTCAGCACCCTCTGGCACGCACTCGATGTCGTGGTAGGTGACGCGCGCGCCGTATCCCCGGCGGTCGCCGAGGTGCCGGACTGGAGAAACAGCCCGTTCAGCGGCGCTCCCAGTCAGGAAGACGCCTTCACAGCCCGCGACCTCCCTTCGTTCCTCGCGCCCCGGGGTATCCCCGACGCGCTCAGCTCCATCTCATTCGAGCGACTCACCGCGGCCGAGCCACCTGCACATGCCGATCAGTACGCGCCTCTTGTGAGACGCCGACGCAGCGCGCGGACCGGGCTTGCCCTCTCGCTCGACCGTCGCGATGTGACGGACGAGACGGTGACACGTCTCTATGGGACGGACACGCTGAGCGCCGAAGACAAACTCTCCGGCTCTCTCCTCTGGAACTTTGGGGGCTTTCTCAGCGCTGCGTGGCGATCGAACGACTGGTGGTGGGGGCGGCTCGACGCCTCGGCATCCCTTGTCCGCATGCTCATGCGACGGACAGACGCAGGCAGTCAGGACGCCTCAGAATCGGACGTCGACGACGTTCAGGTTGCCCTCCTGACCGAACTTGCCTCGTCAGACAATGCACCGCTGAGCGGCGAGGCCTCGGCTACCTCCGTCGAAGAGATCCGACGCCGCTTCGAATTCGGCGCGGACACACTCGAGAACCTCGCCCCTGCCTACCGACTGGCCGTAGCCTCCCGAGCCGTGCGCGTAGCCTCACGCGCGATCGCCGGATCGGTCGGCCGTCCCACTCGAATTCTCATCGGCTTACTCCGCCCGTTCGCCGTCGCGCTCCCTCTCGCCATGGCCCCACTGCGCGCCGCGGTCGTCGCCGCCATCATCGGCATCGCAGTCGCAGTGATCGGCGGAGTCGCTCCCCCGCGTGGAGTAACCGAGCTCGCCGTCACTTGGCCTGCCCATCTCATCAGCTGCGCTCTCATCAGCATCGCTGTCATCGTCGTCTGCGACTCTGCGGCGCGATGGCGACATCTGCTGAAGCGCCTGCGGCACGTGGCGATCCCACTGTCAGAGGCGACCGTCGCGGATGTGTCCGGGCTTCGGCGACGCGCGATGGCCCAAGCCACGCTCTTCGCCGCACTCAGTGTGATGACGTCCGCTGCGGCATCCGCTCTCGTCCTCGCACGAGGCTTGGATGTGACCTGGTGGCTGCTCAGCGCTTCAAGCGCGGGGTGCATCGGCGTCGCTCGCACTCGCGCGCTCACGACGTCTTCCCTGTCTCAATCTCGCCTGGGATGGCTGACAGCGCCCGCCGTGTACCTCGTCTTCGCATCGACGATCGCCGCCATCCCCTCCGTGCTCGCGCCGATTCACCTGCAGCACCGAATCGTCACTCCTCTCACGGTGGCCGTCGCGTGCGCGGCCGTCGCGCTCATACTGACCGGCGGGTGGCTGCGTTTCGGCCCCACCCTACGAGGCGTCATCGCCAATCCGCTCACCGTCAGCCTGATCGCGTCTGCCGCGGGGACACTGCCTGTGTGGCTGGCGACCCAGCTGGCCGACACACCGTTTCCCGCGCTCACAACGCTCACAACTGTCATCGCCGGAATCCTCGCATGGGGCACGGCGGTCTGGTGGCTCCCTGAGTTCCCCGGGGATGCGCATGACATCGACGCCGCGGATGACCCGCGGCACCCGGCCGCAGTTTAGAGTTGTTGGGCTGAAGGAGACACATGAGCACGACACCGCAGACTGAGCCGGCGCCCATGCCCGCGAAGAAGAAGCGCGTTCCGCTGTGGGACAATGCTCGATTCCTCTGCATCGTGCTGGTCGTCACCGGTCACGCCATCCAGCGTCTGATCGCCGACTCTGACATCGCGCTCACCCTGTATTTGGTCATCTACGCGTTTCACATGCCCGCTTTCGCCTTCGTGAGCGGCTACTTCTCGAAGTCGGGCCCGGCATCCGTTCGCCAGATGAAGCGCGTGCTCACAGACATCGTGCTGCCCTACGTGATCATGGAGACGATCTGGACGATCGTGAAGTTCTTCGCCGAGGGAGACCAGACGCTCAACCCGACGAAGCCCTCGTGGACTCTGTGGTTTCTGCTCGCACTGGCCATCTTCAGGCTCGTGCTTCCCTATCTCGCGCTTCTGCGTTGGCCGCTGTTCTGGTCCATCGTGCTCTCGGTGGGTGTCGGCTACCTCGACAACGTCGACAACACGTTCTCGCTCTCCCGCCTCTTTGGGATCCTCCCCTTCTTCGTGCTCGGCTGGCGAATCAAGCACTGGGATGTCGTCTCGCGCTGGAAGCTCGATGAGTATCGGCCCTGGTGGCTGAGACTCATCGCCGTCGCTGTCTTCGCCGCGTGGACGGCCGTCGTGTGGCTTCACATCGATCTCTGGCGCGACATCGATCTGCGCTTCTGGTTCTTCTACGACGATTCGTACGACGGACTCGGGGAGGATGCCTGGTGGGCCGGGGGCGTCCGACTCGCAATCATCATCCTCAACGTCATCCTCATCGCCGCGTTCATGCTTCTCGTTCCGCGCCGCAAGAGCTGGATGACGGGCTTCGGTCAAGCCACCATGTACGTCTATCTGCTGCACAGCTTCGCGCTCTACCCGATCCGCGAGTCCGGCATTCTCTCGAAGGCGGAGCACGCTGATCTGCTTCTCCCCGTGATGGTCATCATCGCGATACTTCTCTCCATAGCTCTCTCCACGGAGCCTGTGCGACGGTTCTTCCGGCCACTCATCGAGCCGAAGCCTCGATGGCTGTTCGCAAAGGACGATGGGATGCCGGCCGGACCGAGTCGAACAGATCCGACCGGTTCACGACGCCCACGGACGGCGAGCGTCCCGACCGTCTCTCCGAGGAAAACCAAGCGCGACGAGGATTCCTGAGCAGGGGCGCACACAGCGTCGACGTCAGACGAGATCGAGCACTCTGCGCGCGGCACGCGCGAGTTCAACGCCATACCCTCGACCATGACCGGCTGCGTGCACGGCCAGTGGGTGGAGCTGGTGAACGGGGACGCGCTCCTGCCATCCGGTGATGAGAGGATGCCGCGACTCATAGCCCGCCACGATGCTGTCGATCTCCGGGCATCCGAACAGCGCGAGCATCGCAAGATCAGTCTCTCGATGGCCGCCGTGGGCTGCGGGGTCGATCAGAACGACCTGATCCGCCCAGAGCACATTGCCGTTCCAGAGATCTCCGTGAAGCCGGGCCGGCGGCTCCTCATCGTCGAAGGTTCCCTCCGCGATCAGATCGCACGCGTCCTCCACGACGCGACGCTCCGATCGAGCGAGGTTTCCGGCGTCGACCGCGATATCGAGGAAAGGGCGTACGCGCGCAGCGACATAGAACTCGCCCCAGTGAGATGATGTCATCGTCGGCATCTCACGACGCCCGATGTACAGAGGGCCGTCCCACCCCGCAGGTGACGCCCCGAAGGAGGCCGCGCCTGCGTCATGCGTTCGCGCAAGTGCCTCGCCGAACTCCCGAGCGGCCTCTGCGCTCGGCCGACGTTCGTGGATCCGCTCGAGAACGATTCGCCCGGGCGACACGTCGAGCACCTCGGCACAGCGCGCTCCCCCGGCAGCCGCGAGCCAGCGAAGCCCAGCCGCCTCGGCCTCGAAGAATCCGGCTGGCGCAGCCCGACTCTCTTTGACGACGGGCGACGCAGTCACTCGCGCTTCCGCACGGCGATGAAGAAGACACCGACGAGGATCGCCGCGATCACCACAGCGAACAGCGCCTTGACGAGGAAGATCGCGACGTGGAACAGCGCACCGATCAGGTTCCAGACGATCACGACGGCAACGATGAAGATGACGATTCCCAGAACCGTCTTCAGCACTCGGCTCACGAGGCATCCTTTCGCGGTTTGCTTGCTCCAGCCTACGTCAGACGGCCGCCACCCGAAGGGTGACGGCCGCCTGGAAGAAGTGCGATTGAACGCTTATCGGCGCAGACCGAGACGCTCGATGAGCGCACGGTAGCGGTTGATGTCGACGTCTGCCAGGTAGCCCAGCATACGACGGCGCTGACCGACGAGAAGCAGCAGACCACGACGCGAGTGGTGGTCGTGCTTGTGGTGCTTCAGGTGCTCAGTGAGGTCGGTGATGCGCTTCGTCATCACGGCGATCTGAACCTCAGGGGATCCAGTGTCACCGGGGTGCGTAGCGTACTCTTCGATGATCGCCTTCTTGGTCTCTGCATCAAGTGCCATAGAATCGATCCCCTTTCCGTCGTTGCGCGGTGCCCGTCACCCTGTGTGCGAGCTCTCTTTATCCGCGGCCGTTATACGGCAACCTGACAATACTAGCAGACGGATCGCCGCAGTCAGGCTTCCGTGCCCTCCGCAACATGCGCTCGAAGTCGAGCGCGCCTGCGCGACCCGACCCAGACCAGAACCAGCAGACCAAGGCCCGTCCCGAGGGCACCACCGAGGGTGTTCGCGGCCACGTCGCTCAACGTCGCATAGCGCGTCGCTGCGAGCACGATCGCTTGGAACGACTCGATGAAGACCGTATACCCAAGGCACAGGAGGATGGCGATCCACCAGCGAGATCGTCCGAGCAGTATGACGAGCAGCGCGCCGAGAGGAACGAACATGCCGATGTTCGCGATGAACTCGAGCCGATCGAAAGTGATCCAGGCGGACATCGGATGCCGTGCGAAGAAGGACAGCACACGATCGATGGTGCCGGATACACCGTCATCGAACGGAGCGGGCGTGAGTGTGACGAGCCCGATGAACACCGCGTAGGCGAGCGTGAGCACGAGGCAGAGCAGACGTCGACGCGGCATCCCACTATCTTGCCGCACCGTGATGAGAGACCTCTGGTGCGAGCGGCATCCGTGCAATAGTCTGAATCGAACCGCGACCGCCGCGGAGGCGATCCTCGCCCAAGGGGGAAGCAAGGAGGACCATGAGCTCCGACAAGCCGACAGCATCTGGACCGTCTGATGACGTGAAGCGGAAATTCAGAGAAGCTCTCGACCGTAAGAAGGACAACGCACGTCCGGAGGGCGAGCCTCATCTGAATGAGTCATCTCCCGTGGATCATGCGCAGCGCCGCCCTGATCAGTCACGGGATTTCCGTCGCAAAACGGGTTGACGTCACACGCAGAAGCGGGCCGCCGAGAATATCTCGGCGGCCCGCTTTCATACCCGCTCAGTTTCCTTGAAAGCCCCCGAGGAGCTGATCGTAGGTCTCATCGAGCGCGAAGGGGTCACGCACGTTCTGCGACCGTTCGGAGTGCTCCATGAGATTCGCCAACTCGCGTGCAGCGCGGTCGATGCGGTCGGGAAGCGCCTTGACGGTATCGGCCCCGGTGCCCCAGTCTTCGCTCGCGGCATACACACTCGTCGGCACGACGACCGAGTGCATGTAGTTGAACAGTGGCCGAATCGCGTAATCGAGCGCGAGGGAGTGACGCGGAGTGCCTCCCGTGGCGCCGATCAACACCGGAAGATCCGTCAGAGCCGTGTTGTCGATGATGTCGACGAAAGACTTGAACAGTCCGGCATAGCTCGTCTTGAAGATGGGCGTGACAGCGACCAGACCATCCGCGTTCGTGACCGCCTCGATGGCTGACTCCAGCTTCTCGTCTGCGAAGCCGGTGAGGAGATTGTTCGTGATCGCGTGCGCGAGATCGCGCAACTCGATCGTCGTGACCTTCACCTCAACATCGCGGTCAGCGAGGATCGCGGTCGTAGCCTCGGCCAGTCGGTCGGCCAGCATCCGCGTCGAAGACGGGTTGCTCAGCCCCGACGACACGACAGCGAGCGTGCGGGTTGTCATATTCACTTCTCCGATTCTGCGGGTGACGCGCTCAGTGTAACGGCTGAATCTCCCTGTGCATTCCGAGCTGCGACACGAGCCGCATGCGTCGGAGCGTCAGGAACGTGCGCCGGGCGCACAGCTGCGAATTCCCGGCGCAGCACGGGCACGACCTCTTCGCCGAGCAAGTCGAGCTGCTCCAGCACGGTCTTCAACGGAAGACCAGCGTGGTCGAGCAGGAACAGCTGACGCTGGTAGTCGCCCACGTAGTCGCGGAACCCCAGAGTGCGGTCGATCACCTGCTGAGGACTGCCAACCGTCAGTGGCGTCTGAGAGGTGAACTCCTCCAGGCTGGGACCGTGCCCGTACACGGGCGCGTTGTCGAAATAGGGACGGAACTCGTTGACGGCATCCTGCGAATTCTTTCGCATGAATACCTGACCGCCGAGACCGACGATCGCCTGGTCGGCTGTGCCATGACCATAGTGCTCGAAGCGCTGACGGTAGAGGCTCACCATCCGCTGCGTGTGCGAGGCCGGCCAGAAGATGTGGTTCGCGAAGAACCCGTCTCCGTAATAGGCCGCCTGCTCGGCGATCTGCGGGGAGCGGATGCTGCCATGCCACACAAACGGCGGGGTGCCGTCGAGCGGGCGCGGCGTCGATTGGAACCCCTGCAGCGGCGTGCGGAACTGCCCCTCCCAGTCGACGTACTCCTCTCGCCAGAGCCTGTGGAGCAGCCCGTACTTCTCGATGGCAAGCGGGATGCCCTGACGGATGTCCTCACCGAACCACGGGTAGACCGGCCCCGTGTTGCCGCGACCGAGCACCACGTCCATGCGCCCTCCAGAGAGGTGCTGAAGCATGGCGTAGTCCTCGGCGAGGCGAACCGGATCGTTGGTGGTGATCAGCGTCGTCGCAGTCGAGAGGATGATTCGTGAGGTCTTCGCCGCCAGAAAGCTGTTGATGGCGACGGGACTCGAGGGGAAGAACGGCGGATTGTGGTGCTCCCCCATCGCGAAGACGTCGAGGCCGACCTCCTCGGCGTGCTGGGCGATCGTGAGCACGTCGAGCAGTCGAGACCCGTCCGTCGGGGTCTTTCCCGTCGTCGGATCGGGCGTGATGTCGCCGACACTGAAGATTCCGAACTGCATGCTGTGAACTCCCCGGTCAATTGTATTCAAATGAATGGATATTGGGGCCAACCGCATGGAGTCGCGATCTATTCCCAACCAGCCACACGCGGGGAATCGCTCATTGCCCTGCGGCGTCCCCCAGCCCGATCGCCTGCGCCAGGAGCTCGATCGTCTCGATGCGGGCCGGAGAAGCATCCAACGGGTCGGCCGACGAGGATCCCGCCACAGGGGACACCATCAGCTCGTCGACACCGTACCTCTCCGTGAGAGCTCGAGCCTGTGCAGCGGCTGTCGCGGGAGATCCGAGGATGTACCCGGAAACCGCGTTAGCGATGAACTCCTCGGTCAGAGCATCCGTCTCCGCATCTGCCGCCTCCTCCACCGTCGCGAGCGGGCCGAGCGGTCTGTTGGTGCGCAGTCTCGCCATCTGCTGAAGGTTCGGCAGCGCGCGGGCGTATGCCTCCTCGTCCGTCGATGCGACGACGGCGTTCGCTGTCATGAATGTACGAGGCTCGTCCGCATAGGCCGAGGGTGTGAAACCTGAGCGGTACACGTCGAGCGCGCGCTCCGCCCCTGAGCCGCTGAAGTGATTCGCGAACACGTACGGGAGACCGAAGGATGCCGCGAGCGACGCCGAGTAATCGCTCGAGCCCAGGAGCCAGACCTCCGGCTGCCCCACAGCCGCGGGTGTCGCGCGCAGGGCATACTCCTTTCCGCTTGTGAGCTTCACCTGCGCACCGTCGGCGCCGAGCAGTGCGATGATGTCGCTCACGTTCGAGGGGAAACGGTTCACGTCGCTCGCGGTACCCGACTGCGCGAGCACCGCGGTCACGACCGGATCGCTTCCCGGAGCCCGGCCGATGCCGAGGTCTATCCGTCCCGGTGCTGAGGCTTCCAGAAGGGCAAACTGCTCAGCGACGATCAGCGGCGCGTGATTCGGCAGCATCACCCCGCCGGAGCCGACGCGGATCCGCTCGGTTCGGGACGCAAGCAGCGCGATCAGGACGGCGGGGTTTGTCGATGCGACAGCTGGCATGTTGTGATGCTCCGCCACCCAGTAGCGCGTGTAGCCGAGGGCATCAGCGCGCTGCGCGAGTTCGACGGTCGAGGCCAGTGCCTGCGCGGTGGTCTGTCGGGAGCGAACCGGAATCAGGTCGAGAATTGAGAGCTTCATCATCGGTGAAACGTCTCTGGACCCGCCGTTCATTCCCGTCTTGTCACGAAAGAAGCTCCTGCCACCCGGTTCCCTTGACGTGTTCGAACACGATGTTCGTCTCCGAATGCGCGACGACGGGGTGCCCAGTCACGTACTTCACAACGAAGTCCCTGAGCTCAGTCGTGCTGCGCGCAGCGACATGGAGAAGGTAGTCGTCCCGACCGCCGAGATGAAAGAGCGACAGCACGCCGGGCCAGGCGGTCACCTCACGCCGGAAGGCCTCAATGTCTGACCGATCGTGCTGCGTCAGCTGAATCGCGATGACAGCCTGGATCGGAGCGCCGAGCACGGAGAGATCGATATCCGCGTGATAGCCAGTGATGTCGCCTGAACGCTGAAGTCGCTTGAGACGGAGAGACACAGTCGACTCAGCGATGCCGAGCTCAGCAGCAAGCTGTGAGCCAGACGCACGCGCGTTGACGGAGAGCGCCTTCAGCAGGGCGCGGTCGATCTTGTCGAGCTGGGGCTTCTGCGGCATCCCTTGGCCAATCCTGTGGTTCTCGTGTCACCTCGCCGACACACCGGTGCTGCCGACGAGATGACAGTGACTCCAGAAGATTGCCACATATCGCCCCTGAACCGCATATCGGCACGATAAGGCGTCGGTTCAGGCTGCTCACGCGGGGGCGTCGAGCAGCGTCTCGAGATCGTATGCGCTCAGCGCCTTCCGACCGCCGAGTCCCGTGAGCTCCATGACGATGGCGACGCCCGCGACGGATGCGCCAGCGCGCTCCACGAGCCGTGCCGCGGCCAGACAGCTCCCTCCTGTCGCGAGGACATCATCCACGATCAGAACACGTGCCCTTTCAGGGAGGGAGTCCGGCTTGATCTCGAGCGAGGCGGTTCCGTACTCGAGTGCATACTCCTCGGTGAGTACGGTGCCCGGCAGCTTTCCGGCCTTACGCACCGCGAGAAGCCGGGTCCGGGTGGAGTATGCCAGAGCGGATGCCAGCAGGAATCCACGCGCTTCGATTCCAGCCACGACATCGAACGCCCCGTCGAATCGAGCGCCAAGCTCATCCACAGCGAGACGAAGCGCTTCGGCGTCCGCGAAGGCGGGAGTGAGGTCGCGAAAGACGATCCCGGGCTTCGGGAAGTCCGGGATCGTCTCCGTGAGTTCGCGAATGCGAGCTGCTGCATCCACGTGCTACTGCACGCCGAGCAGGTCGATGATGAAGATGAGCGTCTGACCCGACAGCGGGTGTCCGCCACCAGCCGGTCCGTAAGCGAGGTTCGGAGGCACGACGAGCTGGCGACGGCCGCCGACACGCATACCGGGGATGCCTTCCTGCCACCCGGCGATGAGATTGCGAAGCGGGAAGTTGATGCTCTCGCCTCGGCTCCACGAGGAGTCGAACTCCTCGCCGGAATCATAGGAGACACCGAGGTAGTGCACGTCAACGATCGACGATGCCTGCGCCTCGGGGCCGTCGCCCACCTCGACGTCTGTGATCTCGAGCGTTTCGGGGGCCGGTCCCGTCGGAGCCTCGACCTCTGGTTTGGTCTTGCGTGATTCGGTCATGGTTCTATCCAAGCTGACGGGGCTTCTCGCGGCAACCTGAACCGCTGCGAGACTCTTGACTTCCCGGCGGAGTCGAGACATCCTTAACGGACAAACTCATCGCCCGGTCGATTTGCAGGTATAGCCGCGAACACCGGGCGATGAGGACGTTAAGGCGTTCGTGCCGTCATGATTCCGTCGCCTCTCGACCGACGGGAGCGTGCGCTGTCGTGTCGTCAATGATCGGGATCGCCGTCGTGATCGCCTCAAGTCCCGACAGGCGCGCCGGCGAGAGTTGCTTGGTCACTTCCTCCCGAGTCATCAGGTTCGCCTCCACGACGAGATCAGCGATGTTCCTGTTCGTCAGAAGCGCCGTCTTCGCCAGTGCCGCGGCCGCGGTGTAACCGATGAACGGGGTGAGCGCGGTGACGACACCGACCGACGTGCCGACCATGGTCTCGAGTCGATCTTCGTTCGCGGTGATGCCGTCGATCGAGTTCTCCCGAAGAGTCTTGCACCCGCGCGCCATCCAAAGGATGCTCTGCAGGAGCGAATGCGCGATGACGGGCTCGAAGGCGTTGAGCTGGAGCTGTCCCGCCTCAGCGGCCATCGTCACAGTGGTGTCAGCCCCGACCACGGAGAAGGCGATCTGGTTCATGACCTCGGGGATGACGGGATTCACCTTGCCTGGCATGATCGATGACCCCGCCTGCTTCGCGGGCAGATTGATCTCGCCGAGCCCCGCTTGCGGACCGCTCGAGAGCAGTCGGAGGTCGTTGCAGATCTTCGAGAGCTTGATCGCGGACCGCTTGAGCGCGCTGCTGAAGGACATGAACGCGCCAGCGTCACTCGTCGACTCAACGAGGTCTGGCGCGGTCTCGAGCTCGAGACCAGTGATCTGGTTGAGGTGTTTCACCACGACCGATGAGTAGCGGGGATCGGCCGTGATTCCAGTGCCGATGGCTGTCGCCCCGAGGTTGATCTCAGAGAGCAGCCAGATTGTCTCCGCCAGACGCTTGTGGTCCTCCCCGAGCGTCGTCGCGAAGCCGTGGAACTCCTGACCGAGCGTCATCGGCACGGCATCCTGAAGCTGAGTGCGACCGACCTTGAGCACGTTGCGGAACTCCTGAGCCTTGTGGGCGAAGGATGCTCGCAGCAGATCGAGCTCATTCAGAAGGTCAGCCAGCGACCGCGCGAGAGCGATCTTGATCGCCGTCGGATACACATCGTTCGTGGACTGACTGCGGTTCGTGTGGTCGTAGGGCGAGATGTAGCCGTAGTCGCCCTTCTCACGGCCCGCCATCTCGAGCGCGATGTTCGTGATCACCTCGTTGGCGTTCATGTTCGTCGATGTGCCCGCGCCGCCCTGAATCACTCCGACGCAGAACTCCTCATGAAATTCTCCGTCGATGACCCTCTGGGAGGCGCGATCGATCAGATCCGCCTTCTCAGCGCTCAGCACACCGAGTTCGGCGTTCGCCCGCGCAGCGGCCTGTTTGACCGAGGCGAGAGCGACGATCAGGTGCGGGTAGACGGATATCGGCCGCCTGCTGATGTCGAAGTTGTCAAATGCCCGTGCGGTGTGGATGCCCCAGTACGCGTCGGCTGGGATCTCCATCGATCCGAGGGAATCTGTTTCCGTTCGTGTCGGACGTTCACTCATGCCTCTGACTGTACCCGGGTTGCCGAAGGCTCCGGGCGATCACGCGCACGAGCGCTATGCGAGCAGTGCTTCGATCGGGCCCCGCGCGAAGAACACGAGGAAGCCGAGCGCGACGATCCAGAGCAGCGGGCTGATCTCACGCGCCTTGCCGGCACAAGTGCGGACCACGACCCAGGCGATGAAGCCCGCGCCGATGCCGTTCGCGATCGAGTAGGTCAGCGGCATGATCACGACGGTGAGAAAGACGGGAAGGGTGACAGAGAAGTCGGTCCACTCGATCTCGCGGATCTGCGACATCATCATCCCGCCGACCACGACAAGCGCCGCGGCGGCCACTTCGCTCGGCACGATGCTGGTGAGAGGTGTGAGGAACATGGCGAGAAGGAACAGCGCCCCTGTCACCACGTTCGCGAGCCCGGTTCTGGCGCCTTCGCCGATTCCAGCACCGGACTCCACGAAGACCGTGTTCGAGGACCCGGAGGTCGCGCCGCCGGCCACAGCGCCCACGCCTTCGACGATCAGTGCAGATTTGAGACGTGGGAACGTGCCCTTGTCATCAGCGAGACCGGCTTCCTTCGAAAGACCGGTCATAGTGCCCATCGCGTCGAAGAAGTTGGTGAACACAAGTGTGAACACAAGCATCATCGCGGCGAGAGCTCCGATCCGGCCGAAGCTGCCGAACGACACCTGACCGACCAGACTCAGATCCGGCAGGCTGAACAGACTCGACGGAAGTGCCGGAACCGCGAGGCTCCAGCCGCCCTCCTGGTCTGCGGACGAACCGAGGTGCAGGATCGCTTCGAGCACCATGGCGACGACGGTGCCCGCGAGGATGCCGATGAGGAGCCCGCCTTTCACCTTTCGGGCCACGAGGACTCCCGCGATCAGGAGAGTGATCACGAAGACGAGCGTGGGGACCGTTGCCACCGAACCGTTGACCCCCAGGCCGACGGGTGGCGACTGCTCCCCTGTCGCCGTCACGAATCCCGCGTTGACGAGCCCGATGAAGGCGATGAAGACGCCAATGCCGACGGTGATCGAGATCTTGAGCTGCATCGGAACGGCGTCGAAGATCATTCTGCGAAGTCCGGTGGCCGCCATGAGCACGATGAGCAGCCCGTTGATGACGACGAGTCCCATCGCCTCCGGCCAGGTCACCTCGCCCACGACGCTGAACGCCAGGAACGAGTTGATCCCCAGGCCCGCGGCGAAGGCAAAGGGCAGTCGCGCAACAACCCCGAAGAGGATCGTCATGAGCCCCGCGGTCAGCGCCGTGACCGCTGAGAGCTGAGCGAAGTCGAGAGTGTTTCCTTCGACGTCCGTGCCTGCCGAGAGGATGATCGGGTTCAGAATGACGATGTACGCCATCGCCACGAACGTGACGAGACCACCTCTGAGCTCGGCGCCCACGGTGGAGCCACGCGCGGTGATCTCGAAGAACCGGTCGAGGCGCCCGGGGGCTGCGGTCTCGGTAGACACAGAGTCTCCTTATCTGGGCTCTCGTGCCCGACGAAGCTGGAGCGGCTCTCGACCGCCGGGTCAATCCTAAGTGGATTCGGCGATCCCCTGCCACGTGGCCACGTTACGACCGCTACCGTATTGGAGGGCTTGCCGCCCTGATCGAAAGCGAGTTGGAATGCGCCTCCCCTGGACCCTGCACGGTGACGGAAAGAACATCAGCGCTCAGGACATCGTCGGCCCGGCCGAACGCCTGTCCTGGCCACGCACGATCGGGATCGGCGCGCAACACGTCGTCGCGATGTTCGGCGCCACGTTCCTGGTCCCGATTCTCACCGGCTTCCCGCCGAGCACGACGCTACTTTTCTCAGGAATCGGGACCATCCTGTTCCTGATCATCACGCAGAACCGCCTTCCGAGCTATCTCGGCTCGTCGTTCGCGTTCATCGCACCGATCGGAGCGGCAACAGCGGCGCACAGCATGGGTGCCGCACAGTTCGGCATCATCGCCGTCGGGGTCATGCTTCTGATCGTCGGCATCATCGTCCAGTGGGCCGGTTCCGGCTGGGTGGATGCCGTCATGCCTCCGGTCGTCGCGGGCACGATCGTCGCCCTCATCGGCTTCAATCTCGGACCCGAAGCGTGGAACAACTATCAGAAGGCCCCCGTGAGCGCGACTGTGACGCTTGCCGCGGTCGTCCTCTCCTCCGTGCTCTTCCGCGGAATCCTCGGCCGCCTGTCGATCTTCATCGGCGTGGTCATCGGCTACGTCGCGGCGGCGTTCCTCGGCGAGGTCGACTTCACCGCAGTCGAGGAGGCCGCCTGGGTCGGCCTGCCGACGCTCACCGCCCCGGCGAATCCGTTCGCCGATCCGTCACTGTGGGGGCTCCTGCCCGCCTTCCTTCCCGTCGTCCTCGTCCTCATCGCCGAGAACGTGGGACATATCCGTGGTGTTGCTCAGATGACCGATCCCTCCGTCAACGAACAGACCGGGCGGGGCCTGATCGCCGACGGTCTCGCCACTGTTCTCGCGGGAGCCGGCGGCGGCAGCGCCACGACGACCTACGGAGAGAACATCGGTGTCATGGCCGCCACACGGGTGTACTCGACGGCCGCCTATTGGGTGGCTGGAACAGTCGCCATCGTCCTCGCTCTCTCCCCCAAGTTCGGCGCGATCATCAATACGATTCCCGCCGGTGTCCTGGGAGGAGTCACCACCGCTCTCTACGGAATGATCGGCATCATCGGTGTGAAGATCTGGATCGACAACCGAGTCGACTTCAACAAGCCGGCCAATCAGTTCACTGCTGCCACCGCGCTCATCATCGGGATCGCCAACTTCATCTGGACCGACGAGGCGTCAGGCGTCACATTCAACGGAATCGCCTTCGGCACGATCGCCGCAATCGTGATCTATCACAGCATGAACTGGATCAGTCGCTGGCGTCGCACCGGGTGAGGGCGGCGCGCGCCCGCCCGCACAGAGCAGATCAGTGGAACAGGGGCACGATCAAGTAGATGCCGTACACCACGGCGGCGACGCAGCCCGTAAAGCATGCGTAGGCGCCAATTCGAGCCATCGCACGCTGAGCTGGTGTGAGCGGGTTCTTCCTCGCCGCCTTCTCGGCTCTCTTCTCCTCACGGGCGAGCTTCTTCGGACTCATGACCGTGATCGCGTCGGTGAACTCGGCGGGCATCACGAGAGGTGCCCGACCCGCCGATACAAGCAGGCGAAGCCCGAGGGCGTACAGGCCGACGACGATCACCGTACCGGCGAGCGCCGAGACGAACACGGTGAGGAATGCGATCCAGTCGATCATTTCTTCTTCGCCTTCTTCTTCCGCTTCGGCTTGGTGATCTTGACAGCGAGCCCCGACTCGGCGACGTCGGCCACGGCGTTCGAGTGATCGATCTTGTCGCGCTTCGACCAGAGGAACAGACCGAGGATGATCGCGACTCCCGCCACCGTGTCGATGAGCAGACCGATGGCGCCGACGCTGGCGAGCAGAGCCGCAAGCGCGCCGACGATCGCGGCGGCGGGAAGCGTCATGAGCCAGCCGAGTGCGATGCGGCCGGCCGTCCCCCAGCGGACCTTCGAGCCACGACGCCCGAGCCCTGATCCGATGACCGACCCCGACGCGACCTGAGTGGTCGACAGCGCGAAGCCGAGGTGGCTCGAGGCGAGGGTCGTCGCGGCGGTGGAGGTCTCAGCTGCGAAGCCCTGAGCGGGCTTCACCTCGGTGAGTCCCGTCCCGAGAGTCTTGATGATGCGCCAGCCGCCGATGTAGGTGCCGAGCGCGATCGCGAGGGCGCACACCGCGATCACCCAGAACTGTGGACCAGTGCCCGCGCCTTGTGCGCCGACTGCGATGAGCGTGAGGGTGATGATTCCCATGGTCTTCTGCGCGTCGTTCGTGCCGTGTGAGAGCGCAACGAGCGAAGAGGTGAAGATCTGGCCATACCGGAACCCGCTGCGGCCGTCGGCCTTCTTGTCGTACCGGCGTGTGATGGAGTAGGCCATGCGTGTTGCGATGAAGGCGATGATGCCCGCCGTGAGCGGTGCGATCAGTGCAGGCAGGATCACTTTCGACAGGAGCACGCCGAAGTCCACGGAGTGGATGCCGACACCGATCAGCGCCGCACCGATGAGGCCTCCGAAGAGAGCGTGCGAGGAGCTCGACGGAAGCCCGAGGAGCCACGTCAGCATATTCCAGACGATGGCGCCGAGCAGACCAGCGAAGATGAGCGCGGGTGTGATCAGCACGCCGCTCTCTCCTTCTCGGATGATTCCGCCGGAGATGGTTCGCGCCACCTCCGTCGACAGGAACGCACCGACGAGGTTGAGAATGGCCGCGACTGTGACGGCCACCTTCGGCTTCATCGCGCCGGTGGCGATCGGGGTCGCCATCGCGTTCGCGGTGTCGTGGAAGCCGTTCGTGAAGTCGAAGAAGAGCGCAAACCCGATGACGAGCAGGACAACTAGGGAAGTGATTTCCACCGGCAATTATCTCTGATTCGGGCCACCGCCCGGGCGTCGATTCCAAAGTTTCTCGGAGACGTCACGGAGTGGGCGAAGGCGGTTAAGGCGGACGTAACTGATCCTTGCACCCGCGAGCCTCATCGGTCAACTCAGCCCACGGGTGTGAGCTTCACATCTCCTCGTGCGTCACAGGGTCGCCCCCGAACAGACGCCCGTCAGGAGTGCCGAGCGCGTTGATCTGCTCAATCTCGCTCTCGCTCAGAGAGAAGCCGAACACGTCGATGTTCTGTTGCTGGCGCGAAGCATCCGCCGATTTCGGAATCGGGATCACACCGCGATCAATGTGCCAGCGGAGCACGGCCTGCGCCGGCGTGACACCGTGACTCTCGGCGATCTTCACAATCACGTCTTCGTTATACGGCGCGGCGGCCTTGCCCAGCGGGCTCCACGCCTCCGTCACGATGTCGTGCTCGCGGTGGAAGTCGATCAGTTCAGTCTGTGGGAAGTATGGATGGACCTCAACCTGGTTGACGGCGGGCAGCACACCGGTCTCCGCAGCGAGTCGCATCAGGAAGTCGACGGTGAAGTTGGAGACACCGATCGAGCGAACACGCCCGTCTTTCTGCAGATCGATCATCGCCCGCCACGAGTCGACGTACTTGTCGACGCTCGGGTTCGGCCAGTGGATCAGGTAGAGGTCGATGACGTCGAGCCCCAAGCGTCGCTGAGACTCCTCGAAGGATGCGAGGGTCTCGTCGTAGCCGTGATGACGGCCGGGAAGCTTCGTCGTGACGACGATGTCCGAACGATGCACCGGCGTCTCGGCGAGCGCGGCGCCGACGGCATCCTCGTTCTCGTAGTTGACGGCCGTGTCGATGAGGCGATAGCCCTTCTCCAGGGCCGAGGTGACGGCGGCGGTGCCCTCTGCGCCACGAAGCGGGTACGTGCCGAAGCCGAGAGCGGGAAGGGCCTGGCCGTCGCGAAGCTGTCGCGTTGGAATCTCAGTCATGGTTCCACCGTACGCGGTAACGGTTAGCGTGGTCACATGACAGATGTACCTCGCGCCGAGAAGCGGACGCACACCCGCACGCACCACGGTGACAGCGTGAACGACCCGTACCACTGGTTGAGCGACAAAGACGACCCGGCGGTTCGCGACTACCTGGTTCAGGAGAATGAGCACACCGAGAGGGAGACAGCGCACCTCGCTCCCCTGCGACGGACGCTCTTCGAGGAGATCAAAGCGCACACGAAGGAGACCGACCTGTCGGTCCCGGTGCGCGAGGGCGACTGGTGGTACTACTCCCGCACGACCGAGGGCAAGCAGTACGCGAGCCACATGCGGGCGCCCGCGACGGGATGGCAGCCACCCGAGATCACGGAAGATACTGCGGTCGATGGCGAGCAGGTCGTGCTCGATGACAACCTCGAAGCTGAGGGGCACGAGTTCTACCGGCTCGGGTCGTTCGACGTCAGCCGAGACGGTACTCGTCTTCTGTACGCCGTGGACACCGTCGGCGATGAGCGCTATCTGCTGCGAGTTCGCGACCTCACGACGGGAGACGATCTGGCGGACGAGATTCCGGGAACATTCTCCGGCGCGACGTTCTCGCCGGACGGCGCGTGGATCTTCTACACGACCGTCGACGATGCGTGGCGCCCCGACACCGTGTGGCGGCACCGCGTCGGGACGTCAGCGGAAGACGATGCACGCGTGTTTCACGAGCCTGACGATCGTTACTGGACCGGCGTGGGAGTGACGCGAAGCGGTCAGTACATCGTGATCGCGCTCGGCTCGAGCATCACGAGCGAGTGGCTGTTGATCGATGCGGATGCTCCAGACGCCGAGCCTCGTGTTGTCTGGCCGCGGCGCGAAGGCGTCGAGTACGAGGTTGAGCACGCCGTCATCGGGGGTGAGTCGGTCCTGCTGATCCTGCACAACTGCGGCGCAGAGAATTTCCGGCTCGACGCGCTGAAACCTGGCGATATGGGTCGGACGGATGCCGCTGTCGCTGTCCTCCCGCACGATCCGGGCGTACGGCTCGAATCCGTCGAGGCCTTTCGTGACCGTCTCGCAGTCGAGTACCGCGCAGACGGGATGACGCGCATCGCCACCATCGAGCTCTCCCCCTCCGCCCGCCTCGACGCGCTCGCCCTCGCGCCGATCGAATTCGACGAGCCTCTCTACACGGTGGGCTTCGGCGGGAACCCGGAGTGGGACCAGCCGATGCTGCGCATCGGGTACACCTCATTCGTGACACCGAGCACCGTCTATCAGCTCGAGCCGGCGACGGGGACGCGCACTGTGCTGAAGCAGCAGCCCGTGCTCGGCGACTTCGCGCCAGATGATTACGTTCAGATGCGCGAGTGGGCGACGGCTTCTGATGGCGAGCAGGTGCCGATCTCGATTGTGAAGCGTCGCGACGCGGCATCCGGCCCGCTTCTGCTGTATGGGTACGGGTCATACGAGATGAGCATGGACCCGGGGTTCTCGATCGCCCGGCTCTCCCTCCTCGATCGAGGCGTCACCTTCGCCATCGCTCATGTCCGCGGCGGCGGCGAGCGCGGCCGCCAATGGTACGAGCGGGGAAAGCTGAGTCAGAAGAAGAACACGTTCACCGATTTTGTCGACTGCGCGCGTCACCTCGTGGATGCCGGGTACACGAGACCGGACAGCATCGTCGCCGAAGGCGGCAGCGCCGGGGGCCTTCTCATGGGTGCGGTGGCGAACATGGCGCCCGATCTGTTCGCGGGCATCCACGCTGCGGTTCCATTCGTCGACGCTCTCACGACGATTCTGAACCCGGACCTGCCGCTCACCGTCATCGAGTGGGATGAGTGGGGCGACCCGCTACACGATCCCGACGTCTACGCGTACATGAAGTCGTACAGTCCCTACGAGAACGTCCGGGACGATGTCGCGTACCCGAGGATCCTCGCCACGACAAGCCTGAATGACACGCGCGTGTTCTACGCGGAACCCGCGAAGTGGGTCGCCCGCCTTCGCGAGGTCGACGCACCGGTGCTTCTTCGCACGGAGATGCACGCGGGACACGGCGGCGTCAGCGGACGCTACTCAGGCTGGAAGGAGCGCGCCTGGGAGATGGCGTGGATTCTCGACGTGCTCGGTCTCGCAGATCGTTAGCTCGTCGAGACGAGGCGGGGCCCGAACCGATCACGGTTCGGGCCCCGCCTTGATTAGGCACTGCGATCAGCCGAAGAGAACAGCTGCCTCCTCGTAGCGGTGCTCCGGAACCGTCTTGAGCCCGCCGACGGCCTCGCTGAACGAGACATTTTCGATGTCGGTGCCGCGCAGCGCGAGCATCGTGCCCCATTCGCCGTTCATGACCGAGTCGATGGCGGCCATGCCCAGTCGTGTGGCGAGGACTCGGTCGTACGCACTTGGCACGCCGCCCCTCTGCAGGTGACCGAGCACGGTCGCACGCGATTCGATTCCCGTGCGTGCTTCGATCTCTGGCGCGAGCACGTCGGCGATGCCTCCCAGACGCGGACGGTTGAAGGCGTCGAGCCCCTTCTCGGAGTGCGGAGCCTCCATGGTGTCGAGCGTGAAGCCCTCAGAGACCACGACGACGGGCGCGCGGCCCCGATCGGCGACGCTCTGGACCCAGGCCACGATCTGATCCATCGACTGGGGCTGCTCAGGAACGAGGATGGCGTGTGCGCCCGCCGCCATTCCCGCGTGCAGAGCGATCCAGCCGACGTGACGGCCCATGACCTCGACCACCATGCAGCGCTTGTGCGACTCTCCCGTCGTGCGCAGACGGTCGATCGCCTCTGTCGCGATCTCCACTGCCGTGTCGAAGCCGAACGAATAGTCGGTCGCGTCAAGGTCGTTGTCGATCGTCTTCGGAACGCCGACGATCTTGAGGCCGGCGTCGGTCAGGCGCTTCGCCGCCGCGAGGGTGCCTTCTCCCCCGATGGCGATGAGCGCGTCCACTCCGATTCGGTCCAGCGTCGCCTGGATGTTCTCAGGACCGCCATGCGGGCCCTCGAACGGGTTCGTGCGGCTTGTCCCGAGGATCGTGCCGCCCTGTTTGCTGAGTCCTCGCACACTGTGTCGATCCAGCGGCATCGTCAGGCCGTCGACGACGCCCTTCCACCCGTCACGGATCCCGATGAACTCCTGGTTGTGGATCTTCGTGCCCTTGAGCACGGCACCCCGGATGACTGCGTTCAGTCCCGGACAGTCGCCGCCGCTGGTGAGTACGCCGATTCTCATGAAATAGTCTCGTTCCTCTGTTGTCGGGGGAAGGGAATGTGTCAGCGCCGTTGCCTCACACAGAGAATAGCGCGCATCATGGGTGGCGTGCTCATCGGTGACCGTGATGAGGGCCGTTAGGCTCGGAACATGCCCTTCACGCGCGCAATTCTCGAGACATCCGCGTCTGACCCTGACCGTGTCGCACTCTCCGGTGATGGCGAGACCTACAGCTATCGGGAGCTTCACGCGGCATGCACGTTGATCCGCAGCGGCGTTGAAGACATTCTGGGCGGTCAGGATGCCGTCGCCCGCGGTCACACTGCAGACGAGACCGGCGGCATACCGATCGTCGCCATCTCGATGTCACGCGCCGTCGATGTCGCGCGCTTCGTGTGCGGTCTGAACGGCTTCCGCGTGATCGTCGCGGTTCTCGACCCGCTGTGGCCCGAGGCCCACCGCAGTGAGACGATTCGCCGCGTGGATCCTGCCCTCGTGATCACTGACGACGCTTCCTTCGAAGAGTCGCTGCGGGCCCTCGACAGCTGGAGCGGGATCGTCACCTCCCGCGCCGCGTTCGACACGCGCGCAGCGTCGGCACCACCTTCCGCGGGACCCGAGGTCCGACCCCGCGACGAACTCTTCCTCCTCCTGTTCACCTCGGGCACAACGGACATGCCGAAGGGCTTCCTTCGCTCGCGAGCGAGCTGGGATCACAACGTCGAGGTGAGCAGACGCTCGCTCGGCGCCGACGAAGGCCTCGCCACGATCGCTCCCGGTCCCGTGTCGTACAGTCTCACGCTCTACGCGCTTGTCGAGGTCATCGCCACCGCGGGGTCCCTCTACGTGCAGTCGGGGTTCGATGCAATCGCGGCAGCGGACACCATCGCACGCGAATCCGTCCAGCGTTTCGTCGGCGTACCGTCGATGCTCGTCGCCGTCGTGCGAGCGGCTCGACGCCGCAATCTTCCGCTTGATTCGCTGACCACGGTCATCACGGGAGGAGCGAACCAGAGCCAGCAGATTCGCGACGAGTTCGAGGCAGCCGTGCCGCGGTCAAAGCTTCGCAGCTACTACGGGGCATCAGAGATCGGCTTCATCGGCTACAGCGACTCGGGCGACGGGACCCTGCTCACGCCGTTCGACGGGGTCGAGGCTCAGGTTCGAGGCGACGACGGCTCTCCCCTGCCGGACGGGGAGATCGGAACGCTCTTCATCCGGGTCGAGTCCGCCGTCGGCGGCTATGTCTCGTCAACGAGCACTGAGCGCATCACCGGGAACGATGGCTGGTCCACCGTGAACGATCAGGCGTCGCTGAACGATGGGCGAATCGTGCTCGCGGGGCGCGCGGGCGACATAGCCGTGTCGGGCGGCCACAAGGTCTCCCTCCCGCAGGTCGAGCGCGCTCTCTCGACAGTGCCTGGCTGCGAGGTCTGCTGCGCGATCGCACTCGCCGATGCCGCACTCGGCTCCGTCATCGCCGCTGTCATCGAGGGTGACGAGGTTCCCGCAAAGTCCGCGATCCAGCATGAGCTCCGCCAGAAGCTCGCACCTCAGTTTGTGCCGCACCGCTACTACCGCGCGGATCGACTTCCACGCACAGCGGGTGGGAAGGTCCGTCGCGTCGAGGTTGTCGACCTCGTGGATGCCGGACAGGCGGAGCGTCTGTGACTGTCGGAACACGCGCTGTCGTCACCGCACTCGGAGCGGTCACTCCCTGCGGTCTCACGATGGCCGAGAACTGGGATGCCGTCGTCGCCGGGCGCAGCGGAATCGGGCTGCTCCGCGATGTCGACGTCTCTGACATGACGGTCGCGGTCGGCGGCGAGGTGCGAGGCTTCGCGCCGCTTGAGCATGTCCCCCGCTCCGACGCCCGCCGCCTCGATCGGCACGCGCTCTATGCGATCGCCGCGGCAGACGAAGCCATGTGCGATGTCGAGATTGCCGATCCGTATCGATTTGCGATCACGGTGGCGACCGGATCCGGTGCCGTATCTCTCACTCACGAGGCCACGCGTCGGTTGGATGCCGACGGCCCGCGTCGCGTACCGCCCGGCGTCGTCGTCTACGGTGGCCCCGACGCCGCGGCCGCGTACCTGAGCCAGAAGTATGACGCACGCGGCGCTTCAGTCGGAACAGCTGCGACATGCGCGAGCGGAACAGTCGCACTCGGCGACGCTCTTCGCATGATTCGTCATGGCTATGCGGACGCCGTGCTCGTCGTCGCGGCCGACGACTGTCTCAACCGTGTGAACCTCGCCGTCAACTCCACACTCGGCGCACTCGCCCCCGGATATGCGGAGGCGCCGCAGTCGGCGAGCAGACCCTTTGATCGCGATCGCTCTGGCTTCGTGATGTCCGCGGGTGCAGCCGCACTGCTCGTCGAATCTGAGGAGCACGCGCGCCGCCGAGGAGCCACGGGGTTCGCGGAGCTCGCGGGATACGGGACAACCTCGGATGCCCACCACCCCACTGCTCCGCGACCCGACGGCTCCGGCGCAGCCGAGGCCATGCGACTCGCCCTCGCCGACGCCGCTGTCTCCGTCGACGCTGTCGACTTTCTGAGCGCGCACGCCACCGGCACGCCCCAGGGGGACGCCGCCGAAGCGGCCGCCGTGCAGCGGCTGTTCGGGTCCCACGCGGCATCCCTCCCGCTCTCGGCGACGAAGTCGACAACGGGGCATCTCCTCGGAGCGACCGGAGCGCTCGAGGCCGCTTTCACAGTGCTGAGCATGCGCGATGGGGTCATCCCGCCGACGCTCAACCTCGATCACTCGGATTTTCCAGACCTCAACATCGTCACCGAACCACGTGACTCCAAAATCGAGATCGCGATGTCCAACTCCTTCGGCTTCGGCGGTCACAACGCGACGATCGTGTTCCGCAGGCGCTGAACTCAGAACGCGGGCGGAACGCCGAGATCTGTCAGTGTGTCGCGGACGTGGTCGCTCGTGAGAGCGGCGACGAGAGCCTTGATCTCGGGCGAGTCGGCATTCTCAGGCACAGCAGCGAGCGTCACCTCGAACTGCTCATCCTGCTCCACCGCGAGCCCGTCGTCTTCCGGTGTGAGGCCCAGTTGACGGGCGAAGGACGGCAGGTTGAACACGGCGTCGGCCTCGTCGTAGGCGGTGTTCAGCTGTAGAAGATCCACCTGGGTGATCGCCAGATCGCGAGGATTCTCGGTGATGTCGTCGACCTTCGCGTTGAAGCGCTCGGCCTCGGAGTCCAGGGTGATGAGTCCTTCGTCGGCCAGCATTTGCAGTGCCCGCCCGGCGTTCGCCTTATCGTTGGGGATCACCACGCTCGCGCCGTCCTCGAGTTCCTCAAGGGAGCCGAGCGTCTTGGAATAGAACGCGACGACCGTCTTGTAGACCGGCTGCACGGCGACGAGGTCTGCGCCGTTCTTGTCGTTGAACTCCTCCATGAACGGCGGGAACTGTACGAGATTCGCGTCGATCTCACGGTTCTGCAGCAGCACGTTCGGCTGTACGTAGTCGGAGACGGGGACGAGTTCGACACGGTAGCCGTCTTCGATCACCTCGGCGGCCGCTTCGACGGCATCCGACATCGGCGTCACCGTCGCGGCCACTTTGATCGTGACGACGTCGTCAGCTCCGTCAGCGCTTGACGCGCTGCAGCCCGTGGCGAGAAGAACGAGGGATGCCGCGGCACACGCGGCGATAGAGCGCAGTTTCATGGGTCTTTCCTTCTATTGAGTCGGGTCAGCGCTTGTCGAGCACGGCGGATGTCTTCTCGCCGAGCATCTGCAGCAGCTGCACGCAGATGATCACGATGACGATCGTGGAGTACATGAGCACATAGTCGTATTCCTGGTAGCCATAGCGAAGCGCGAAGTCTCCGAGCCCGCCCCCACCGACGATTCCGAGCACGGTCGAGTAGGAGATCAGACTGATCGCCGCAGACGTGAGCGCATACACGATGCCCGAGCGCGCCTCGACCAGGAGGAAGTGAACGACAGTCTGAGCAGCGTTCGCGCCCATCGAGCGTGCCGCATGGAGGATGCCCGGGGGCACCTCGAGCAGAATCTGCTCTACGAGCCGCGCGAACAGGGCGACTCCGACGAAGCACAGAGGAAACGTCGCGGCGCCCGTGCCGAACGTCGTGCCGAACAGCAGTCGCGTGAGGGGTATGAGGAACACCACGAAGAGGAGGAAGGGGAAGGACCGCACGATGGTGACGTACAGGTTGACGACCGTCCAGATACCCCGGTTCTCCCTGATGCCTCCGGGTCGTGTGAGAAAGATCAGGACCCCGAGCGGCAGGCCGAACAGCACTGCCGCAGCGAGCGAGAACGCGAGCATGTACCCGGTCTCGGCCAGGGCGATGCCGATGGCGTCTGCATTATCGGCGAGCGACTGAAGGAGCTCCGTCATGCGCTGAGCACCTGTCTCGCGTGATCGAGGTAGCTCGCGTGGCCATCCTTCCGAGCGGCGCGGGCGACGGGAAGGATACTCTGCAGAACACCACCCTCAAGTACGGCAGCCCGATCGCAGATGGCGCGCACCGCGTCGAGTTCGTGTGTCACGAGCACCACTGTCGTCGCGAAGTCAGCGCGCGTCCGTTCCAGCAGATCGAGAATCCCCGTCGTCGTGCGGGTGTCGAGCGCGCTCGTGGGCTCATCGCAGAGCAGCAGTGCGGGCCGGGTGACGAGCGAGCGGGCTATGGCGACACGCTGCTTCTGCCCGCCGGACAGCTGTGCCGGATACCGTTCGGCGAAGTCGCTCAGTCCCACATAGTCGAGAAGCTCGTCGACGAGCTTCGGGTCCTTTCGCCGCTGCAGCGTGAGGGGAAGTGCCACGTTCTGGCGGACCGTCCGGTTGGCGAGCAGGTTGAAGTTCTGAAAGACCATGCCGATGCGACGCCGCAGCTGCCGGCGTTGACGAGCCTTGAGCTCCTGCGGATCGATCCCGTCGATCACGACGCGCCCCTCCGTCGGGGCCGACACTGCGTCGAGCAGTCCAAGCAGCGTCGACTTTCCGGCACCGGACTCCCCGATCACACCGAGGATCTCTCCCCGCTGCACAGCGAGGTCGACGTCGCTCAGCGCGGTCGTCGCTCCGAAGCAAACCGTGACGCTCTCCAGCACTGCCGCTGGACTCGGTCGCAGCATCCCCACCTACCCACACTTGTTAGTAAACCGAGTGCAACTATAGCCCGGATCGGGATCACGTCGGGCAGACGCGGCGCAATTGTTCCGCTGACCGGCATCTGCCCGCGTTCGGGCACGACGTAGCTAGGCTGGAAGCATGGACTACACACCAGAAGCCGGTTCGATCACGATGTTCAGCACGTCCTGGTGCGGTTACTGTAAGCGCCTGAAGTCGCAGCTTGAGAGCACGGGCATCCCCTACACGGAGATCAACATCGAGAACGTCGAGGGAACCGCGGAGATTGTCGAGAGCCTCAACGGCGGCAATCAGACGGTGCCGACGGTGCTGTACCCCGATGGCAGCGCAGCGACGAATCCGTCTCTCGCCGACGTCAAGGCCGCACTCGACCGCGCCGCTTCCTAACGCCTCGTGTCGTCCTCGCGCGCGGGAACTTTGATGAAGATGCCCGCAAGCACGAGGCCAATCGGCACGAAGACGTGTGCGGCAGCCCACCCTGGGCCACCGATCGGCAGCGGCACGACTGGGTTCCACGCCACGACGACAGGAACCAGAAGGATCAGCCACAGGTACTTCTTCGCCTGAATGGCGAAGACCGCCATGATGGCGCTCAGAATCGCGACCGCGAACCTGATCAGGATGTACCACTCCGAGGTCATGAGCGCCGCACCCGCCATCAGCGCGATCCCCGCGAGCAGGCCCGGCGCGAGCGCCGGTCGCGTGAACTTCGGGTTCGGGTAGCGCTCTGTCGACCGAGCCATCAGGCGCCCAACGCCTCGCGAAGCAGGTGCACCAGCGCTGTGAGCTGTACGGAGTCCTGCGGCTGAGTGTCCTCGCCCTCGCCGTCCAGGGCACGAGCCGCGAGACCCTGCTTGGAGTCGATCAGCTCGGCGATCTTTGTGTCGAGCGTGTGCGCCGCGATGATGCGCCATGCGGTGACCGGCTCCTCCTGCCCGATGCGGTGGACCCGATCGATCGCCTGGGTCTGCTCGGCCGCCGTCCATGAGAGCTCGCCGAGAACGACGTTCGATGCAGCCTGCAGATTCACGCCGACACCCGCCGCGGTGAGCGAGCAGACGGCAATGCTGACGTTCGGATCCGAGTTGAACGCATCCACGGCCTGCTGCCGAGCAGCGGCCGTCTGGTCGCCACGGAGCGACACCGTCGAGAGCCCGTGCTGCTCGAAAGCCTGCTCAGCGGCATCCATGACATCGATGTGCTTCGCGAAGAACACCACCTTGCCTACCGAGCGTGCGAGCTGTGCCGCGTAGTCAGAGGCGAGCTGTGCCTTAGCCTGCCCGATTCGGCGAACCATCGTGAAGACGTTCTCGGTTCCACGCGCGGCCTTGGCCTCGTCCAGTTCGGACTGCGCGACGAGACGCATGACATCCTCATCGACCGTGGACGGAGCATCTCCCCTCGCGGTGATGATGCGCCGATAGCGCGCGAGAAGGCGCTCAGCGAGTTCACGCTCGGCGGCACGAATCGAGCGACCGGCTTCATCGTCGAGCTCGACGGGCAGATCTGCCACGCGCTTCGACGGGAGGTCCTTCGCCACATCGATCTTGCGACGACGCACGATTCCCATGCTGATGACCGCCTCCCGGGCTTCCCGATAGAAGCCGACGTCAGCGGGAGTGAGTCCCGTCGCGTCCAGCTTCTCCATGAGAGCGGCGGTCGGCTTACCGTCCTTCACCCAGCCGAGGAACTGCCAGATGGAGTTGAAGTCCTCAACGTCGTTGATGAGCGGCGTCCCGGTCAGCGCCATGAGCAGAGGATTCCCGCCCGGCGCCTTCGCACGAATCCGGTTCGCAAGCGAGAGCACGTGCTGCGATCGCTGCGACTGGAGATTCTTGATGAAGTGAGCCTCATCAACGACCATCCCGCGGAAGCCGAGCTGGCCGAGCCACGAGAGGTGACGGTCCAGCACCGCGTAGTTGACGACGAACACATCTGAGAAAGCATCCACATCACGACCGTCACCCTGGATCACCGTGACGCGTCGCTGAGGCGTCCAACGTTCGACCTCGCGGGCCCAGTTCATCTTGACCACGTTCGGCACGACCGCCAAAAGCGGATATGCTCCCGCGACCGATGCGGCAAGCACGGACTGCGCTGTCTTGCCCAGCCCCGGTTCATCGGCGAGGAGGAACGTGCGGTGCCCGTCCCGGACGCTCTCGACGAACTGAGCCTGGTGCTTCATGATCTCCAGACCCGCAGGGGCGAGACGATCGACACGAGGCACATCCGGAAGCGGCATCGTCGCCGAGCCCCCGCCCGCCCCTGTTTCGAACGCTTTGTAGAGCGGCCCCATAAGCTCCCACCCATCGAGGCGCCGTCGAGGAGTGTCCCTCGTCTGCGCTCGACTGAAGTCCGGTGCGAGAAACGGGCTCGCCATCAGGCGCGACTTCACCGACTGAGGCAGCACCTGCTTCTCGGCGAGCTCGGCGGGAACAGTGGGCTCGACGACCGGCTTCTCCACGGTGATGATGAGCTCGTCAGCCGAGAGTTCTTTCCCCGATTCGATCAGCCAGTCTCGGCGCATTCTCTGAGCGACCGGGCTCGTCGCTTGGTCGACCTCGAGCAGGCTGATCAGCGAGGTGTCACGCGCAGCGGTCTTCGCGAGGATGGTCGCGACGCCGTCGAGTCTCTTCAGCAGCTCGGCTCGTGCCGAGTCACTCAGGCTTTCGTCCGTCTTGACTCGAGCGCGTTCCTCGCGCACCAGGAAGGCGATGACCTGGAACTTCGTGCGGTTCGTCGGGCCGACTTTGCCCTTCTGAGCCTTGGCCTCGACCTCGCGAACCTTTCGCGCGAGGATCGGGATGATGGGGGCGTCGTCGTGCCGTGCGGACGTACGTGACGACCCACGACCAGAAGAACGGCGCTGACCGTTGTGCGGCATGCTCCTCCTGAGCAGTCCAAATGCCGGCGAGTTGCCGGCGTCGAGCAATGCGTGCCACGCGAGAGAGCGGGACGGCGGCGGCCTTCCGTGGGGAAGACGCGCTCAGCAAGCGCATGGCCATTCTACGACACGTCGAACGAGCGTTGACGGGCGTGTCTGCGCATGGCAACGCGCTGACCCTCAACATTATGCACCTCTGACCCTCCACACGCGAAACGACCCGCCCGTCGTGGACGGGCGGGTCGCAGGAAGCGTGCGGGTCTTTGGGCGTCAGATCATGCTCTTGGTGTGCCACACGGTCTTCGTCTCGGTGAACGCCGTGATGCGGTCAAGGCTCGGCCACACCGCGTCGGTTCCCGGCTCCGGTTGAAGCACTCGCTTCAGCGTGTCCGCAGCCGAAATCTGAAGGTCCACCCATTCCAATTCCCCAGCCCCCGTGAGGTCCAGGGCATTCACATCCGCGTGCTGAGCGAGCCACGGGGCGATCTCCGCGGGCGATCCGGTGAGGATGTTCACCGTCCCTGCCGGCACGTCACTCGTTGCGAGCACCTCGGCGAGGCTGATCGCGGAAAGCGGGAATCTCTCACTCGCGACCACCACGACGGTGTTTCCCGTCACGAGTGCCGGGGCGACGACGCTGACGAGGCCGAGCAGAGAGCTGTCCTGCGGCGCGATCGTAGCGACGACTCCGGTGGGCTCGGGCACGGAGAGGTTGAAGAATGGACCGGCCACCGGGTTCGCATTGCCCGCCACCTGCGCGTACTTATCCGCCCACCCGGCGTACCACACCCATCGATCGATCGACTCATCGACCTGCTTCTCCGCCTGCTGTCGTGACGCGTTCTCCGAGGCCCGGATCTCGTCGATGAACTGCGCCCGACGCCCCTCGAGCATCTCGGCGATGCGGTAGAGAACCTGCCCACGGTTGTAGGCTGTCGCCCCCGCCCAGCCGGCGACGGCTGAGCGCGCCGCCTTCACTGCGTCTCGTGCATCTTTGCGCGAGGCGTGAGCCGCGTTCGCAAGGAACTCCCCCTTCGCCGAGCGGATCTCGACAGTCCTCCCCGACTCCGAGCGTGGAAACTTCCCGCCGATGAACAGCTTGTAGGTCTTGGGCACTGCGAGTCTGCTCATTTTCGGTTTCCCTTCGTACGTGAGCGCTGAGACGCCGAGGAGCGCGCGGCGGTGACCTCCGGAGCGGCTCCGGCTCCGGGTTGCAGATAGGCGCCGAGGCCGTGACGACCTCCTTCGCGCCCGTAACCCGACTCTTTGTACCCTCCGAACGGGCTCGACGGGTCGAAACGATTGAACGTGTTCGCCCAGATCACGCCTGCGCGAAGTTTGTCCGCCACTGCGAGCATCCGACTGCCCTTATCGGTCCAGATGCCCGCCGACAGCCCATACGGCGTGTTGTTCGCCTTCGCGACGGCCTCAGCGGGCGTCCGGAATGTCAGCACAGAAAGCACCGGGCCGAAGATCTCCTCACGAGCGATGCGGTGCGATGTCGAGACTCCGGTGAAGATCGTCGGCGCAAACCAGTAGCCGGAGCTCGGCAGCTCGCACGGCGCGCTCCAGCGTGTCGCCCCCTCGCGTTCTCCCACGTCGGTCAGCTCTCGAATCCGCTTCAGCTGCTCAGCTGAGTTGATCGCACCGATATCGGTGTTCTTATCGAGCGGATCGCCGAGGCGCAACGTCGAGAGGCGGTCCTTCAGCCTCTCGATCACCTCGTCATGAATGCTCTCCTGCACGAGCAGCCGCGAGCCCGCGCAGCAGACGTGGCCCTGATTGAAGAATATTCCGTTGACGATCCCCTCGATCGCCTGATCGATGGGTGCGTCGTCGAAGACAATGTTCGCGGCCTTTCCGCCAAGCTCGAGCGTGAGCTTCTTCGACGTTCCGGCAACGGACTTCGCGATCTCGCGCCCCACAGCAGTGGAACCGGTGAAAGCGACCTTGGCGATGTCGGGATGCCGCACGAGCGACTGCCCCGTGGCACCGGCGCCGGTGATGATGTTCACCACTCCGTTCGGCAGTCCGGCCTGCTGCACGATCTCCGCGAAGATCAGAGCAGTCAGAGGCGTCGTCTCCGCCGGCTTCAGCACGACCGTGTTTCCCGCAGCGAGCGCGGGCGCGATCTTCCACGCCAGCATGAGCAGGGGGAAGTTCCACGGAATGACCTGGCCTGCGACGCCGAGTGCCCGGGGCGAGGGCCCCATCCCGGCGTAGTCGAGTTTGTCGGCCCAGCCGGCGTAATAGAAGAACCACGCGGCCACGAGCGGAACGTCGACGTCGCGGCTCTCCTTGATGGGCTTGCCGTTGTCGAGGCTCTCGGCGACGGCGAGCTCACGCGAGCGCTCTTGGACGAGCCGCGCGATGCGGAACAGATACTTGCCGCGATCCGCGCCCGACATCCGTGACCAGACCGTGTCGTAGGCTTTCCTGGCCACCACCACGGCGCGGTCAACGTCCGACTCATCCGCCGTCTGCACCGTCGCGATCGTGGATTCGTCAGCCGGTGAGACTGTTGCGAACGGCGTACCGCTGCCGGCGACGAATTCGCCGTCGATGAACAGTCCGTATTCGTCCTTCAGATTCAGGATTGCCGTCGACTCGGGCGCCGGCGCGTATTCGAGGAAGCTCATGGTGTTCTCGCTTTCCGGGGTCAGTCGATGGTCACGTAGTCGGGGCCGGAGTAGTGGCCTGTGCGCAGCTTCTGCCGCTGCAGCAGCATGTCGTTCAAGAGACTGGATGCTCCGAACCGGAACAGCTCCGGGCTAAGCCATTCCTCGCCGCACGTTTCCGCAACGGTCACGAGGAACTTGATGGCATCCTTCGACGTCCGGATGCCGCCGGCGGGCTTCACTCCGATCTTCTCCCCTGTGAGGCGGTGCCAATCGCGTACGACCTCGAGCATCAGGAGCGTCACGGGCAGCGTCGCCGCGGGAGAGACCTTTCCGGTCGACGTCTTGATGAAGTCCGCTCCGGCGAGGATGGCTAGCCACGAGGCACGACGGACGTTGTCATATGTGGTGAGCTCGCCCGTCTCCAGGATGACCTTGAGGTGCGCCGCGCTGCCATCTTCCCGAAGGCACGCGCGCTTGACCGAGACGATCTCATCGAACACCTGTCGGTAGCGGCCGCTCAGGAAGGCTCCGCGGTCGATCACCATGTCGATCTCGTCGGCTCCCGCAGCCACGGCCTCCGCTGTGTCCGCGAGCTTCACGCTCAGCGTCGCCCGTCCCGAGGGGAACGCGGTCGCGACAGCTGCGACGGAGATCTCCCCGTGCGCAGAACCGAGCGCATCGATGACGGTTCCGACCATGTCGCCGTAGACGCATACCGCCGCCGGGCGAGGACAGGAGGCGTCTGAGGGATCGGGGGTGAGCGCCTTGCCGACGAGCGAGCGCACCTTGCCCGGAGTATCGGCGCCTTCCAGCGTCGTGAGATCGATCATCGAGATGATCGTGTCGATCGCCCACGCCTTCGAGGTGGTCTTGATGGAGCGAGTACCGAGGGCGGCGGCACGCTGCTCAAGGCCAACTGCATCCACCCCGGGGATGCCCTCGAGAAATCGTCGGAGGCTCTCATCCGTCACCGGTCCGTCGAACATCTTCAGCGCCTGCGCGCGCGGCGCGATCGCCGATGTCTCACTCATGATTGTCCTTGTCGTCCGTGCTGTCATTGTCGCTCCCGAGCACATCGAGTGCCGTCGCTTCATCCGTGACGAGCGTCGTGCAGAGACCCCCGGTCACGATCGCTCTCGTCACGGGGTGCTTCGCCTTCCCCGCGACCACGAGAATCGACGTCGCCGCATCTCTGAGCGCATCGAGCCCCAGGCCGAGTGTCCGGTCATCGAGGGCTGGATCGACGATCATGCCCTCCGCGTTGATATAGCGCCCCCATACGTCGCCGACGGCGCCCCGTCTCACCAGCTCATCCATATCGACGTTCGTGAGGTATCCGCTCTGAATATGCGCCGAGCTGTGGTCAGCGGGTCCGGCACTGAAGAGGTAGGCGACGGCATCTGCCGCGGCATCCAACACACCCGCCACTGTGCGGTCGCGCTCGATGCTCTGCTTCGTCTCGATCCGCTCCAGAATCGCCGGGCTGGGCAGAAGGGTCGCCTCCCCCGAGGCCTTGCGCGCGATCTCAACAGCGGTGGCGGCAGCCGTACCGGCACGCTGGTTGACGCTCACGCCTCCGTTGACCTGCACAACGTTCACGCCGACCGCCCAATTCTCATTGAGAGTAGCCGCCACGTCGTGGAGTGTCCGGCCCCAGCTGATCCCGAGGGTGCGCGGCACCGGGCGAAGCGCTGCGAGATAGTCTGCCGCCGCTTGAGCGACGCGTTCGCGCAGCTCTCGATCATCGCGTGCCCCGGAGCTCGGCACCACCACGGCATCCTGAAGCCCGTGCCGCTCACGCAGCTGACGCTCGAGCGAGAGCTTTCGAGCGCGCGGATGCACGATCTCGATGCGGATGAAGCCCTTCTCGCGGGCTGACGCGAGCAGACGTCCGACCTTCCACCGTGTGAGGCCGAGTATCGCCCCTACTTCGTCCTGCGTCTTGTCTTCGTCGTAGTACAGCTCAGCGGCGCGGATCGAAAGGAGTTCGTCCTCGGCTATGTCGTCGCGCGGCATGCGGCCTCCTCTCATGGCAAGGCTAGCCCGCGCGAATTGCTCAGATCAACGCTCGTTGCCGATTCTGCTCATATGAGCAGACGGGGCCGCGAAACTGCACGTTCGATGTCAGGATGCCGCGTCGATGAAGCGCTTCTCTCCCAGCACACGCCCGGCCCAGAAGACCGGGATCGAGATCGTGCCGAGAACCGCGAGCGGAAGCGTCCAGCCGCCTGTCGCCTGATGCAGCACTCCGAAGAGCAGCGGGAAGAGCGCGGCCACGGTGTAGCCGACGCCCTGCACGAAGCCGCTCGCCGCAATCGCGGTCTGGTGCGACCGAGACCGGAGATTGATGAGCGTGAGAGCAAGCGGGAAGAGAAGGGGGCCCGATCCCAGAACCGCGACCCAGAGCCACGCAGCCGTGGGCGCCGCGAGAAGACCCCCGACCCCGACAAGAATGCACAGAGCACCAGCCCAGGCCAGCAGCGCCGGTCGACGGGAGCGCGCCGCCAGCACCGGCATGACCAGTGCGGCGGGCAGTCCCATGAAGCCGAACAGGCTCAGAAGCACTCCGCCCGTCGCGGGAGACACACCAGAGATGTCCTGCAGGGTCTGCGGCAGCCACGCGAAGCAGGTGTAAGCGACCGACGACGATGCCGCGAAGACGATCGTGATCGCCCACGCCGTCCTCGAGCGGACAACTGAACGCACGGGTGCCTCGCTCGGCTGTGCGATCGCCGGGTCGAGACGACGCTGGCGCGCTCCACGTCTGATCACGAACAGCCACGGAACCACACTTCCGATCGCGAACAGCGCCCAGATGGCGAGAGAGAACTGCCATGAGACCCGTTCGGCGAGCGGCACCGCCACCAGGGGCGGCACGAAGGTCGAGATCGACATGACCGTGGCATAGGCAGCCGTGATCTGCCCGATTCGGTCGGTGAAGTACTTCTTCACAAGGGGCGGAAGAACCACGTTGCCCGCGCCGATCGCGGCGAAGCACAGGATGCTGCCGAGGAGCAGCACCGCAAACGAGCCCGCCAGACCGCGGAGAACGTGCCCGAGCACCATGATCAGGAGAGCACCGACCAGAAGCTTTTCGAGCCCGAAGCGGCGCGAGAGGGACGGTGTCAGAATTCCGAAGAGCGCAAAGCAGAGCGGCGGGAGCATGCCGAGGATGCCGAGACCGAACGCACCTCCGTGGAGGTCGGCGTCTACAACGTCGTAGATCGGAGACAGCGCTGCGACGGCGGTTCGCAGGTTCACAGCGACGAGCGCGATGCCGATCAGCGCGAGTGATCGGCCGGCCCAGAGTTTTCTCCGCTCACCTGTCACCGATTCAGCTTACGCTGGGGGCATGACGCTCACAGACACGGGAGCCCGAGTCGGCGCGGCACTCGCCGTCGTGCGAGACGGTCTCGCCCGCGCCTCGGAGAAAGAATGGGCCGCACCCTCTCTCTGCGATGCGTGGAGCGTGAAGGAAGTCGTCTCACACCTCGTGTGGCGTATCTCCAGCTCCCCACGCGTCATCGTGGAGGATCTCGCGCGAGCGTCTGTTGGAGGGCATCACATCAACCCCCATCGCTCTTTTGCCGACATCGCGATCCGGTACGCGGCGGAGCACAGCTCGGCAGAGCTTCTCGACGATCTGACGCTCCTTTCGCGTCGCTTCGCCACCGGCGACCAGCGCGCCGTCAGCCAGACGCTCGTCGAGACCGTGGTGCACGGCTTCGATGCGGCTCATCCGCTGGGGGTGAGGCTCGCGTTCGCTCCGGAGATCACGTACTCCGTTGCGCGACTGGCGAGCAAGACAGCATCACGAGGAACCCGCACCGTCCTCAGGCACCGAGTGCTCACGGCATCCGATGATGGCTGGTCCATCGGCACTGGTGGAGATGAGATCATCGGGACGGCCGAGAGTGTGATCCTCTACCTCGCGGGCAGACGCTCAACTGATCCACGGACACGTCCGGTGAGAATCGTCGCTCCTCTGCCGCCGGGAGCTCCCGCTCCGGGATTCGCTTGACTCAGTTCAGGAGCTTCCTCGCTGCGGCGACGTCCTCACCCATCTGTGCGATGAGAGGCTGGATGCCGGAGAAAGCCACCATTCCTCTGATTCGTGCGACGAACTCCACATCGACGACCGCACCGTAGAGGTCGACGTCCATATCGAGGAGATACGCCTCGACCTGCTTGTGCGGCACGCCGTCGAACGTCGGGTTATTGCCGACCGAGACCGCTGCCGGATGCCACTGGTCGTCGACACGCACACGCCCCGCGTACACACCATCGGCAGGAATGAAGCCCTGCGCCCCCTCCTCGAGGTTCGCAGTGGGGAAGCCGAGCTCTCTTCCGCGTTTCGCGCCGTGTACGACCTCTCCTCGCACGGAATGCGGTCGTCCGAGAAGGACGGCCGCGTTTTCGACGTCTCCCGCAGCGAGGAGCTCCCTCACCCACGTGGACGATGCTCGCCGCCCATCGAGCGGGGCGACATCGTCGATGTTGACGACCTCAAAGCCGAGGTCTGCTCCCTTCTCGCGCAGCAGGCGCGCATCGCCTCGGCCCTTGTGACCGAAGCGGAAGTCATCGCCGACCAGAATCGACTGTGCGTTCAGTGCGTCCGCGAGAAGATCCGCGCAGAAGCTCTCTGCCGTCTGAGCTGATCGCTCAGCGTCGAACGTGAGCACAAGGCAGGCATCGAGCCCCGTCTCCGCTAGCTTGTCGAGACGTTGCTCAAGGCTCATGACGGGCTCCGGACACGCCTGCGGTGCAACCACAGCGAGCGGGTTCCGATCGAACGTGACCACGACGCTGGCGAGGTCTCGCTCCTCGGCGAGGGCAATCAGCCGACGGATGATCGCTCGGTGCCCTGCATGCACACCGTCGAACTTTCCGATGGTCACGGCACTCGGACCGAAGTCCGAGGGAATCTCCGCCGGGTCCCGGAAGATCTTCATGAGTCTCCTCGAGTGCTGCTCTGCGAGCGAAGCCAAATCATTCCGAGGATCGGAAGAACAAGCGGGATGAACAGGTAGCCTCGCCCGAAGACGCTCCAAACCGTGTCGTGCGGGAACCACTGAGGTTCGATGAGGCTCAACACGCCGACCACGAGCACGCCGATGAGTTCGAACGTGATCGTCGCCCACGCGACAGTGCGCCAGGCAGATCCGCGTTTGACGAGCGCGACCGTCGCTACGATGTACACGACCGCTGACAGTGCAGACAGCAGGTACGCCAGGGGGGCTTCGGAGAACTTGGAGACGATCTGCACGAATGATCTGCCCGTCGCAGCGAGGGCAAGGATTCCGTAAATGGTCACAAGAACGCGGCCGATGCCAGTGATGCGTTCGCGCGCGGGCGCACTGGCAGGATGCAATGAGGTGGAGGGAGTCATGACCCCTCGATTCTAACCGCGCCTCACGCCGTCCAGATCTGTTGCATCCGGTACACCATGATTCCCACTGTGAGGCAGCCAGCGCCGAGTATGACCGTCGCCCAGCGTGTGCGGTCGACCAGAGCCCAGAACGCCGCGGCAGGAGGCACGATTATTGCGCTGATCAGATACGTGTAGAACTCCAGGAGGCTTCCCGTCGCGGGGTTTCCCGCGGCCGGCGCGGTGAGGGCGATGACCAGCTGAACGATGAGCAGCAGCTCTACCAGCGCGACGGCACCCATCGTGAGATCACTTGGCACTCGCCCGGCCAGTCCGAGCACGATGCACACGATCGCTCCGAGGCCAGCGACGATCAGCTGCGCAACGGTGAATCCAATGATCATCCGCGCGACCCCCCTTCGTCTTCGGGGAAGTTCACGAGAGTGCGCATATGCTCTCCCCTGCGTTCCATGAGACCGATGAGTCGGCCATCGGGCGCAATAGCTGCGATGGCTCCGGTCACAGCGGGTATGCCCGACGTTCCGATCCTCCGCCCGTGCGAGAGATCGTCCGCGGCATCCTCGTCGAGTGTCACAGTCGGGAACAGTGCCGACGCGGCATCCACCGGGGACAGCAGATGCTCAGCCACGTTGAGCTCCTCAAGTTCCACAGCATCCGCGATGCGGAAAGGTCCGACGCGCGTGCGTCGAAGCGCCGTCAGATGACCTCCGACGCTCAGCCCCGTGCCGAGGTCGCGGGCAAGCGCGCGAATGTAGGTTCCACTCGAGCACTCGACTCGAACATCGACATCGATCACGCTCTCCTCCCGCCGGAGATCGAGCACATCGAATGCGCTCACCGTTACCGAACGCGGCTTGAGAACGACCTCTTCTCCGGCGCGAGCACGGGCATACGCGCGTTTGCCGTCGACCTTGATCGCGCTCACAGTGGACGGAACCTGCTCGATGTTCCCGATCAGGTGCTCGATCTCCGCTGACAGCTCAGACTCTCCGACAGCGTCGAGAGCCGCGCGGCTCGCCGGTGGAGACACCTCGCCGTCCGCGTCGTCTGTGCTGCTGGTCTGACCGAGACGGATCGTCGCCTCGTACTCCTTGTCGAGTCCGACCATGTATGTCAGCAGACGTGTTGACGAGCCGAGCCCGAGCAGCAACAGTCCGGTCGCCATCGGGTCGAGAGTGCCGGCATGACCGACCTTCCGTGTCGCCGCGCGCTTTCGCGTTCGCGTGACGACGCCGTGGCTTGTGATGCCGCCGGGCTTATCGATCAGTATGAGGCCGCTGGGTCCGGGCATCAGAGGCTCTCTCTGCACGAAGCGGACATCGCCGAACGCAATTGGAGGACGAATGTGATCAGAATGGCAGCGCTCCCGTCACCGGATTTGACAGCGATGGATGATGGCCGTCGGGCGGGGACAGGCCGCCTTCGAGCCTACCCGTTTAGGCTGGAATGGTGTCTGATTCCCCGCTGGTTCGCGACGCGAACGACTGGTATCGCGACAATGCCCGCGATCTGCCTTGGCGACGCCCCGGTTTCGGCGCCTGGGGCGTTCTGGTCAGTGAGTTCATGCTCCAACAGACGCCTGTCGCGCGCGTCATCCCGAAGCTCGAGGAATGGCTCGAGCGCTGGCCGACACCGGCCGCACTCGCCAGTTCTCCTCCCGGAGACGCAGTTCGCGTGTGGGGCAACCTGGGGTATCCGCGCCGAGCGCTGTGGCTGCACCGAGCCGCTGAGCAGATCGTCGAGAAGCACGGCGGCGCCGTGCCCCGTGATGTTGACGCTCTTCTCGCGCTGACCGGCATCGGTGACTACACGGCTCGAGCGGTCGCGGTCTTCGTCTGGGGTGACAGACATCCCGTGGTAGACACGAATACCAGACGACTCATCGCGCGCGCCGTCCACGGCCACGGAGAACCCGCACCTCCCGCGAAACGCGATCTCGCGGACATGGCCGCCCTGCTCCCCGCGGACGAGCACGAGGCGAGAGTCTTCAATGCTGCGGCGATGGAACTCGGCGCTGTGGTCTGCACAGCTCGTTCACCGCGTTGCAGCGACTGCCCGTTAGCGCCGGAGTGTGCCTGGCTGGCCAAGGGGCGCCCCGCCTATACCGGCCCCCGCCGCACACCGCAGAAGCGCTATGAAGGCAGCGACCGACATGTCCGCGGGCTTATCATGGCCGAGCTGCGAGCGGCGCATGCGCCGGTCACACGTGACGAGATATTCCGACTCTGGCCAGACGAGGAACAGCGTGAGCGCGCTCTTGCCACTCTGATCGCCGACGGACTTGCCGCTGTCCAAGACAACGGCTTGGTTCTGCCGTGACGGGCTCGCTCCGACGCATTGCACTCACGCGCACGGTTCATAGGAGGGCAGGTCTCCCGTGGTCACTGAGATCTGCCAGATGACACCGCGCTCAGGTTCGACGGTGAACACGAGTCCAGCGCTGTCCCCCTGCACGTAGTAAAGACTCCGACCCGGAATACCCGTGTCATCAAGCTCCCTCGCGTCTGGGTATGCGACCATCACATCGTCGACCGTGGAGCCGAGGCCGATGCCCTCCTCCGTCAGCGGGGGCTCCCCGGCGTGCTCGGGCGCAGCATCCGCAGGAACCGAGACGGTGATCTCAGTCACGGTGCTCGACGGGTCCTGTTGAGAAGCCACCGCCCACAGTGAGACGTCCTCGGACCACTGGTCATCGGATGGACTCGCCCCCGCCACGCCAGTGCACGTCTCCGAGACATCAGCTCCGGGAGCCGTCAGCGCATCGGCGTAGCGCATACCGACCGTGAACGGTCCGATGCCTTCCATGCTGATCTGCCAGCGCTCGCCTGTGTCCTCAGGCGCAGTTTCCATGGGCTCCGACGGGGTTGACGTCTCTGAGGTCGTCCCCGGAACCTCATCAGCGGGTTCCGAGTCGATGGCGGAGCATCCCGACACAGCCATCAGGAGAACCGCGGCGAGAGAGGCCACGGCAACGGCGCGATGTTCTCGAAAGCGCGACATACCGCCTCCTTGATCGTTGTGATCAATTCAAGGGGGCGTCTGCTCAGCGGTCAACCCTCGAGGGCATCTCGGATATCAGGATTCCTCGTCGTCGTCACGTTCACGCGGCTGAACATACGGGTCTTCCTCTCCCGCGTATGCAGCGTTCGAAGCGAGGTCTGCAACCTGCCCGTCACGCTCACGTGCTTCGCGGAGCAGATCCTCGATGTGCTGCGCATTCTCCGGAATGGCATCAGCGATGAACTCGAGACTCGGCGTGATGCGTGCCGTGATGTTCCGACCGACTTCGCTGCGAAGCATCCCCTTCGCGGACTCGAGAGCGAGCGCGGAATCCGCGCGTTCCTCATCGGTTCCGTAAACGGTGAAAAAGACACTGGCGTGCTGGAGATCGCCCGTCACCCGCACATCTGTGATCGTCACGAATCCGAGCCGTGGGTCACGAAGTCCTTTATCGAGACGCGTCGCGATGATCTGCTTGATGCGATCAGCCAAGCGTCGGGCGCGAGGGTTCTCACCCATTGTTCTCTCTCCTTGCCTTCTGAGCCATGCGGCCCAGCGAGGTTATGTGCCTCGCTGGGCCGCACAGTTGGAGCGAATCGATCAGCTACGTGGCTTCTCGACCAGTTCCGTCGTCTCGATCTCGTCCCCGACCTGGATGTCGTTGAACTTGCCGAGGCCGATACCGCACTCGAAGTCCGTACGAACCTCGGTGACGTCGTCCTTGAAGCGACGCAGCGACTCGATCGCGAGCCCATCGGCGAGCACGACACCCTCGCGGATGACGCGCGCCTTCGCGTTCCTCGTGATCGTACCGGAGCGGACGATGACACCGGCGATGTTTCCGAACTTCGAAGAACGGAAGACCTCGCGGATCTCGGCCACGCCGGACTGCACCTCTTCGTACTCGGGCTTGAGCAGTCCCTTGAGGCTCGACTCGACATCTTCAAGCGCGTTGTAAATGACCGAGTAGAAGCGGATGTCCACACCCTCGCGAGCAGCGCGGTCGCGAGCCTTGGCGTCGGGACGCACGTTGAATCCCAGGATGATCGCGTCGTCGATCGTCGCAAGGTTGACGTCGGACTCGGTGATCGCACCGACACCACGGTGGATGATGCGCAGCTGGACGCTCTCGTCGACGTCGATCTTGAGCAGCGACTCCTCAAGTGCTTCGACTGCACCGGAGACGTCACCCTTGATGATGAGGTTGAGCGACTCAACCTTGCCTTCTTCGAGGGCACGAGTGAAGTCCTCGAGGCTGATGCGCTTACGCGCCTTGGCCAGCTGAGCATTGCGCTCCGCGGCCTCACGCTTCTCCGCGATCTGTCGAGCTGTGCGATCTTCCTCCGTGACGAGGAAGGTGTCGCCTGCGCGCGGCACGGTGGAGAGCCCCTGCACCTGAACCGGACGGGAAGGCCCGGCTTCGGCGACGGATTCGCCCTTCTCATCGACCATCGCGCGCACTCGGCCGTATGCGGTTCCCGCGACGATCGCGTCGCCGACGTGGAGCGTGCCCGACTGGATGAGTACGGTCGCGACAGAACCGCGGCCCTTGTCCAGCTTGGCTTCGATGGCGACACCGCGTGCCGACTTGTCTGGGTTGGCACGAAGGTCAAGCCCGGCGTCGGCCGTGAGCAGAACAGCGTCGAGGAGATCCTGGATGCCGATTCCCTTACGTGCCGACACATCGACGAACATGACGTCGCCGCCGTACTCCTCTGCGACGAGACCGTACTCGGTGAGCTGCTGACGAACCTTCTGCGGATTCGCCTCTTCCTTATCGATCTTGTTGACTGCGACCACGATCGGCACGTTGGCCGCCTGAGCGTGGTTCAGCGCTTCAATTGTCTGCGGCATGATGCCGTCGTCTGCGGCCACCACAAGGATCGCGATGTCCGTCACCTGCGCACCACGCGCACGCATGGCGGTGAACGCCTCGTGACCCGGGGTGTCGATGAACGTGATCTTGCGCTCTTTGCCCTCGTGGGGAGTCGCGACCTGGTACGCGCCGATGTGCTGGGTGATGCCGCCAGCCTCACCCTCCACGACGTTCGCGTGGCGAACGGCGTCAAGCAGACGTGTCTTACCGTGGTCGACGTGACCCATGACGGTGACCACCGGCGGACGCGGGAGGAGATCCTCATCGTCTTCCGCCTCGAGCTCGCCCTCGAGGTCGATGTCGAAGCCCTCAAGAAGCTCACGATCCTCGTCCTCAGGCGATACCATCTCGATCTTGTAGCCGAGCTCCGCTCCAAGCACCTCGAATGTCGCTTCATCGAGTGACTCAGTCGCCGTGGCCATCTCACCGAGGTGGAAGAGCACGGTCACGAGATCACCCGGGCTCGCATCGATCTTGTCCGCGAAGTCCGCAATCGATGCACCTCTGCGCAGTCGCAGGATCGTGCTGCCGTCGCCGCGAGGAACGCTCACACCGCCGATCGACGGCGCCTGCCTCATCTCAAACTCTTGCCGCTTCGCCCGCTTCGACTTGCGAGACTTGGCGCGACCGCCACCGCGACCGAAGGCACCAGCAGTGCCGCCGCCACGTCCACGACCGCGGCCCGCGAAGCCGCCACCGGGACGGCCGGCGAAGCCGCCGCCGGGACGCTGGAAGCCACCGCCACCGCCGCCACCGCCGGGACGCTGGAAGCCACCGCCACCGCCGCCGGGACGACCTGCACCGGCACCGGGGCGACCGCGGCCGCCACCCGAGCGAGGCTGTCCAGGACGCGGAGCACCGGGGCGCGGAGGCTGTGGGCGCGGAGGCCGCGGGATGTTCGCCGGAGTCGGACGCTGACCCATACCCTGCGAGCTCGAGTACGGGTTGTTACCGGGGCGCGGACCGCCCTGCGGACGCTGACCCATACCCTGCGAACTGGAGTACGGGTTGTTACCGGGGCGCGGCGCGCCGGGGCGAGCCTGAGTTGGTTTGGGAGCCGGGGCAGGGCCAGGCTTCGGGCCGGGCTTCGCCGCGGCGGCATTCTGCTCTGTCGCAGCGGCCGGCTTCTCGGCCGGAGCCGCAGGTGCGGCGTCCTTCTCCGCCGGCTTCGACGGCTTCGGACTCGCCGTCTTCGACTGGGCAGGCTTAGCCTGCCCGCCGCTCTTCTTCTCTGCATCGTCGACGCGCTTTGCGCCATCGGCCTCAAGAGCCGCGCGCAGCTTGCGCGCAACCGGAGGCTCGATGCTCGACGACGGGCCCTTCACGAACTCGCCGAGTTCCTTGAGCTTTGCGAGGGCAACCTTGCTGTCTACCGAGAACTCAGATGCGATCTCGTGTACGCGTGGTTTTGCAGCCACTTCTCTCCTGTCTGGGTCTGCCCAGACAGGGCAGACCGTTAGTTACGGACGGGTCTCATTTCGAGCCGCTCATTAGTTGTCCATTAGCCATTCAGCCTGTTCTCTAGAGTCTGCGTGCTCAGACCGGTGCTCACACGAAGAGCACGCCCGAAGGCGCGACGCTTCTGTGCACGATCGAAGCACGCAAAGGTCGGATGCAACCACGCACCACGTCCGGGGAGCACCGCGGCCTCATCAGCCACAAGCTCGGAATTCCGGGCGACGACCCGCAACAAGGCGGACCTTTCAGCGCGCAAACGGCATCCGATGCACGTTCTCACGGGCTCCATCCTACACTCCCCGCGCTGGGAACCGTCCGGACGCCACGCATCCGAACGGTCTCGGCGTCTACTCCTCGTCGAGGATCGAGTCCGGCTGGATATCGATCTTCGCTCCGGTCAGCTTCGCGGCGAGGCGCGCATTCTGCCCTTCCTTGCCGATCGCGAGCGAAAGCTGATAGTCTGGCACAAGCGCGCGGACTGCTTTCGTCTCGGCATCGAGAAGGAACGTCGAGGACACGCGAGCGGGAGACAGTGCGTTCGCGACGAACGTCGGAAGGTCGCTCGAGTAGTCGACGATGTCGATCTTCTCGTCGCCGAGTTCCTCGGTCACCGCCCGCACACGTCGACCGAGCTCACCGATGCAGGCACCCTTAGCGTTGATCGTCGGGTCCTTCGCGAGAACCGCGATTTTCGTGCGGTGTCCGGCCTCGCGTGCGAGCGAGACAATCTCGACGAGACCGTTAGCGATTTCGGGAACCTCAAGTGTGAAGAGTTTCTTGACGAGGGCCGGGTGCGTGCGCGACACCGTGATCTGCGGCCCCTTGAGTCCCTTCGCGACGCTCGTCACGTAGACACGGATCCGTCGGCCGTGAGTGTACTGCTCTCCCGGAACCTGCTCTTCAGGCGGGAGAACACCCTCGACCGTTCCGAGATCGACGTGGATCATGCGTGGATTCGGACCCTGTTGGATGACGCCCGCGACGATGTCGCCTTCCCGACCCTTGAACTCGCCGAGCACGGCGTCATCTGCGATGTCCCGGAGTCGCTGGTTGATCACCTGCTTCGCAGCGAATGCCGCAATTCGGCCGAAGTCCTCCGGCATGGTCTCGGCCTCGCCGATGATGTTACCGTCTTCGTCCTTCTCAGGAACCAGCACAGAGACGTGACCGGTTTTGCGATCGAGTTCGACACGCCCCTCGGCGTCTTCGTTGCCGTGCTGTGCCTCGTTCTTCAGGTAGGCCGTGAGGATGGCCTGCTCGATGATGCGAATCAGCTCATCGAACGGGATTTCCTTCTCCCGCTCCATCAACTTCAGCACGCTCAGATCGATGTCCACCAGAGAGCCTCCCTATTCAGCTGTGGCCGCGCATGTGAAGCAGCGCCGACCGAACTATAAGGCTACCTGACTCCACCGTGATTCGTCACCACGGGTCCCGTGCTCGAGCTGTTCAGCTTCCCGAGCGGACGTGATCGACGATCTCACCGATCGGCACCTGCGTGCGCTCGCCCGACCGACGGTCCCACAGCTCCACGACACCGTCGGAGACACCGCGACCGGCGATGATGATCGTCGGAACGCCGATGAGCTCCGCGTCCCCAAATTTGACGCCGGGCGAGACCTTCGGGCGGTCGTCGTAGAGCACGTCGAGCCCTGTCTCCTCGAGGCTCGAGGCGAGTCCCGCAGCGACGTCGAAGACCTCTGAGCTCTTGCCCGTTGCGACGACGTGCACGTCGAAAGGAGCGACCGCTGCGGGCCAGATCAGACCGCGATCGTCGTGATTCAGCTCGGCGATGAGCGCGAGCGCGCGCGTCACGCCGATGCCATACGATCCCATGGTCACAGTGACCAGCTTGCCGTTCTCATCCAGCACCTGGAGTCCGAGCGACTCGGCGTACTTGCGTCCGAGCTGGAAGACGTGACCGATTTCGGTGCCGCGGTCGAGCGTTACGGGCCCGGAGCCGTCGGGAGCGGGATCCCCTTCGCGAACCGTGGCCGCTTCAATGGTCTCGTCGATCTGGAAGTCTCTTCCCGCGACGAGCCCGATCACGTGCTTCTCCGGGAGGTTCGCACCCGTGACCCATGTGCTGCCTGCGACGACGCGCGGGTCAGCGAAATATCGGATGCCGCTCGCCGAATCGGCTCCAAGCACAGCACCTTCATCGGACCACGGTCCGATGTATCCGCGAACAAGGGCAGGGTTCGATTCGAAGTCTGCGTCTGTTGCGGCATCCACCTCGGCTGGAGCGAACGCGACCTCGACCCGTTTCATGTCGACGTCGCGATCGCCGGGAACAGCAACCACGACGACCTCGCGGGTGCCGTCCAGGTGGGTCAGAGCAAGCACGACGTTCTTGAGCGTGTCTGAGGCTGCCCACTGACGGCCGTCCTCGCGGGGGTGTTTCTCATTGAGCAGATCGACGAGTGTGGCGATCGTGGGCGTATTCGGCGAGTCGACGACCTGCGCGGACGCTTTGCCCTCGATCTCCTCCGGCTCCTGCGCGGGCGTCACGTACGCCTCTACGTTCGCGGCGTATCCGCCAGAGGAACGCACGAACGTATCTTCCCCGACCGGCGTGGGGTGCAGGAACTCTTCGCTCTTGGAGCCTCCCATCGCACCGGCATCCGCGTGGACGATGACGTATTCGAGACCCAGCCGCGTGAAGATCCTCTCGTAGGCGTCGCGCTGCGCCTGGTAGCTGACGTCCAGTCCTTCATCGGAGACGTCGAACGAGTAGGCATCCTTCATCGTGAATTCACGTCCGCGCAGAAGCCCCGCGCGCGGTCTGGCCTCGTCACGATACTTGTCTTGGATCTGATAGATCGACAGCGGCAGATCCTTGTAGGACGAATAGAGATCCTTCACGAGAAGGGTGAACGCCTCCTCATGCGTCGGAGCGAGGAGCATATCCGCCCCCTTGCGGTCGGCGAGGCGGAAGAGGTTCTCGCCATATTCTTCCCACCGGCCGGTCTCCTCATAGGGCTCACGCGGCATGAGCGCGGGGAAGTGCACCTCGAAAGCGCCCGCGGCCGCCATCTCCTCACGCACGATCTGCTCGATGCGCGCCTTGACGCGGAGCCCGATCGGCAGCCAGGCGAAGATCCCAGGGGCCTGACGTCGGATGTATCCGGCACGGACGAGGAGCCGGTGACTGGCGACCTCAGCATCCGCGGGGTCTTCTCTGAGCGTACGAAGGAAATAGTTAGACAGGCGCGTTACCACGACACCATCGTACTCATGCTCCGAGGCCGCTCGTGTCTGATGACTCGGAGTCCTGCTGCACGGCACTGATCAGGAAGGCCAGCTCGCTTCTCGATCGTACGTCGAGCTTCCGGTAAATACGGCTGAGGTGCACCTCAATCGTCCGGATCGAGACGCCGAGACGGGAAGCGGCTTCGCCGTTGGTCAACCCCGTTGCGACGATGCGCGCGACCTCGTTCTCACGTGCCGTCAGACGGACCTTTCGCGGCGTACGCCATCGCTCTCCGCTCTCGGCCGCTGCGCGCTCCTCACGCGAGCAGGCCGTGAACACGCACACGTCGATCGCCGCGTGGCCGACCCTGCTGAGCTTCTCCACGCGATCGGATTCCATTCGCCGCAGCAGCTGCACTCCCGCTCCGCAGAACGGAATCCAGATCGGAGTGTCTGCAGCGGCTTCGATCAGAGAAGCCGCTGCCTCCCGCTGACGCCCCTCAGCGGCGTCGAGACAGGCTCGCGCGACGCGTTCGTACGCACGGACCAGCGGGGTCGCACCAGCCATAAACGCCGGCGACCAGCGGCGCACTGCCGACTGAGCACTGTCTGGCAATGCCGATCCGAACATGACGGGGCCCAGCTCAGCCGCAAGGGCCACGCCGGCGCGCAGCGTTTCGACCGATGCCGCACCTTTCTCGGCCACCCGCAGTTCGATCCACTCGATGAAGCGCGGACCCAGCTGGCATTCGTCATATGATCGCCTGTCGAGCAGCTTTCGCGCCCGCCCAACCAGTCCCAGCTGGGCTGACAAGGATGCTGCGACAGCGACAGCCCCGCCAAGGCATCGTGGCTCTGCCGCAACCTCCTCAAGTCGTTCCAGCTCAGCGATCGGCACCTCACCTTGGCAGCAGGTGCGCGCGAAGACGTAAGGAGCGAGCGCGCGCGTCGAGATATCCCGATCGCCGCTTCCCAGAACGCTCGCGAGGGCGTCCGCGGCGTCGCGGACCCAACCGCAGTTCAGCGCCGCGATTCCGGCGACGAGCAGTGCGCGCTCCCCTTCCTCCGGGCGGGATTGGCTCGCCGCCTCCATGGCCGCAGCATAGGCCCATGCGGAATCGCCCGCTTCGAGAGCGCCGCACGCGAGATCCAGAACCTCGTCGGCACGTTCCGGCTGCCCGGCGAGCGCGGCGAGAGAGGCATGCCAGGATGCCGCCCGGTCTTCCCCCGCTCGACGCAGTTCGGCGGCGAGACGCTCATGCACGTCGGTGCGCTCCGCCACGGAGGCGGACTCGTGAACGAACTGCCTGGTGCTCGGTCGCGCGACGCGGAAACGCCCGCCATGCAGGTCGATCTGGTCGGTGAATCGGCCGCGCAGCAGAGCGTCCTGGTCGATCTCAGCCGCGGCGAGCATCACGTCGACTCGATTGATGATGCTCACGGATGCGACAAGCGCAGCGCGCTTCTCCGGTTCCGTGAGGTGTTCGCCCCAGAGCGCGAGCTCCGTGCGAACCGCTGTGGCCAGTGGGAGCGGGTCCGGCAGGGCGCGAGTGCCCTCGAGCTGATCGTCAGAGAGCGCAGCGGCAACCTCGACGATGCTCCCCGCGCGGCCGTCGAGTTCGTGCGCGAGATGTGATGCGACCACGGGCGAGACCGGCCTCGCGCGCTGCGAGCGAAGAAGATCGAGCGCTTCGTCGGGCCCGCAGGGCATGATTCGAACAACTCGGAGTGGTGCGTGCATTCCGCGCACCCAGGGGCTTTCCCCCGCTGTGGCGAGGATCACCGCGTCACTGAAATCCGCGAGCAGCCTCGAGAGAAGCTCGTCGCGCTGATCCTCTGGAAGTCGATCGAGATCGTCGATGATGAAGATCGGAGTCACAGCCCCGCCACTGTCTGAACGCTCGGAGGGTCTCACGAATGCCGGGCATCCATCAGCGTGATCATGCGGCGAGATTCGCACTGCAGTGCGACCGCGCCCGGCGAGCCCCTCTGCTGCGCGCTCCAGAGCGAAGCTACGCCCGCTTCCGCGTCTGCCGACCCAGAGAACTCCCCGCCACCCCGTCTCGAGAGCTTTCTCGACGAGTCTCGCGTCGTCAGATGGTTCCTGAACGACGAGTGCTCGATCGAGCATGGTGAGCGCTCCTCTTCTTCGACGACAGTGTCCTCCCGGTATGTTACCGACACTTACAAAACAGTGTGCGGACACGCGTCAGGGGGCCGAGCGATGCCCGACCCCCTGACGCGTGGGTGAGATTAGTGCAGACCTGAATAGATCGCGCTGATCAGCTCACCGTTCGAGGTGTCTCCGGAGAGCTCCCAGAAGAAGGAGCCGCCAAGGCCCCAGTCCTGAGCGAACTGCATCTTGTTCGCAATGGTCTCGGGCGTGTCGTAACTCCACCACTCGCCATCGCAGAATGCGTATGCAGTGCCGCCCACGGTTCCCGTGGTGGGGCACTTCTCGACCAGAACCTTGTAGTCCTCAATTCCGGCCTCGTACGTGCCCGGGGCTGCACCCGTAGCGGTGCCACCCGGCTCGGCGCTCGTCACACCGGTCCAGCCACGACCGTAGAAGCCGATCCCGAGAAGCAGCTTCTCACTCGGAACTCCGAGTGTGCGAAGCTTCGCGATCGTCGACGTGGTGTCGAAGCCCTCCTGCGGAATGCCCTCGTAGCTCGTGAGCGGCGAGTGCGGCGCAGTCGGACCGCTCTTGTTCCACGCACCGAAGTAGTCGTACGTCATCGGCATGTAGAAGTCGACGTACTGCGCTGCTCCGGCGTAGTCAGCGGCATCGATCTTTCCACCGTCGGTACCGTCAGCAGTGATCGCAGCGGTGACGATGTCGTCGCCGAAGCGGTCACGGACCGCCCTCATCAGGGTCGGGAACGAGTCCTCGCCTGACGTGTCGCACGTCAGACCGCAGGCGTTCGGGTACTCCCAGTCGATGTCGATCCCGTCGAACACGTCAGCCCAACGCGGGTCCTCGACCAGGTCGTAGCACGAGTCGGCGAAAGCCTCAGCGTTAGCTGCAGCATCCCCGAAGCCGCCAGACCAGGTCCAGCCGCCGAAGGACCAGAGGATCTTCAGGTCAGGGTGCAGCTCCTTGAGCTGACGCAGCTGGTTGAAGTTTCCTGCCAGCTCCTGATCCCATGTGTCAGCGACCCCGCTGACGCTCTCCTCAGCCGTGAACGTCTTCTGGTAGTCCGCGTAGGCATCGCCGATCTTGCACTCGCCGCCGCTCACGTTGCCGAAAGCGTAGAGGATGTGCGTCAGCTTGTCTGCGGAACCCGACGTCTCGATGTCCTTCACCGTGTAGTCGCGCTGGTAGATACCCCAGTTCGTGAAGTAGCCGACGACCCGCTCCCCGGGTGTGCCCGGGTCGATGGGGTCAGTGGGGTCAGTCGGCTCGGTAGGGTCCGTGGGATCCGTCGGGTCCGTTGGGTCCGTAGGATCTGTCGGGTCGGTGGCGTCGTCGCACGCTCCCTTGTCAGCCCAGACACCCCATTCACCGGTTGTCCCGGGCTCCTGACCCTTAGTCCACCACTTGGCGGCCCAAATGTGGCCCTCGTGGGCCACTTCGTCGCCGTTGTTGTAGACGGTTCCGGCGTCCCATTCGGCAGCGCACTGCTCTGCAGGCGGGTCGGTGGGATCGGTCGGGTCGGTCGGGTCGGTCGGGTCCGTCGGATCAGTGGATCCGTCGGTCACATTGATGTCGATGCAGCTGTAGAACGCGTTGCCCGTGTCTGCGACATTCCAGCGAGACAGGATCGTGTGCTCACCGGCTGGCAGACCGCTGAGGTCGTGCGTGACCGTGGCGGGAGGCTGCTCGCCCTTGCCATCGATCGTGGTGAACAGTTCGCCGTCGACGAAGTATTCCCATTCGCTCGTCGCGTGGCGCGCGGTGTTCGTCCACGTGATCGAGAGATCAGACGACACGTCCTTCCGCGGCCAGGCGCGTGAGTTGTCATCGAGGATCGCGAAGGCTTCATTTCCTCCACTGCACTTCATCGAGCCTTTCGGCGCTTCCACGCTCTGCGGCTCGTACTTGATCGAGCCGCAGTCGAACGGAGTTGCTCCCGTCGAACAGTAATCTTGTCGGCTCGGCGGGTCGGTGACCCATCCGTGCGCCTGTGCGCTCTGCGTCTGCGCCAGGGGCACGATCATCGCCCCGAGCACACCGAGCGTCACAAGCGATGCGCGAATTCCCTTCATCGTGTTTCCAGCTCCTTCGTTGGATAGAACCGCCACGACGGCGGCCGCGAGCAGTGCCCGCAGCCGTCACGTTAGTGAGAGTTCTTCACCCGCGTAAGTGTGGAATACACGTACGTACCCGTACGCACGTCGTCTACCAGGGCTTGTCCGTGCCTCCACCGGATCCGCCTCTTCTCTCGGCATCCCCGTTCTGCTTCTTACGCTCGGCGTCTTCGCCGCGCTTCTCGAGATCGTCGAAGGGATTGTCGCCCTCGGACTCCTCGCCTCCGCCTGACTCGCCCGAATCGTCAGACTCGTCGCCCTCCGAGTTTGAGTCTGAGCTCTCATCGCCGCTCTGCGACGACTGTTCGAGCTTCTCCTTGAGCCGCTTCTCCGCAGCATCCAGCTCCTGATCGGCTCCGGAGTCCTGGGGCTGGTCACAGCCCTCCTCGTCGCCAGCCTGTACGATGCCCAGCGCCTTTGTCCACATCTTGATCGCGCTCTCGGTCGACCCTGACTCGGCGTGAGCGTCGCCCTGCTGCTCCCACGCGAGCGCGAGATTGACTCGCACCTCGCAGGTGCGACCCTCCGGCGCCAGTTCCAGCGCACGCGTGAGGTCGGTCACCGCTTTCGACAGCTGCCCGTCCGCGGCAAACGCCGTCCCACGATCGAAGTGCGCGATCCACGGCTCGAAACCGTTCCAGACCATCAGACCGTCGAACGCTGACACTGATTTCTGAAACTTCGACTCCTGATACGCATCGGAACCCGTGTCGCTGAGAAGGGGCAGGCTGAACAGCTTCGCGGCCAGAAGGAGCGCAATGAGCACGAACGGAAGCGTCCAGAGCGCCAGTCGGAGTCGTGGTCGCGAGCTGCGGCGGCGTGTGCCAGCGGTCATGAGCGTTCACCTCCCCTGTCGCGGGTGCGTCGAAGGTCGCGCACCAGTAGCGTTCCTTCGAAGGCGAGCAGAACACCGAACGGGATCGCCAAGATCCAGTACAGCTCCGGTCTCGGTTCAGGATTGACATCCGGCTCTGCTTCAGGCGTGACATGGATGCCTCGGGTCGCCTCGGACACAGGCGAAGCCGCGTCTCGATGGATGTACGTCACACCCAGCTGATCCGCGATCGCACCGAGTGCCTCCTCATCGATGCGGGAGAGAGCTGGCTCGTCAGTCTCCGGATCCATGATGTAGTCAGGTTCAGCAGTGCTCTCGAATCCCGAATACTCCCGCATCTTCCCGCCGTCCGACGTTCCGTAGCCGAGCACCGCTCCCCCGTCGATGTACGAGGCGAGATCGGCGAAGGACTCCGGCGGTTCGCTCACCGTCTGCTCGCCATCGCCGATGTAGTACACGATCGTCCGACGCTCATCGGTCCGCTCGGCGAACAGCTCGTCCAGAGTTTCGACCGGAGCCGAGATGCTGCTCCCCGAGGAATAGCGCGTGATCTCCTGAGTCATGGCAGAAACTGTCTGTTCCACCGCTCCGCCGTCGGTGGTGAGCGGAACGCGCTGGACAGTTGCCGCGTCGAACGTCACGACAGAGAACCTCGCTCCCGCGAGCTCCTCCGTGATGTCGACGACATCGTCGCGCACGCCTGTGAGCCTCGGTTCGCCGTCGCCCCAGTCCTCGGCTGCCATGCTGCTCGTCGTATCGATGACGAAGTACACGTCGACGTCGCCTCCGATCGTCTCTGGTGAGCCGCCCCCGGGCAACGTTGGGCGCATGAGCATGGCGAAGAGCACGAGCACGAGCGCCGATCGTAGAATCCAGCGTGCACGCATACCACGACTCGACGCAAGTACTGCGAGCGCGACCGTGCCGCCGAGGATCGCGAGGAAGAGTACGATCAACAGGACAGCAGAGAACAGCGGATCGAACGTCATCGCCTCAGCCTCCATGAGACAGTCAGCAGCGCAAGTGTGGCCACGAGCGCAAGCCACAGCAGCGGCTCCGGCTCATCGGTGCGAATGATCTGCGTCGGTCCCTCCAGCGTCGTCGCCTCCTGCTTCTCGATCGACTCGACGATCCCAGGCACGGCATCCGGGTCGTCCATCGCGTAGTACCCTCCGCCGGTCGACTCGACGGTGTCGCGGAACTCGGCCGCCAGTTCGGCCACATAGTTCTTCCCATTCGCGTCGCCCGGGTTCAGCCCGTAGACCACGACTCCGTAGTCTTCGGCGTACTTCCCCGCCTCGGGAAGCGAGACGAGCTGCTTGCCCGCGACGTAGTTGTCTGTCGCGAACACGATGGAGCGCGAGCGCTCCTCGTCCAGATGGTCGAATCGGCTCACGCAGCTGGCGAGGCCGTCACCGATGAGCGATGACCCGTCGCCCAGAAGAGTGCCGTCCGTGTACGCGTAGTCCGTATCCGGATCTTCCATGTTCTCGCGCAAGTCGTCCATCTGCGCTGCGACGTAGTCGTAGTCGGTGGTGAGCGGGAAGTACGTGACGGCCGAAGCGTTGAAGATCGTGAGGCCGATCCTCTCTCCGTCGAACTTCTCCACGAGCTCCCCGAAAGACTCGAGGATCGCGGCGTCGTATTCCGTCATCGAACCGGATGTGTCGAGGCACAGCACGATGTCACGGTTGTTCTGCTCGATCGTGTGCTTCTGCACCGCGACGACCCGTGTGCTGAGGAACGCGGCGGAGACGACCCCGACAATCGCGACGGCGAGGGCGACGACCAGGCCAAGACGCAGGCGGCCTCGCGCGCGCCGGTATGCCGGTAGTCGCAGAAGCCGCTCTCTGTGCGCGATCCGAACAGCATCGCGCCCCACGCGTCCATCCCGAACCGCGAAGACGACCCCGACAATCGCTGCGACCGCGAGGACGCCGAGCCAGATCCACAGCATCCAACCATGCATCAGCTCCATGGCACCACCACCTGACGCGCACGTTGCAGCGCGTGAGCGAGCCCGCCGCTCGTCTCGGGAGCGAACTCAGCCGGATAGTACGACCGAACGGTCTCGGCGAGTCCCGTGAGATTGGCTTCGTCGAGGTCAGCCAGGGTCATCGCCGAGATGGGAGCACCTGAGCGCTCCTCCGCGAATGCGCGAACCAGAACGCTGAGCTTCTGGTGCGCGGCGCGCGTCTGGAGCTCTCCGGAGGCATGAGCGCGCTCGATGTCATCGATAAGGCCCTGATATCGAGCTACGAGGTCACCGGGAATCGGGCGCTGAACGCTCCTCGCCACCTTTTTCGGGCGGGGGAACAGCCAGACGAACAGATACCAGGCAGCGATGAGAACGAGGATGCCGACAGCGATGAGCGGCCACATCCCGCTGTATCCGATCGGAGGGTAGTAGCCATTATCGCCGGGCACGATTATGCCTCTCTAGAAGTCGGAAGACCCCGGACACGGCATCGTCGGGTCCCGTCACGCGCACGCTCGAGACTCCGATGCCCTCGAGCACGTCCTCTGTCTCGGTCTGCGCCGAGGCGCTTCGCGTCGCGAAGGCGCGCCGGACCGCCCGGTCCCGGCGAATGTACTCCGAGATCGCGACGTCGTCCGCGATGTCGCGAACCTCGGACGAGCCCCAGTCCGCCGTCGGATCAGCGTCAGCAACACTCACCCAGAGCACCTCATGCTGAGCATGGAGTCGACGGAGCGCACTGAGCCGCTCAGCGCCGAGATCCTCGTCGTCGCTCACGATGACGAGGATGCTGCGCCGTTTGCTTCGTCGGATCACAAAGCCGAGCAGACGATCCAGATCGCTTTGATCGGCATCCGCTCTCGTCCTCCGTTGGATCGAGTTCAGGAGCTGCTCGATGTGCGATTCCGTCCCCGCACCGGGAACGTGGTGCACGCCGCCCGCGTCGCCGCAGACGAGCGAGACGTGATCGCCGTGTCGGAACGCCAGGTACCCCACGATCCCCGCCACCAGAATGGCGGTGTCGCGCTTTGGGACGCCGCCCGGCCCGATCGCCGCCATATTGCGGCCGGTGTCGACCACAAGTGTCACAAGGTGCTTGCGCATCGCCACGTACAGGCGGGTGTAGGGGGTGCCATGCCGTGCGGTGGCCTTCCAGTCGATGTCACGGATCTCATCCCCGGGCACGTACGGACGGAGCTCATCGAACTCCAGGCTCTTGCCGTGGGCGATCGAGGCGTATTCGCCGTCGAGCACTCCGCGAACCCGGCGGTGCGCTCGGATCGCCAACTTCGACTTCACACGATGGAGGAGCGTCGGCATAGTCAGCTCACGGGGCCTGCAGCGTAGCGAAGCAGGCGTCGATCACGGTCTCCGCCGTCACGCCGTCCGCGTCGGCCTCGAAGTTGAGGATCATCCGGTGGCGCAGCACCTGGTGCCGGAGCGCCTTGACGTCGTCGGGAATGACGTGATCGCGCCCATAGAGCACCGCGAGTGCACGAGCGGCGGATGCGAAGGCGATGCTCGCACGTGGGCTCGCACCATAGTCGACATACCTGGCGAGGCTCTCAGAGAGATATTGGGACGCGTGCCGTGTGACATACACGGCCTGGACGATGTAGTTGAGGACCGCAGGGTCCAGATAGACGTCTCTCGTGACCCGCTGCAGGAACACCACATCATCGAGCGTGACGCTCTCGTGCTCCGACGCGCGGTCGCAGACTCCAGCGCCGACTCTCCGCACGATCTCGGCTTCCTCCGTGATCGTCGGGTACCCCAGAACGTCCTTGAGCAGGAACCTATCCAGCTGCGCTTCGGGAAGGTGGTATGTGCCCTCCTGCTCGATCGGGTTCTGCGTCGCGAGCACGAGGAACGGCTTCGGCAGCGGGTGCAGTTCGCCTCCGATCGAGGTCTGATGCTCCTGCATCGCCTCGAGCATCGCGGACTGCGTCTTCGCACTCGCGCGATTGATCTCGTCGAGCAGCACGAAGTTCGCATGGATCGGCCCCAGTTGAGTTGTGAAGCTACGTGTGGCCGGATCGTAGATCTGAGTGCCGAGGATATCCGAGGGAAGGAGGTCCGGTGTGCACTGGATTCGACGGAACTGCGCCTGCACGGCATCCGCAATCGCCTCAGCGGCTGTGGTCTTCGCGAGGCCGGGAACACTCTCGAGGAGTACGTGCCCGCCCGTCATCAGTGCGATGAGCAGGCTGGTCCGCAGACCTGTCTGCCCGACGACCTTCGCACCGTATGAGCGGACGATCGTCTCGAGAATCTTTCTCGCACGGTCACGATCCGCTGGCGAGAGAGCGGCGCCGCTCGGCTGATTCACGTGTGTTACCCCCAGTTGGTCGTCGTGGTCGCTGTCGTGGGCGACAGGCGGATGCCGGCGAGTCAGCCGACCGATACCGTCGGCTCCCCGACCGATGTGTCACCCTGCGGAAGCTCCGCGGCGATGCGGTTCGCCTCGGCGATCAGAGTCTCCACGATCTTTGACTCCGGCACGGTCTTGATGACCTCACCCTTGACGAAGATCTGCCCCTTGCCGTTGCCGGAGGCGACTCCGAGGTCGGCTTCGCGCGCTTCTCCCGGTCCGTTCACAACGCAGCCCATCACTGCGACGCGCAGCGGAACCGTCATGCCCGCCAGGCCCGCCGTCACTTCATCGGCGAGCGTGTAGACGTCGACCTGTGCCCGACCGCAGCTCGGGCACGACACGATCTCGAGCTTCCGCTCTCGCAGGTTGAGCGACTGGAGGATCTGCAGGCCCACCTTGACCTCCTCCACGGGAGGAGCACTGAGCGACACGCGAATCGTATCGCCGATTCCCTCGGAGAGGAGGATGCCGAACGCGGTCGCGCTCTTGATGGTGCCCTGGAAGGCAGGTCCCGCCTCCGTGACGCCGAGATGAAGCGGCCAGTCGCCCCGCTCTGCGAGCATGCGATAGGCCTTCACCATCACGATCGGGTCGTTGTGCTTGACGGAGATCTTGAAGTCGTGGAAGTCGTGCTCCTCGAAGAGGCTCGCCTCCCAGACAGCGCTCTCCACAAGGGCCTCGGCGGTGGGCTTGCCGTACTTGTCCAGAAGCCGGCGGTCGAGCGATCCGGCGTTCACCCCGATCCGGAGCGAGACATCGGCGGCCTTCGCGCGCTTCGCGATCTCGCCGACCTGATCGTCAAACTTCCGGATGTTTCCGGGATTGACTCGGACTGCGGCGCAGCCGGCGTCAATCGCTGCGTACACGTAGTTGGGTTGGAAGTGGATGTCTGCGATGACGGGAATCTGACTCTTCTGCGCAATTGCGGGCAGCGCGGCCGCGTCGTCACGGCTCGGCACGGCGACGCGCACGATGTCGCAGCCGGATGCCGTGAGCTCGGCGATCTGCTGAAGAGTCGCGTTGATGTCGGTCGTCGGGGTCGTCGTCATCGACTGGACGCTGACCGGAGCGTTTCCGCCGACCAGCACTTTGCCCACCTTGATCTGCCGCGATGCGCGGCGGGGTGAGAGGGTCTCTGGTGCTCCGGGCATTCCTAGATTCACTGCAGGCACCACATCATCCTACGATGCCGCCTTGCGGACAGCCTGAGCGCACCGGCGGCACGCGTGCCGCCGGTGCGACAGCTCACAATGCGACGGTCAGCGGAGGTTCGGTCGCTTCGATCACCTCGTCAGCGCTCACGCCGGGAGCGAGCTCTACGAGTTGAAGGCCGCCATCGGTCACGTCGATGACGGCGAGATCGGTGATGATTCGGTCAACGACGCCTCGGCCGGTCAGCGGAAGCGAGCACTCGGTGACGATCTTCGGGCTGCCGTCCTTCGCGGTGTGCGTCATCAGAACGATCACCCGCTTCGCTCCGTGCACAAGATCCATTCCGCCGCCCGGTCCCTTGACCATCTTGCCCGGGATCATCCAGTTCGCGAGGTCGCCCGCCGCGGAGACCTGCATCGCTCCCAGGATGGCCGCATCGATCTTGCCGCCGCGGATCATCGCGAAGCTCGTCGCCGAGTCGAAGAAGGCGGTGCCAGGCAGCGTCGTGACGGTCTCCTTGCCCGCGTTGATGAGGTCCGGGTCAACGGCGTCCTCAGTCGGGTACGGGCCGACGCCGAGGATGCCGTTCTCAGACTGAAGCGTGACGGTGACGCCCTCCGGCACGTAGTTCGGTACGAGGGTCGGCAGACCGATGCCCAGATTGACATATGCGCCGTCGCGCAGCTCCTGTGCCGCTCGCGCGGCCATCTCCATTCGCGACAGGGTCATGACCGCGCTCCTTCCGTCTCGCGGACTGTTCGTCGTTCGACGCGCTTCTCAATGCCCGAGCCGACCGCGACGATCCTGTGCACGAAGACTCCCGGCAGGTGCACCGCGTCAGGATCGATCTCCCCCGGTTCGACGAGCTCTTCCACCTGCGCGATGCAGACTCGCCCCGCCATCGCCGCGAGCGGCGAGAAGTTGCGTGCGGACTTGTTGAAGACAAGATTGCCGTGTCGGTCTCCGCGCAGTGCGTGCACAAGCGAGAAGTCGGTCGTGATCGCTTCCTCCAGAACGAACGGCTTCTCCACACCATCGACGAGGAAGGGCCGTGTCTCCTTCGGCTGCGAGCTCTCCGCGATCGTTCCGTCGGGGTTGTAGCGACGCGGCAGCCCGCCTTCCGCCATCTGCGTGCCGACGCCGGTCTGAGTGAAGAACGCGGCGATTCCTGATCCCCCGGCCCGAAGCTTCTCAGCGAGTGTGCCCTGCGGCGTCAGATTCACCACGAGCTCGCCCGAGAGGTACTGGCGTTCGAACTCCTTGTTCTCCCCCACATACGACGAGGTCATCTCGCGGATTCGGCCCGCTCCCAGCAGGACTCCCAGACCCCAGTCGTCGACTCCGCAGTTGTTGCTCACCACAGACAGATCCGTGCTTCCCACCTCAAGCAGCGCTGTGATCAGCGCCATCGGGTTCCCGCACAGTCCGAAGCCTCCCACTGCGAGTGACGCTCCGTCGGGTATGTCGGCGACCGCCTCGCGCGGCGTGGTGACAGTCTTATCCATTGTCATTGAGCGCACCTCCGTTGCTGCACTTCGATCCGCTGCATTGTGTGCGTGCGGACCACCTGTGTTCCAACCTACTCCGTCACCGGCACGTTCCCGAGCCGCCTGGAACGTGCCAAGCTGGTATCGGCTGCACATCCACATGACAAAGGAGTCACCAATGACACAGAAAGATGTTGTCATCCTCGGCGGCGCACGCACCCCGTTCACACGACTGCTCGGTGCGCTCTCCGCCTTCTCGGCCGTCGACCTGGGCGCTCGAGCCATCAGCGCCGCCCTGACCCGGAGCGGCGTGTCTGCGTCCGATGTCGAACACGTCATCATGGGGCAGGTTCTGCAAGCTGGCGCTGGCCAGAATCCGGCCCGCCAGGCCGCGATCGGAGCGGGAATCGGCTGGGCCGTTCCGACGGTCACTGTGAACAAAGTCTGTCTCTCCGGGCTCGTCGCGGTGACGGATGCTGCGCGGCTCATCCGCAGCGGCGAAGCCGACGTGGTCGTCGCCGGTGGGCAGGAGTCGATGACGAATGCACCGCACGTACTGCCCGGTGCGCGAAAGGGTTTCAAGTACGGGCCCACTGAGCTTCTGGACGTCGCGGCACACGACGGCCTCACCGATGCCTTCGATCAGGTCTCGATGGGAATCTCCACGGAACGTCACAATGCCCCGCTCAGCATCTCGCGCGAGGAGCAGGATGCCGTCGCAGCAGCGTCCCACGCTCGCGCCGCATCCGCGGCGCGAGACGGCATCTTCGCCGATGAGATCGCGCCGGTCGATGTGCCGGGCCGCAAAGGCTCTGTCACGACGGTCGACGCCGACGAAGGGGTACGCGAGGACTCCACAGCCGATGTCTTGGCGGGGCTCCGCCCAGCATTTGATCCTGACGGCACCATCACCGCCGGCAACTCGTCGCCGCTGAGCGACGGAGCAGCCGCGCTCGTCGTCGCAGATCGCGAATGGGCTGAGCAGCGCGGACTCGAGTGGCTCGCGGTCCTTCGTGCTCCCGGACAGGTCGCCGGCCCCGACACCTCGTTGCATTCCCAGCCGTCTCGGGCCATCGAGCACGCGCTCTCCCGGCAGGGGTGGAGCACGGCTGATCTCGACGTCGTGGAGATCAACGAGGCATTCGCCGCCGTTGGCATCCAGTCGATGCGCGACCTGTCGCTCTCGCCGGACATCGTGAACATCCATGGCGGAGCCATCGCCATCGGGCACCCGATCGGGGCCTCCGGGGCGCGGCTCGCACTCCATGCAGCTCTCGAGCTCTCGCGTCGCGGTTCCGGCCGTGCGGCAGTCTCCCTGTGCGGAGGCGGCGGACAGGGCGAGGCTCTTCTGCTCGAAAGATGACGCGAGGATGCCGCCGCCGCAGGCTGCGCGGCGGCATCTCGTCTGCGCCGTTCGACACCGTCACAGCGCGTTCGGACGCGGCATCCTGCACCCTCGACCCGACGTAGGGTGTATTCGTGAGCGATGAATCTCTGACGCCTCGTCGGGCAGGCCTCGCCGTCGCTTCGCTCAGCGTCGGGACGCTGCTGAACCCACTGAACTCGTCGATGATCGCCATCGCGCTGCTGACGCTGCGCGAGACTTTCGGGCTCGACGTGCTGACCGTCACCTGGGTCATCACAGCGTTCTATCTCGCTTCCGCAGCGGGACAGCCCCTCATGGGCAGGCTCGGGGATCGCTTCGGCCCGAGACGCCTGTTCATCTTCGGCATGTGCGTGGTCGTGATCACGTGCGCGCTCACACCGTTCTCACCGAATTTCTGGTTCGTCTGCGCTGGCCGTGTGGCTCTCGCGATCGGAACAGCCACCGCGTTCCCCTCCGCTGTGTCGCTGCTGCACCCGATCACCTCGATGTCCAGAATGAGTTCGCCGCGGCTGCTCGGTCGCATGCAGATGGCGAACACGGCCGGCGCCGCGATCGGCCCCGTCATCGGCGGCGTGCTCGTGACGACTCTCGGCTGGGAGGCGATCTTCTGGATCAACGTGCCTCTCGCCCTTATCGCGCTGGTCGGTACCCGCCTCTTCGCCCCGCAAGACGCAGCACGTTCGAGGGAACCGGTGCGCACGGTGATCGCGGACTCGGACATTCCCGGCGTGCTGCTGTTCACGGCATCCCTCGTATCTCTTCTGGTCTTCCTTCTGAACATCACTCGCGAGGCGCCGTGGCCGCTGCTGATCACCGCGATCGGATGCGGCGCGCTCTTCATCTGGCGAGAGCTCTCGACGCGGGAGCCGTTCATCGATGTGAGGATGCTCGCACGAAATCGGCGTCTGCTGCTGGTCTACACCGGGTTCGCCCTGTTCAATCTGGTCTACTACTGCGCGTTCTTCGGCCTGCCCCAATTTCTCGAGGAGCACGGCGGCTACCGCCCCGACATCACGGGCCTTCTCATGCTGCCGCTCGCGGCGCTCAACGTCTTGCTGACGCCCTTCGCCGCACGATTCATCGAGCGACGCGGCGTACGCGCGGCGTTCCTCGTCGGGGGCGTCTGGCTCGTCGCATCCGCAGCCTTCATGACGCTTGTGGCCTGGAGCGTCGCCCCGATCGTTCCGCTTCTCGTCACCGCAGCTATGGGCGTGCCGTACTGCGTGATCAGCATCTCGATGAGTCAGGCGCTCTACTCGTCCGCTGGACGGGAGTCTGCGGGAGTCGCGACCGGAATCTTCCAGACCTCACGATACGTGGGAGCCATCCTCTCGACGACGCTTCTGGGAATCGCGTTCAGCGACGGAACGGTGCCCGCCAGCTGGGTCGAGGTGACCATCGTCGCCACGGTGCTTTCCGTCGCGCTTCTCGCTCTCATCGCTCGATGGCGACCCGTCAGCCGAACAGACTGATCGGCTTCACGATGTCGGCGTACATGAGCAGAACGCTCATTCCGCCGAGGATGACCACGACCGTGAAAGTGACAGGCATGAGCTTCGCCGCGTCGACCGGCCCCGGATCAGGTTTGCCGCGCAGCTTCGCCCAGCCCTTCTTGATCGCCTCCCAGATCGCGGCTGCGACATGGCCGCCGTCCAAGGGGGTGAGCGGGATCAGGTTGAAGACGAAGAGCGCGACGTTGAGCGCAGCCAGGATGCCGAACATGGTCTGCGCCTTCACCACGACGGGCACGGTGTCGACGCTCGCGACCTCCCCCGCCAGTCGACCGACGCCGACGACGCTCATCGGCCCGTTCGGGTCGCGCTCTTCCGAGCCGAACGCCGCCTGCGCAATGTCCACGAGGCGTTCCGGGAGATGGACGACGATGTTGCCGACCGCCGTCACGTTGTCCCAGACGGCGGGGAGGACCGCACTGACGGGCTGGCGCTCATAGGTCATCGCGGCGGTGATGCCGACCATGCCGTATTCGACCGTCTTCGTCGTGCCGTCGGCATCCTCTATCTGCTGTTCCGTCAGGCGCGGTGTGACCTGGAGCGTCACGTTCTCGCCCCCGCGCTCGACGACGACGTCGAGGGGCGTTCCGGCACTGTTCTGGATGATCTCGGAGGACTGACTCCATTCGCTGATCTTCGTTCCGTCGACGCTCACAATGCGGTCCCCTGGCTTGAAGCCGGCTTCTGCACCCGGTGAGGCTTCCGCGTTCTCCGGGCACTCGCTCGCGGCGCTCGAGGCGGGCATGAGGCACTCGCTCACGCTCGCGATCGTCGTGGACGCCGATGTCGGAACACCGAAGCCGACGAGGACGATCCCGTAGAAGATGATCGCGAGGACGAGGTTCATAGCGGGACCGCCGAGCATGATGATGATGCGTTTGTATACCGGGAGTCGGTAGAACGCGCGGTCGTCCTCGTCCCCGATCGTCTCGGCGCTCATGTCACGTGCGTCCTGGACGAGTGCGTCGAAGGCGCGCCTCGTGCCGGAGGATTCGGACGGACGCTCGATGGCCTCCTCGATCGCTCCGGCGACATCCGTCGTCTGCTCCGGGTGCGCATCGGAGAGCTGCTGGACGAAACCGGTGCTCGACGCGTGCACTTTCTCGCCCGGCTTCGTCGGCGGAAACATGCCGATCATGGAGATGTAGCCTCCGAGCGGAATGGCCTTCACCCCGTACTCCGTCTCACCCTTGCGGCGTGAGAACAGCGTCTTGCCGAAGCCGATCATGTACTGCGTGACCTTGACCCCGAACAGCTTCGCAGGAATCAGGTGGCCCATCTCATGCAGCCCGATGGAGACAGCGAGCCCCACGACGATGATGAGCACGCCGAACAGGTACAGAAGCACAGATTCCACACAGGCACGATAGCGTGCCGCGCTCGGTGAGTCCTGTCTCCCGGCTGTGAGACTATGGATGCCGTATCCACCCGCACCGCAAAGGACAACCCTGACCGTGGAGTCTGACACACCCGCGGCGTCACGTCCGCACGACATGACGCCGAAGTCCCTGACGCATCTCTCCGAGAACTTTGACCTCTCCCCCTATGGCGGCGACGTCACGCTGACGGGCATCACGCTCGCCAGTTCACTCGTCCGACCGGGTGACGTCTATGTCGCAACGCCCGGCGCCCGCTTCCACGGCGCGCAGTTCGTCTCGGAGGCCGTCGAGCGTGGCGCGGTCGCGGTCGTGACGGATGCCGTGGGGGCCGAGCAACTCGGCGATGCCGACGTCCCCGTTCTCGTGGCCCCTCTGAACCCGCGTGAGATCCTCGGCCGAATGGCCGCGTGGGTATACGACACCGATCGCGACCGTCCCCCGATGTTCGCCCTCACGGGCACAAACGGAAAGACGTCGACCGCGCACTTCCTCGAGGCGATCCTCACTCAGCTTGGCCTCCGCGTGGGCCTCAGCTCCACGGCCGAGCGCCGGGCGGGCTCCGAGATCTTTCCCTCGGTGCTCACGACTCCCGAGTCGCCGGAGATGCACGCACTTCTCGCGAGAATGCGCGAGGTGGATGTTGAAGCGATCGTCATCGAGGTCAGCGCGCACGCGCTCAGCCGTCACCGCGTCGACGGGCTCGTTTTCGATGTGGCGGGCTTCACCAACCTCAGTCATGACCATCTCGATGACTACGCGACCATGGACGATTATCTGGCCGCGAAGATCTCACTCTTCCAACCCGACCGGTCACGTTCTGCAGTGGTGTGTCTCGACACGGATGCCGGCGAGCGCGTCGTCGCTCAGGCCGGTGTCCCCGTCACCACCATCACTTCTCGCGACGATGTGACAGCCGACTGGACGATCACGATCGGCACCGAGAGCCCCGCGTTCACGGAGTTCACTCTCGAGCACGAGCAGCATGGTGCCCTCACCACGCGTGTGCCTCTCATCGGTCGGCACATGGCGGCGAACGCTGGACTTGCGATCGCGATGCTCGTCGACGGCGGCTTCGCCCTCGAGAACATCGCCGACACGCTCGCCCGCGACGGCGGCATCCTCGCGGAGGTGCCGGGCCGGTCCAACCGCATTCCCGTCGAGCACGGTCCCGCGGTCATCATCGACTCCGGTCACAGCCCAGACGCGTTCGCGAAGCTACTCGAGGCTGTTCGCCGCGTCACACCGGGAAAGGTGATCATGGTAGCGGGCGCGAATGGCAATCGCGACACGTCGAAGCGCGGCGAGATGGGCGAGGTCTCTGCGTTGGGCAGTGACATTCTGATCATCACCGATCACCACCCGCGCGACGAGGATCCTAGAGTCATCCGGGAAGCACTCGTCGACGCGGCTCGCGCGGCAAAGCCCGAGGGCGACATCCGCGACGTCGCTGATCCGGCAGAGGCGATCCGAGTCGCTGTCGCCGCGGCCGACGAAGACGACACGGTGGTCTGGGCTGGCCTCGCGGGCAAGGAGTACCGCGAAGTCGGCGATCAGAAGCTGCCGTTCTCCGTCCCCGGTGAGACGACGAGCGCGCTGCGCGAAGCGGGATGGACGCTCGACAAGACGCTCTGACCTCCGGCTCTCCGTTTAGGACGCGATGATCAGCCGACCAGACTGTCTGCGGTCCGTCTGGCCCATTCCTCGGCCTCGGCGAGCGCCTCGCGGGTCAGCGCGCCCTCGGGCTCATGGGCGTCCACCACGCGTTCGACGGTCTCGAGGATGTCGAGAAAGCCGATGCGCCTCTCGTGGAATGCTTCAACCGCCTGCTCGTTCGCCGCGTTGAAGACGGCCGGATACGTGCCGCCCGCCCGACCGACCCGCTTCGCGAGGTCGATGGCAGGGAAGGCATCGGCGTCGACGGGTTCGAAGGTCCAGGTATGGCGTTCCGTCCAGTCGAGCGGCACTCCGATTCCCGGCACCCGATTCGGCCAGTCGAGCCCGAGTGAGATCGGGAGCCGCATATCGGGCGGAGATGCCTGAGCAATCGTGGATCCGTCAATGAACTCGACCATGGAGTGCACGACCGACTGCGGATGAATCGTCACATCGATGTCGTCATACCCGACGTCGAAGAGCAGTCGTGCTTCGATCACCTCGAGCCCCTTGTTCACGAGGGTCGATGAGTTCGTCGTGACGACACGCCCCATATTCCACGTCGGGTGTGCAAGGGCCTCCTCGGGTGTGACACCTCGCAGCGACCGCCGTGTGCGGCCGCGGAATGGTCCACCGGATGCCGTCAGCACAAGGCGCCGCACTTCGCGATCGCTCCCGGCGCGCAACGTCTGAGCGATCGCCGAGTGCTCCGAGTCCACGGGCACGATCTGTCCCGGCGACGCGGCTGCTCGAACGAGATCTCCCCCGACGATGAGCGACTCCTTGTTCGCGAGCGCAAGCGTTCTGCCAGCTTCAAGCGCGGCCAGTGTGGGGCCGAGTCCCACGGAACCGGTGATGCCGTTGAGGACGACATCCGCATCGACATCGCGCACCAGGTGCTCTGCTTCCTCAGCGCCGAGAGCGGTGTCCTCAACACGATGCTCTGCCGACTGCGCCGCAAGACGCGCAGCATCGGTGCCTGCCGCAAGAGCCACGACCTCGAACCGCTCCGGGTTCCGACGAATGACATCGAGCGCCTGTGTGCCGATCGACCCGGTCGATCCGAGGATGATGACGCGTCTCATGGGCTCAGCCTAGCGAGCGGAATCAGCGTGAGGTGGCGAGGATGTCCACGACGAACACGAGCGTGTCATCGCCCTTGATTCCCGCGCTCTCACTCCCCTGCGCACCGTAGCCGTCCTCGGGTGGGATCACGGCAATCACCTGGCTGCCGACCGTCTGACCGACCAGAGCCTTGGTGAAACCTGCGATCACCTGGCCTGTGCCGAACTGAGCCGGTGCGTCGCCCCAGCTCTGATCGAACACTTCGCCCGTGCGCCAGTTCACACCCTGGTACTGCACGGTCACGCTGTCTCCGTCCTCGACGACGGTGCCATCGCCCTTCTTCAGGACTCCGAGCTGGAACTCGTCAGGAGCGGCCCTGTCAGGGATGGCGACGGTCGGAGCGCCGCTGTCGTCAAGCGTCACCTTCGGCAGGTTGGCGTCGACCTCCTGCTCCTCACCCGTTGCCTTCTCAGGAGTGATCGACACAACATCAGCCACGATCACGATTCCCTCATCGGCGCCGATCTTGCCGTCTGAGCTTCCCTGATCGCCCCACGCGTCCGAGGGCGGCGAGACCGACACAACGCGTGAGCCGGTCGGCACGCACTCGATAGCACGGACGAGTGCCGGAATCAGTGCCTGATCGGAGACGACGACCTGCATCGGCCCTCCTGCGTATGAGGTCTCCTGCACCTTCTCACCGGTCTTCGCGTTGAAGAGGGAGACCTCGATGCCCACGCGATCGCCGTGAGCCGTCTCATCCCCCGTGCCCTCGGTGATCATCGTGCGTTCGGTCTTCTTCACCGTGAGGGGCGCGTCGAACGAGACGTCGGGCACGGTTCCCATCTCTCCGGCGACGCTGACCGCCTCGGATGCCGCACCGGACACCGTGTCTTTGCAGACCTCCGCGGCGGGCGTCGTCGATGCCGCCTGCGGAGCCTCCTCTGAGGAGCATCCGGTGAGTGCGAGAGTGACAACGGCGGCGGACACCGCAAGGCTACGTAGGCGCACGAGTGTTTGGCTCTTTCCTGCAGAGATTCGGGTACTCCTACAGTCTGCCGCACCTTTCTCCGAGAATTCCCGACACACTTCATTCCGCTGACGGAATGAAGACGTCGTTAGCGTCGGAGGGTGACAGATGCAGGCACGACGGAATCCGCACACGCAGCCAAGCTTGGTTTCACGTATCGGCTCGGCCGGTTCATCCTCACGCCGCTGGTCCGCGGCTATTATCGGCCGACTGTTCTCGGGCGTCACAACGTCCCCAAGACCGGCCGGGTCATCTTCGCGAGCAACCACCTGTCATTCATCGACAGCATCGCCATCCCGGTCTGTGCGCCGCGACCGGTCCAGTTTCTCGCGAAGTCGACCTACTTCACCGGGCGAGGGTTCCGCGGATGGGTCACTCGGACATTCTTCTCGTCGATCGGCGCTGTAGGAGTCGTGCGCGGAGCGGGTCACGCCGCACAGACCGCCCTCGACCAAGGGCGCGAGATCTTAGAGAACGACAGCGCATTCGCTATTTACCCGGAAGGCACACGTTCCTTAGACGGCCGACTGTACAAGGGCCGCACCGGAGTCGCATGGCTCGCGCTCACCACCGGTGCGCTTGTCGTCCCGGTCGGGCTGAAAGGCACGGAGACCATGATGCCGGTGGGCGCGAAACTGCCGCGCAGACGTCCCGTCACGATCGAGTTCGGCGCTCCGCTCGACCTCAGCCAGCACGGCCCTGCGACGTCAGGGCGAGCACGTCGGCAGGCGACCGACGAGGTCATGAGCGCTATCCATGCACTCACGGGCCAGGAGCTGGCCGGTTCTTACAATGAGGCTCCTCCCGCGAGCCGTGTTGAGAAGTTCAAGCAGGCGGTTCTTCCTCACGAGCGCATCTGACCACACCGCCCGGCCCCTGCACCCGGTGTCAATCGTCGAACCGAATCTCGGGTTCGACGGCGACGGGCACAGTCACGGAGTTCGCGATGAAGCACATCCGATGCGCCTCATCGTGCGCGAGACGAGCGGCCTCGGCATCCGATTCGCGTGTGATTGTCAGTTCCGGTCGCAGCACGACCTCTGTGAAGCGACCAGCGCCGTCAGAGTCGACCGTGAGCGTGCCTTTCGGGGCGTCTCGGTACGAGGTCACCGTGATTCCCGCGCGCACAGCCGCGTGAAGATACGACAGCATATGACACTGCGAGAGCGCGACGAGGAAGAACTCCTCCGGGTTCCACCGATCTGCATCGCCGTGGAACGTCCGATCTGCTGAGGCGCTGATGTCATGCTTGCCCTCGGCTTCGACGAGGACATGTCGAGCGTAGTCGCGATAGCCGGAGGTCCCGGTTCCCCGATTGCCGGTCCAGGTCACGGATGCCGTGTAACGGTGTGTCGACGCCATACACGGATCATCCCACAGCGGCGGCCAGAGTAACCTTGGGGAGGCACGCATCAGCACAGGAGGTCACATTGACACAGCAGGGCACGTTCACAGCGGATGAGGCGCAGGAGCTCGCGGTCGTCGTCAGATCGGGCTTCATCGAGTCACGCCACATCGGCTCTGCGATCGTGCTCGACCAGCACGGTGACGTTCAACGCTCCATCGGCGCTCCGGCTTCTCCGGTCTTCCCCCGCTCCTCTCTCAAGCCGTTCCAAGCGATCGCCGTGATGAACTCCGGGGTGCAGCTGAACGGAGCGCATGCCGTCCTGGCCACAGCCAGCCACACCGGAACCTTCAAGCACATGTCGACGGTGCGTGCCATGCTCGCCACCGCGGGGCTCACAGAGGACGCTCTCAAGTGCCCGCCCGCGTGGCCTCAGGACGAGCAGGCTCGCACTGAGATGATTCGTCAGGGCGTGGGCCAGCAGCGCATCGCGATGAACTGCTCAGGCAAACACGCCGCCATGCTCCTCGCGTGCGCGGCGAACGGCTGGGACACCGCGAGCTACCTCCATCCTGACCACCCCATGCAGCGCGCTGCGCTCGACACCGTCGAGCGCTTCACGGGCGAGAAACCCGCGGCTGTCGCGACCGACGGCTGCGGTGCTCCTGTCTTCGCCGTCTCGCTCGCGGGACTCGCCCGGGGCGTCGCGCGGCTCCGCACGTCTTCGGCGTCCTCGCCGTTCGCCATCTATCGAAACGCGGGCATTTTGGTCGACGCAGTGCTGGAGGATGCCTGGGGGATCCAGGGGCCGGGCACGCCCAACACCCTTGTGATCGAGCGCCTCGGAGTGTTTGCGAAACTCGGCGCCGAAGGGGTCATGGTCATGGCCGCGAAGGACGGCACGACCGTTGCGCTCAAGATGCTCGACGGGAGCGGCCGCGCCGCCACGCTCGTGGGACTCGAACTGCTGGTCCGTGCGGGGGCGCTTCCTCGTGATGACGTGGACGCCCTGCTCCCCGAACTCGGACTCAGAATCACAGGCGGCGGTGCCGACGTGGGTGAGATTGCCGTCTCACCGACGCTCTGAGAGGCGGCGAGCGCCCCGAGCCGTCCTCCGGCGTCCTCCGCGCACCGCGGAGACGTAGGCTGGCAGTCAGACCACCATGCCGGCAGAACGTGCACAGCGAGGAGCACCATGCGGATTGCAGTACCAGCTGAAGTCAAGAACAACGAGTACCGCGTCGCCCTCACGCCCGCCGGCACTCACGACCTGATCGCGGCCGGCCACCGCGTGACGGTTCAGGAGGGGGCCGGTGAGGGCTCGTCGATTCCCGATGAGGCGTATGCGAATGCCGGTGCTCACGTCGAGCCCGACGTTGATGCTCTGTGGAACGATGCCGAGCTCATTCTCAAGGTCAAAGAGCCGATCGCGAGCGAGTACCGCTATTTCCGAGACGATCTCGTCATCTTCACGTATCTTCACCTTGCCGCTGACGGAGACCTCACACGCGCGCTCCTCGCTTCGGGGACGACCGCTCTTGCGTACGAGACAGTCCAGCGTGACGACCGCTCGCTTCCCCTGCTTGCTCCGATGAGCGAGGTCGCGGGCAGGCTCGCCGCCATTGTCGGCGCACACACCCTCCTCAAGCCGGCCGGAGGTCCGGGTCTCCTCGTTCCCGGGGTGCCTGGGACGCATCCCGCGAACGTCGCCGTTCTCGGCGGTGGGGTCGCTGGAACCAACGCGGCGCAGGTCGCTTCGGGTTTGGGTGCGCACGTCACCGTTCTCGATACTAACCTTGAGCGGCTACGCGAGATCGATGCGATCTTCAATGGGCGAGTGGAGACCGTGGCCTCGAACGCGCTGGAGGTCGATGCGGCCGTCACACGGGCAGACCTCGTGATCGGCTCCGTTCTCATTCCGGGGTCCAAAGCTCCCAAGCTGGTCACCAACGATCTCGTCCGGAGAATGCGCCCCGGCAGCGTGCTCGTGGACATCGCGATCGATCAGGGCGGATGCTTCGAGGACAGCCATCCGACGACGCACGACGAGCCGACCTTCCGAGTTCACGAGTCGATCTTCTACTGCGTAGCGAACATGCCGGGAGCTGTTCCGCACACCTCAACGCATGCCCTGACCAATGCCACACTCCCCTACGTTCGGGCTGTGGCGCAGGGCGGCTGGCAATCTGCGGCCGCTCAGGATCCTGCACTCGCAAAGGGCGTCAATGTGCACGCGGGCACTCTCGTCTGCGAGCCTGTTGCTCGCGCTCACGATCTTGAGTTCACTCCCCTGTCCTCTCTGATCGGCTGATCACAGCCTGCAGCGAGTGACCACGCCGTCTGCCGCGATCCTCCAGGCACGTCCTGGCTCGCGGTGCAGATACGGCGGTCGCGTACGCGACCTCGTTATCGCCCGATACTCAGCGAGGCTGCACGATTCGACGACAACGGTCGCTGTCGTTCGGAGCGATGCGAGTAGCGACCAGTTGGTCTGCCACGCGTCCGAGTCACCCACGAGGATCGTCTGGCCCGTCCCCAGCTCGTCCGGACGCATATCGGTCGGTGACAGTGTCAGCACGTGTGCGTCCGGGTACTGCGTGCGCAGGCTCCTCGCGGTCAGCACCGGTCGTGCGCAACTGACGAGCACGGTCTCATCGGGCGACAGTGTCAGCATTGAGGGCTCGATCGGCCGTTCTTCGCGCGGGGGACCCTCGGTCCACGCGAGCTGAACCACGTCGCGGTTCCATGTCGCGCTGCCAGCCCGTCGCTCGTCATCGAATGTCGCGCTGTCCCCGCCCGCGAGGATATGCTCTTGCCTCGAACCGAGGCGAAGCATGAGCACTGAGCCGAACAGCGCAGCCAGCGAGCCGAGCCCGTGCGAGAGTCGCTGTGCAGTGGCTGCGACCCAGAGCCCCATGCGCGGACCGGTGCGAAGCAGCCTGGTCAGTAGTGACAGGAAGTAATCAGTGTCGGCATCCGACAGCTCACTGATGATCGCGTCCAGGTCGTCGATCGCGAGCACGGTCCCGCGATGCTTGCTGTTCTCCCCCGCCGTCGCGGTCCCCTCAGCCCACTGCTCCATCTCGTCAAACGCCGCTTCGAGATCCCGGGAGAGCACTGAGACCTGCCAGCGCTCTCCCGTCTGCGCTTCCAAGGCCGCGATCAGTGTGCTTCGACCGGTCCGAGCTGAACCGAGCGCGAGCAGGGCGCCGTCATGGTCGGGCCGCCATGTTGCAGGCTCCTGTCTCTGTTCGCGCGGCAGATCCCGCATGCCCAAGACGAACGAATCGACTGATCGAGGAAGCTCCTCGAGCGGAACGCAATCAGGAAGAGGATCGAGCCACGGACGCCGCGGAACGGGGTCCGCCTCATGTTCGGTTGAAACGGAGTCGATGTCGGACGGATCGATGCGAGCGACCTGGATGATCGTAGGCTCCCGGTCCGGCACATCGACCACGCAACGGCCGGGAGGATTGACCGGGAGTCGCGCGGCTGTGTCTACCCCGATCACTGCAAGGCTGTCCGCGCGGTTGTTGACCCGAAGGCTCATCCTCAAAGTGCAGTTCGCCAGGAGAGAGTCCTTCACCACTCCCGTCGGCCTCTGCGTGCACAGAATGAGATGCATGCCCAGCGACCGCCCTCGCGCGGCGATGTCGACAAATAGGGCATGCAGTTCGGGGAAGCCGTCGAGCATCGTCGCGAACTCATCCACGATGATCACGAGTCGACCGAGGCCGTGTGCCTCTGCAGCATCCGTCACACCCTGCTCTCGCAACGCTCGCTCACGATGAAGAACCTCAGCTTTGAGACTCTCGAGGGCACGTGTCGCCCCGGCCGGATCAAGGTCCGTGATCACGCCCACCACGTGCGGGAGCTTCTGCAACGGTGCGAACGTCGCGCCACCCTTGAAATCGACGAGAAGAAGAGCAAGGTCCTGTGGAGTGTTTCGAGATGCGAGGCTCAACGCCCAGTTCGCAAGCAGTTCGCTCTTCCCGCTGCCTGTCGTGCCGCCGATCACTGCATGCGGGCCATGCTCGACGAGATCGACCGAGACGGCTCCGGTACCCGATCGACCGAGAACAACCTGCGTCGGCGAGGTGAGCTCTTCATTCGGCAGCTCGCACCACTCGACCTGCTCCGGAGGCTCGCCGTGAGAGGTGAGGATGCCTGATTCCTCCGCCTGCTGAACAAGCTCCGCCACGAACTGACGTGCTGCGGTCTCAGTGATCGGATGCATGCGAAGCTCACGCTTCCTCGCTGGTTCGTCTGCACTCGTCCAGGAGCCATCGGCCGGCGTTACGCATTTCACGATCTCGGTGCACTCTGCCGGGACGGAATCGACGTCCGCTCCTATCGCGAGGGTGATGTCGGCGGGCGCTGCGGGAGCAGCTGGATCTTCCACGACCCGCACCGTGACTGCCGTCTCTCCATCTACTCGAGCGTGCGGGAGATCATGTGCCCATTCCCATGCTTCCTCCGGAAGTGAACTGATGCGAAGCGCTCCCGGCGCAGTCGCCTGACAGAGCTGCACGAGATATCCCCGGCACACAGCGCGCGCGAGTGTGAGCGGCCCGATGATTCCGATGCCGTCAATGCCATCGACCGTGCAGGGCGCATGTTCAAGGAGCGCTGCCGATCGGCGCAGCTCGTCGTGAGCGGGATCATCGACCGCTCCTGCAAGCTCAATGGCGCTCGGCCGATCGCCAAGGCCGAGCACGATGCGACGCCGTCGGTCTCCACGGGCACGCCACCGAGTGAGACGTTCATCGTCGTCCAGCACCTCACGTGCGGTCGGTGTCTGCGCGAGCCGCATCGAACGCTCGATGCTGTGTTCGTGCCTGATCTCCTCAGTGACCTCTGCAAGCTTCTCGTCATACTCACGTGAATCACGCTTCATCTTGCGGCGACCTGAAATTCGGTTGTCGAGCATTCCCGCGATGGCGATGACCGGGCCGAGTATCGCGAACATCAGCACATACGGTGAGTGCGTGATCAGCCAAATAGCTCCGGCTGCGATGACGGGGGCGATACTCGCCATGAGCGGAAACGGAGCACGATTGGGCGGAGTCGGAGCAGCAGGTAGTCGGACTTTCTCAAGCACAGGCATGAATCAAGAACACCAGAGGATGCTAGCCCGCCGCTTCATCGCATCGCAGGGTGTGGATTGATGCCTCAACGCATCGGCTGTGGACGATCAGACCGCGTCAGAAACCTTCGTCTCTGCATCATCTGGGGCGACCACATCGAGCACAAGAACGGTCACGTTGTCACGGCCGCCGTTCTCGACCGCTGCTTCCACCATGAGTGTCGCCGCGTCCAGAGGGTCGGGGCCACGCTCAAGGAAGTGAAGGATGCCGTAGTCCGTGAGCTCCTTCGTAAGACCATCGGAGCAGATGACCCAACGCGTTCCCGCCTCGACCCGCCGGTAGAGATAGTCGGGAACAGGATCTTCCGTGAAGCCAACAGCCCGAGTGATGACGTTCCCCTGCGGGTGATTCTCGGCATCATTCGGGGAGATAGCCCCGATGGCGACGAGCTCCTGCACGACGGAGTGGTCGGTGGTGATCTGCTGAAGTTCACCATCCTGTTGGAGGTAGACGCGAGAATCTCCGATGTTGAAGATCGTCCACGTCGCCGTGCCCTCGACGGTCGTCAGCGCAACACCGGTCACGGTCGTGCCGGTTCCCACGTCGATGTCGTCCTCCGCCGCAAGGTCTGTCACCGCATCGCGAAGGGCCAGTTCGATTTTCTCTGGCTCGATCGCCTCACCGGACTGTGCGAGGGCGGTGAGCCGTTTCACAACAGCAGCGCTCGCGAGTTCACCTGCCGCATAGCCGCCCATCCCGTCAGCGACTGCGAAGATCGGATACTCGCCCATGACGGCATCCTGATTGACCTCTCGCTTACGGCCCACGTGGGTGACGGCGCCCCATCGGAGAATGAGATCGTCACCACCTACCGTCACGGGCCGGGAATCCGTGAACGTGGTGGGTTCTGACACGTCTTGCCTTTCGGTCGCATCCAGACGCTCGGATACAACGTCCTAGCGTGTAATAGTACCGGTTCATCGGGCAAACCGGCCCACGCGACAGACGTCTAATCAGCCTGAGCATTCACGTTGCGCAGCTCCCCTGGGTCGAAGAATGCCCAATCGGGCATCACACAGCCGTCGAGCATCATTCTCATGATGTTCGCGAACGAGTAGGTGGGGTCAGAAGCGGCCGCCCTTCGCAGCCAGACATCTGCGATACTTGCCAGCCCAAGCGCCCAATAGCACCAGGTGATGACGGTGAGCGCCGGCGCTCGATCGCACTCAGGCAGAATCGCACTCACTCGCTTGAGCAGTTCGATGGCTCTCCGAAGCCGCGCGACATCGGGACGCACTTCGATACGGCCACCGAGTGCGTACATCCACGGATCATCATCCTCGGGAGCGTTGAAGCTCTCCGGGTAGACGAGGCGTGTCCACAGGTGCGCTGCGGGTCCTTCGCCCCACGCCCAGCTGTAGGTCATGACGTCCCTCAGACGCCCGCTCTCGAGCATTGTCACGACGAGTCCGAGATCGTCAGCTCCGATCTCCGCATCTTCATCCGCGAGTCGCCCGAGGGTACGCGACAGTGCCACGGGATCGAGAAGATCACACGATCCGATTATCAGTTCGTCGTCTGAGATGGGCTCGTCCTCGACGTCAGCCCTGAACCGGTCTGCGGCGGTCAAGACAGCATCGCGTTCATGGGCGGCGACCTTCGGCATTCTCGTCTCGGTCGCGACGTCCAGGACAGCCACCTCCGGCACCCCGGCCGGGATACTCAGTTCGTCGCAGGACCGGATATCAGTCGGAAGTTCATAGGAGCCCCACTCACGGTGAGCCCGCCACAGTCGCTCGATGATATCGATGTCGAGTCCCGCGAATGCCTCGCTGAGTTCTCGTGCTATCTCGGCGCATGGAGGGCCCTCCAGCGCTGTTGCTGTCTGATCGGTGTATACGATGACAGCGACACCCGTGACGCGCGGAATTCGAGTGACCGTCTTCACCGCCACCATTGTTGCGTCGTGGCGAGTGTCCGGGTTAAGAAACCCGCCGAGGTCGAGGCGGACAGCCCCATGAGTCCGGTTGTGCTGGAAAGCAACGCACACGATGGACTCGGTGGGCTCCATGCCCACGAGCGCGGGCACAAGAGAAAGGAATTCGGCGGCTGATGCAAGTGTGACGCGTGTAGGTGAGGTCATGGGCGACAGTGTTCCCGATGAAGTCGGTCGCCGTTGGACGCTGTGGAATCACACCCTGTACGCACTCCCTGTGGACGACAGGGGATGCCAAACGTTCGATTCCTCGTCCACACCTGTGCAGAAGCGGCGCTCGTCCACAGCTCGCATGAGGCTGGGAGAGCGACGAGGATCTGCCTCGTATCGTCTCCGCCATGGAACTACCTGTTTTTGACATACCCGAATACCTTGCCGTTCTGGAGACTCCCATCGGGCGGGTCGAACTTACCGGCGATGGCTCAGCTGTCACATCGTTATCGATCGAGGACGAAGGGAGTCTCCCCCACGATGATCTGCCTCGCCGCACAGATCGTGTGCTCGATGATGCCGCTCTGCAGCTGTCCGAGTACTTTTCCGGCTACCGGCGAAGCTTCGATGTCGCGCTTAAGCCAGGAGGTACGACGTATCAGAAGGCCATCTGGGACGGCCTCGGACTCGTACCGTATGGCTCGGTCGTCACCTACGCCGAGCTGGGCTACAGCGCTGTCGGCTCGAGAGGCGGTCGCGCTGTCGGACGCGCCATCGCGGCGAATCCTATCCCGCTGCTCATCCCGAGTCATCGTGTGGTGTCGAGTCGGGGACGACTGACGGGTTACTCCGGCTCGAACGGCCTCGCCGTGAAGCGCTGGCTTCTCGACCTCGAGGAGGCTGCCGATGTATGACCGGGAACTCAGACGATAAGCGCGATCTCGCCGTTCTCGAGCATCTCCATCGAGTACCCCGCACCTGATGCCCACGAGATCAGCTCGGGCACGTCCGCGAACTCGACGTCCGCTTGAATGAGTGAACGCGTGAACGTGCCTTTTGCCTTCTTGTTGAAGTGGTTCAAGGCTCGACGCCGACCGTCTTCTCCCGCGGAGAGGACGCGCACGTAGTGTGAACCGATGCGGTCCGGCGCCGGGCCGAGATCGGCGTAGCCTTCGGAGCGGAGATCAAGGATGAGCCCGTCGTGCTCCCTAAGCTCAGCAGAAATAACAGGCTTCCACGTCTTCTTCATGCTCACTCCCGGCACACGCGAGCCGTGAGACAGACGGTAGGCGGGAATTTCGTCTAGAGCACGCAACAGTCCGAAGAGCGCTGAGTGGATGACAACGTGCTTATGCGCGAAATCGCGCTGGTTGTCTGTCAGCGAGCCCGCATCGAGCGCGTCGAACAGCACTCCCGTGTAACGGTCGATCGCGGGCATCGTCGGCGAGCCCTCGAGCATCCGGTTGATCGCCACTTCGCCTCGCTGCTTAGGACCCAGCTTCAGGGCTTTGACCGAGGCGTCTTCGTCGCGCGACAGCTCGATCAATGATTGAATGACGCGATCGCGCGTAGCTGAAAGCGAGCGAAAGCTCAACCCGGCGGAAGACAGCGAACGCCCCGTGCCGCCTGTGCGCTTCGTCTCGGACGGAGGCAGCAGGACTAGCACGGGGCGTTCGAACAGAGAGAAGAGGGTTACTTAACGAGCGAGGCGTTGCCGGCGACGACCGAGACCGTGTCGTTCTCGACTGACAGGAAGCCGTCGTCCGCCTTGGCGATGATCTTCTCACCGCCGACGGTCGTCACCCGCACCTCGCCCTGAGCGAGGATCGCGAGCATCGGTTCGTGTCCGGCCATGACACCGATCTCACCTTCGACGGTCTTGGCGACGACCAGCTTCGCCGAGCCCGACCACACCTCGTGGTCGGCCGCGACGACGCTGACCTGCAGCGAACGCTCCGCCATGACTAGCCGTTCTCCTTCTGAATCTGAGCCCACTTCTCTTCAACGTCAGAGATCGCACCGACGTTGAAGAACGCCTGGACGGCGACGTGGTCGAACTCACCCTTGCAGATCGCGTCAAAGGACTCGATGGTGTCCTTGAGCGCAACCGTCGATCCCTCGACACCGGTGAACTTCTTCGCCATGTAGGTGTTCTGCGAGAGGAACTGCTGGATACGACGAGCGCGCTCGACCGTGATCTTGTCCTCTTCGGAGAGCTCGTCGACACCGAGGATCGCGATAATCTCCTGAAGCTCCTTGTTCTTCTGCAGAATCTGCTTCACCGTGGTGGCGACGCGGTAGTGGTCCTCACCGAGGTAGCGCGGGTCGAGAATACGGCTCGTCGACGTCAGCGGATCCACTGCGGGATACAGACCCTGCGATGCGATCTCACGAGACAGCTCAGTTGTCGCGTCAAGGTGGGCGAACGTCGTGGCGGGCGCCGGGTCCGTGTAGTCGTCGGCCGGCACGTAGATCGCCTGGAGAGACGTGATCGAGTGGCCGCGGGTCGACGTGATGCGCTCCTGGAGCACACCCATCTCATCCGCGAGGTTGGGCTGGTAACCCACAGCGGAAGGCATACGTCCCAGAAGGGTCGAAACCTCGGAGCCAGCCTGCGTGAAGCGGAAGATGTTGTCAATGAACAGCAGCACGTCCTGCTTCTGAACATCACGGAAGTACTCCGCCATGGTCAGCGCCGAAAGCGCGACACGAAGACGCGTCCCCGGCGGCTCGTCCATCTGACCGAAGACAAGCGCGGTTTTGTCAAAGACGCCCGCTTCGTCCATCTCGTGGATCAGGTCGTTGCCCTCACGCGTGCGCTCACCGACACCGGCGAACACCGACACACCGCCGTGATCCTGAGCGACTCGCTGGATCATCTCCTGGATGAGAACAGTCTTACCGACACCTGCACCACCGAACAGACCGATCTTTCCACCCTGAACGTACGGGGTCAGGAGGTCGATCACCTTGATGCCGGTCTCGAACATCTGAGTCTTCGACTCAAGCTGGTCGAAGCCCGGGGCCTTGCGGTGAATGGGCCAGCGCTCGGTGATCTCAATCTGCTCGCCGGGCTCAGCGTTCAGAACCTCGCCGGTGACGTTGAACACACGGCCCTTGGTGATGTCGCCGACGGGAACCGAGATCGGCTCTCCCGTGTCGACGACATCCTGCCCGCGAACGATGCCGTCGGTCGGCTTAAGAGCAATAGCGCGAACCAGGTCGTCGCCGAGGTGCTGAGCGACCTCGAGGGTGATGCGCTGGCGCTCGCCGCCGATCGTAATCTCAGTGGTCAGTGCGTTGTAAATGCCGGGAATCGAGTCGTGCGGAAACTCGATGTCCACGACAGGCCCGGTGACACGGGCAACGCGGCCGATCGCACCGGCCGCCTTGTCCGCCTGCTCGGGAGCGGTGGCAGTGTCTGTCATAGCTCTTTCTTCTCTCTTCGTGTTCGAAGCTCTTAGGACGCAGACAGGGCGTCGGCTCCGCCGACGATCTCTGAAATCTGCTGGGTGATCTCAGCCTGACGCGCGTTGTTGCGCAGGCGTGTGTAGTCCGTGATCAGCTTGTCCGCGTTGTCGCTCGCCGACTTCATCGCCTTCTGCGTCGCCGCGTGCTTTGCGGCCGCCGACTGCAGCATGGCGTTGAAGATGCGACTCTCGATGTACACCGGAAGCAGCGCGTCCAGCACGCTCTCGGCATCAGGCTCGAACTCGTACAGGGGAAGAACCTCGCTCTCCGCGGGCTCCTCAACTCCTTCGACGACTTCGAGGGGCAGAAGACGCACGACCTCGGGGGTCTGCGTCATCATGCTGACGAACTTGTTGTAGACGATGTGGATCTCATCGACCCCGCCCTCGGAGGCATCCGCGGCGAACGCTTCGAGCACGGTCTTCGCGATCTCCTGCGCTGTGCTGAACTCTGGCGATTCGGCGTTGACGATCCACTGGCCCGCGATGGGGAACTTGCGGAACTGGAAGTAGCCGACAGCCTTTCGCCCATACAGGTAGTGGATAACCTCTTTGCCCTGCCCCCGCAGAAGCTCCGTCAGCTCACTGCTCTCACGGAGCACCTGTGAGTTGAAGGGGCCTGCAAGACCGCGGTCACTCGTCAGGACGACGACCGCTGCTCTCGTGACCTTCTCGGGTTCCGTCGTCAGAACGTGATCGACGTTTGAGTAGGTAGCAACCGCCGACACAGCCCTCGTGATCGCCCGCGAGTACGGGCCGGAGGCCGCGACCCGCGCTTGCGCCTTGGCAATGCGGGACGCGGCGATCAGCTCCATCGCCTTGGTGATCTTCTTTGTGGTCTGCGCAGACTTGATCTTCTGCGTATAGACCCGAAGCTGTGCACCCATGGACTATCGACGTCCCTTGACGATCTTCTCCTGGTTCACGTCCTCCTCAGGAAGCTCCTCCACGACTTCCTCCAGAGTGGAGCCGTCGGCGGTCTGGAACTCGGAGATGAACGTGTCGATCGAGGAGTCGAGCGTCGAGATGTTCTCATCGGAGAGCACGTTCGTCTCGCGCAGCTCGTCGAGCACGGAGGTGTTGCGACGGAGGTAGTCGAGAAGCTCGCGTTCGAAGCGCAATACATCCTCCACCGGCACCGTGTCGAGCTTGCCGTTGGTTCCTGCCCAGATGGACACGACCTGCTCCTCAACCGGGTACGGCGAATACTGAGGCTGCTTGAGCAGCTCGGTCAGTCGGGCACCGCGCTCCAGCTGACGACGGCTTGCCGCGTCGAGGTCCGACGCGAACATTGCGAAGGCCTCAAGCGAACGGTACTGAGCCAGCTCAAGCTTCAGAGTTCCCGAAACCTTCTTAATGCTCTTGACCTGTGCGTCACCACCGACACGCGACACCGAAATACCGACGTCGACAGCCGGTCGCTGGTTGGCGTTGAAGAGGTCCGACTGCAGGAAGATCTGTCCATCGGTGATCGAGATCACGTTCGTCGGGATATACGCCGACACGTCGTTCGCCTTCGTCTCGATGATCGGAAGTCCGGTCATCGATCCGGCGCCCAGCTCGTCGGAGAGCTTTGCGCAACGCTCGAGAAGACGCGAGTGAAGGTAGAAGACGTCACCGGGGTATGCCTCACGCCCCGGCGGACGGCGCAGAAGAAGCGAAACAGCACGGTACGCCTCTGCCTGCTTCGAGAGGTCATCGAAGACGATGAGCACGTGCTTGCCGTCGTACATCCAGTGCTGGCCGATGGCCGATCCAGTGTACGGAGCGAGGTACTTGAAGCCTGCGGGGTCGGATGCCGGTGAAGCCACGATCGTCGTGTACTCCAGCGCTCCGGCGTCCTCGAGCGCACCCTTCACGGACGCGATCGTTGAACCCTTCTGCCCCACTGCGACATAGATGCAGCGGACCTGCTTCGTGGGGTCGCCGCTCTCCCAGTTGGCCTTCTGGTTGATGATCGTGTCGATCGCGAGAGCCGTCTTACCCGTCTGGCGGTCACCGATGATGAGCTGACGCTGGCCACGACCGACCGGAATCATGGCATCGATCGCCTTGATACCGGTCTGCAGCGGCTCGTGAACGCTCTTACGCTGCATGACGCCAGGCGCCTGGAGCTCAAGCTCACGACGCGCGTCGGTCGCAATGTCGCCAAGGCCGTCAATCGGGTTGCCCAGCGGGTCGACAACGCGGCCCAGGTAGCCATCACCGACCGGGACGGAGAGAACCTCGCCCGTCCGGGTCACTTCCATACCCTCGACGATTCCCGTGAACTCTCCGAGGACGATCGCACCGATCTCATCCTCATCCAGGTTCTGGGCAAGTCCGAGTGTGCCGTCCGCGAAGCGAATCAGCTCGTTCGCCATGACACCAGGCAGGCCTTCAACGTGAGCAATACCGTCCGCGGCATCGGTCACGTATCCAACCTCAGTCTTCGAAGCCTTCTCAGGCTCATATGCTGAGACGAAGTCCTTGAGAGCATCCCGGATCTCATCGGGGCTGATCGTAAGTTCTGCCATCTTCTTCCCTATCTTTGCCGGGGGTCTTCCCCGATAAGTTGTGAAACCGGTCTACCCGGCGAGCTTGAGTTTCAGGTCACCGAGTCGAGCGGCGATGCTGGCGTCGATGACGTCGTCGCCGGCTTGGATCCGAATACCGCCGACGAGCGCAGGATCGATGACGACGTTGAAGGTGACGTCTCGACCATACGTCGCTTTCAGCTGTTCCCCGAGGCGAGCAAGCCGAGCCTCGTCCAGCGGCGCCGCACTCGTAACGGTTGCGACGATCCGGCCGCGCTGATCAGCGACGATTGACGACGCCTCACTCAGCAGCTTGCCGACCCGACGGCCCCGCGCCTGCGTGATCAGATGGCTCACGATGACGACTGTCGCATCCGATGCCTTGCCGGAGAGGAGGCGCTCGACAACGTCAGCCTTGCGAGCCGGGTCCCCGAGCTTCGCACTGAGTGCGAGTTCGAGGTCCGCGTTCTCATTCACGACCCGGCCGAACTGGAAGAGCTCAGACTCGATGGGCGCGTCCGGAGAGCTGATCGCCGCAGCACGAATGCCGACCTCTTCGATGCCGGCCAGCAGATCGTCAGCGTTGGACCACCGCGAAGACGAGATCGTCTGAAGCAGCGACGTGGCGACCTCGCCCAGACGGCCCTCGAACACACGAGTGATCGCCTGGCTCTTGGTCTCAGCATCCACAGCAGGGTCAGCGAGCAGCGTGCGCAGCTGCGCGGATCCCTCAAGGACCCGCCCCGCGCCGAGCAGCGACGCCGCAGCGGCGAGGTCGACGGAACCGCCGGAGGCGTCCAACGCCTTCACCGACTGAGCGAGAGCTTCTCTAGTTGCGCTACCCATTGCTGATTACTTGTTCCCTGCTGCTGTCGTTTCGGATGCTTCGAGATCTGCGAGGAAGCGGTCGACGACCGCCGTCGCCCTCTTGTCATCGCTCAGCGACTCACCGATGACGTTGCTGGCGAGTCCAAGAGCGAGCGAGCCGACCTCGTTTCGGAGCGACACGAGAGCCGACTGGCGCTCGGCCTCGATCTGAGCGTGAGCGCTCGCAGTGATGCGCGCGGCCTCGTCAGTCGCCTGTTCCTTGGCTTCCGAAACGATCTTCTTGCCGTCTTCTCGTGCGCCCTCGCGAATACGGCCTGCCTCTGCGCGAGCATCGGCGAGCTGAGCAGTGTACTCCTCGAGCGCCGCTTCAGCCTTGCGCTGGGCCTCGTCCGCCTTCGCGATGTTGCCCTCGATCGCGGCACCACGCTCGTCAAGCATGGTGTAGAGCTTCGGAAGGGCAACCTTCCAGAAGACCACCAGGACGATGACGAAGCACACCGCAGACCAGATGATGTCGTATGACGCGGGCAGGATCGGGTTTGGAGCCGACTCCCCCTCCGCGGCGAGTACGAGTGTGTTGAGCATCATTCCTCCTTACGAATGGTGAAAGAGGACTAAACGAAGATGAAGTAGGTCGCGATACCGATGAATGCGAGAGCCTCGGTGAAGGCGATACCGATCCACATCAGAACCTGCAGCTTGCCGGCGAGCTCGGGCTGACGAGCGACGCCCTCGATCGTCTTGCCGACGACGATGCCGATGCCGATAGCCGGACCGATTGCAGCGAGGCCGTAACCGACCGTTGCGATGTTTCCGTTGAGTGCAGCGAGAACGGTTGTTGCGTCCACGTGTTTTCCTTCCGTGATGGTGAGCAGGCGGTTGCCGTGCCCGGTTAGTGTTCCTCGGCGACCGCGAGCTGGATGTAGACCGCGGTGAGAATGGTGAAGATATAAGCCTGAAGTACCGCGACAAGCACCTCGAACAGCGTAAACGCGAGCCCGAAAGCGAACGTGAACACGCCGAGCGCGGTGAACCAGCCGCTGAGCGAGACGATGAAGAACTGCGTCGCTGCGAAGAACAGCACCAGCAGCAGGTGGCCCACGACCATGTTCATCATGAGACGAAGCGTCAGCGTGACGGGACGGATGATGAACGTCGAGATGAACTCAATCGGGGTCACGACGAAGTAGACGGGCCACGGCACGCCTGCGGGGAAGAGTGAGTTCTTCAGGAACTTCGTCGGGCTCTTCTTGATGCCCGCGTAGACGAACGTGAACCACGATACGATCGCGAGCACGAGCGGGACACCGATGACGGACGTCCCAGCGATGTTCAGGCCCGGGACGATACCAGTGAGGTTCATCGCCAGCACCATGAAGAACATGGTCGCCAGGATCGGGAGGAATCGCTTTGCATCCTTCTTGCCGAGCAGATCCTCTGCGATGTTCACTCGAACGAAGTCGAGGCCCATCTCCACGAGGCTCTGGAAGCGCCCGGGGACGACCTTCATGCGGCGTGTCCCGAGCCAGAAGAGCAGGACGACCGCGATGACCGCGATGAAGCGGATCAGGATGATCCGGTTGATTTCAAACGGAGTGCCGGCAAAGAACAGCACATCCGGGAAGAACTCGTCGATCGAAGGAGAGTGGAATCCACCATCGTCGGCGGTTGGCACGAGCAGGTTCACAGCGTTCGCTATCAGCGCTATCTCCTGAATATCAGAGCAATGAGCAGAGCTCACGCTACGTTCGATCGGTGGGAAAGACGCCTTACCGGCGCCCGGAGGCGCTCAATTGGCAGGGATAATCTCCCATAACCTTAGCAAAGCTTCGAGGTTTCTACGAATCGTAGAAGTGCCTATTTCTCGTCATTTTGTTCGCCCGGCAATGTAACGTCGCTCGCATTCGCGACACGGACTTTCGCGGCGACGAACCCGTCGACGACCAGCGATCCGACGACGCCCGCGATCACTGACAGGAAGAAGATCGTGTCGTTCACCCATGGCTGTTGCTTCATCAGCCAGGCGAGTACGAGAAACACGATGAACTTCACGAGCCAGCCGCCCATGACGCTTGCGAAGAAGATCGGGACGAACAGGTCGCTCCCCGCTTTGCGATTCGCCAGAAGGATACTGACCGCGGTGACGCTCAGAAAGACGAGTGCCACAACCGCGCCGAGGAGTCCGCTGATCATTCCGCGCGGGCCATCCACGATGAGGCCGATCGCTCCTCCGAGAATCGCGATTGCCGCTGTGATCGTCGCACCCCAGACAAGACTGGCGCGGAAGACGGGGTTGGAGTTCATGACGAATGTCCTTCTGGTCGCGTGCGAGGAGAAGCGCCTGCGCTGTGCTCAGCTGTGTCTAGAGGATCGTACTCACGCTGCTCTTCGCTGGTCTCCTCATCGGGTGTGAGCTGTGCCGCAACCTCGCGGCGCTTCCGTTTGCCGAGCGGTGCGAACGTGGCTGCCGTGCAGGTGACGACACCCACGACGAAGAAGCCGAGCGCGTACCAGTACGAGTCGAAGATGAAGAGGAAGAGGCAAGGTACGGAGAGCACGACGGTCCACGCGTAGAAGATCAGAACGGCGTGCATCTGCGTGTGCCCCATGTCGATGAGCCGGTGATGCAGGTGCAGGCGGTCCGCGCTGAACGGGCTCTTGCCGGCCCGCAGACGTCGAAATACAGCCAGCCCGAAGTCGAGAAGCGGAACGATGAGAATCGTGAACGGGAGAAGAAGAGGGATGAACGCACCGACGAGCTGCGAGCTGCCGAGCTGGCCTGTGCTGCCGCCCACCTCGATTGCCGATGGATCGATCTGCCCGGTGATCGCGATCGCGGAGGAGGCCATGAGGAGGCCCACGAGAAGAGCGCCGGCATCGCCCATGAACATCTTCGCCGGATGCCAGTTCATCGGGAGGAAGCCTGCGCATACCCCAACGAGCACCGCGGAGATCAGGAGCGAGAGATTGAAGAAGTTGTACGGGCTCGTGACCTGCACAAGCAGGTACCCGTAGACGAAGAACACTCCGTTGGCGATGAGCGCGACGCCAGCCACGAGACCGTCGAGGCCGTCGATGAAGTTGATGGCGTTCATGACGAGAACGATCGTGAAGACCGTCATCACGAACGACATCCAGCTCGACCCGACAGTGCGGCCGCCGATCGGCAGCGAGTAGATCTGCACACCCAGCCAGGCGATGAGCCCCGCGGCGAGGAATTGACCGGCCAGTTTGATCATCCAGTCGAGGTCGATGAGGTCATCGACGATTCCGAGCACGACGATCAGAAGCGTTGCGCCGAGAATCGCGAGGATCGGCCCCGGGTCATCGAAGATCACCCGGAAGAACGGGTTGAGCGATGCGATCGCGATGGCCGCAGTGACGCCGAAGAACATCGCCACTCCCCCGAGCCTCGGGGTCGGGCGCGAGTGCATATCACGGTCGCGGATCGGCGGGTAGAGCTTGAACCGGAGCGCGAACCGGTAGACCGCGAGTGAGAGCACCCAGGTGATGATCATGGCGGCGAGTGCGATGAGCGCATACTGTCGCATGGGCCGCCTCAGTCGTCCGCGAGTCTGTCGCCGAGGACCTCACGCAGCTGGTCGCGGGTGATGACGCCGTCACGGAGAACGCGCGCGAGCCCGTCGTCAGTCGTCAATGCTGTGGCGTCGATGATGGTCGAGGCGACCGTGTTCCCCTGACCGGCGTCGAGGTAGATCTCCACGTCGTCACCCAGCATCTCGAGGGCGTCCTCGCACGTCGTCGCTGCAGGCATCGTGGTCTTGTTCGCACTGGAGACAGCCAGCGGGCCCGTCTCTCGAAGGATCTCGAGAGTGATCTCGTGATCTGGCATGCGCAGCGCCACCGTCCCCTCGGTCTCCCCGAGATCCCAGACGAGACTCGCCTGTGCGGGCAGGATGATGGTGAGCCCACCGGGCCAGAAGGCGTCGACGAGCTCCGACACGAGCGGAGGGACGACAGAAGCGAGAGCTGTCAGTGTGTCTGTGCCGGGCACGAGCACCGGCGGCGGCTGCTGACGTGTGCGACCCTTCGCGTCGAGGAGCCGCTGGACGGCCGCCGGGTTGAACGCGTCGGCGGCGATGCCGTAGACGGTGTCCGTGGGGAGAACGACGAGCTCGCCGCGTCCGAGGGACGCTCGAGCGAGTCGCATACCAGTGAGAAGCTCTGAGTCCACAGAGCTGTCGTATACCTTCGACATCGTCAGCGATTCTACAGCGTGACGGATGGGAGCTCTCCGCATGCGCGGAGGCATTCCGCCGTCAGAGTGTCCGTGGTCATGGGCGTACAGCGGTCGTCGCGCGATCGCGCATCGTGAAGTCGGGGAACGTCGCCGCCGCTCGCCAGCCGTCCGCGGTGAGGAGTGCGCGGATCGCCTCCCCCTGCAACTCACCGTGCTCGATCACGAGTGAGCCGCCGGGACGCAGGAGCCTGAGAGCCGTCGTTGAAAGAGACCGCACGACATCGAGTCCGTCGTCCCCTCCGTACAGGGCCGCGTCAGGGTCGTAGAAGCGCACCTCCGGGTCGATGGGGACGGCGCCGTTCGGAACGTAGGGGGGATTGGAGATGACAAGGGATGCCGTGCCGTCAAGCTCTTCCAGTGAATCGGCGAGATCGTCGAAGACCAACGTCAGGTTGTCAGCGCCGATGAGCTTCGCATTCTCAGTCGCCCAGATGAAGGCATCCACATCATTCTCGACCGCGTACACACGCGCGGTTGTGATCTCCGTCGCGAGCGCAAGCGCGATCGCACCGCTCCCCGTGCAGAGATCGACGGCGACAGGCTCAGAGTCGGGAATCGCGCGCAGAGCGTCGACGGCGATCTGCGTCACGTACTCCGTCTCGGGACGCGGCACGAAGACACCTGGACCGACACGGAGTTCAAGTCCCCGGAAGCCTGCGGTTCCCGTGATGTGCTGAAGCGGCTCTCTCGTCGAGCGACGCAGGACAAGCTCAGCCACACGATCGGCCTCAGTCGCACTCAGTGGTCGAGACGTAACGCGAGCCGCCTGCACCTCACCGCGCCCGAGCCCGAGCACATGCCCGAGCAGCAGCTCCGCGTCGACGTCGGCGTCGAGGATGCCCGACTGGGCGAGCATCCGCGCTGACGCATCGAGGACCGCGGGAACGGTAAGGTGCGAGTGGGTCATGAAGGCGACACCCTTCCAGAGATTCGGAACCAGACCAGCCTAGCCAGATCATGACTCGAATCGTCATACTGGCCGTTCAAGGGAATCACGCGGATAGTCTCAACACGACAACCCACCCCAATCGAGCCGAGGAGAACCCGTGGCAGGAAAGACCTACTCAAACATCACTGAGGCGTTCGGAAACACGCCTCTCGTCACGCTTGGGCGCACGGCCGCCGATGTGTCGGCCAAGGTCCACGCGAAGCTCGAGTTCTACAATCCCGCCGGCAGTGTGAAGGACCGAATCGGCATTGCGATTCTGGATGCTGCAGAGAAGTCCGGAGACCTGAAACCGGGCGGAACCGTCGTCGAGGGCACCAGCGGCAACACGGGAATCGCGCTGGCCGCGGCCGGTGCCGCTCGCGGATATCGCGTCGTGCTGAGCATGCCGTCTTCCATGAGCATCGAACGGCGAGTCCTGCTTCGCGCATTCGGTGCCGAACTCGTACTCACCGACCCCTCCGAGGGTATGCGCGGCGCGGTTAAGAAGGCCGAGGAGATCGCATCGGAGACTCCGGGCGCAATTCTCGCTCGTCAGTTCGAGAATGAGGCGAACGCAGAGATCCACCGCACCACCACGGGCGAGGAGATCTGGCGCGACACCGACGGCACGGTCGACATCCTCGTCTCCGGAATCGGCACCGGAGGAACGATCACCGGTGCAGGCCGCGCGCTGAAGGCGCACAATCCCGATGTCAAAGTCGTCGCGGTAGAGCCGAAGGACTCCCCGATTCTCAGTGAGGGCACGGCTGGTCCTCACAAGATCCAGGGGCTCGGCGCGAACTTCATCCCCGGCATCCTCGACACCGACATCTACGACGAGATCGTCACTGTCGAGACCGATGATGCCGTCAGCACAGCACGTGATCTCGCCACCAAGGACGGCATCCTCGCCGGCATCTCTTCTGGTGCCGCAGTATGGGCAGCGCTACAGGTCGCGGCGCGGCCCGAGAACGACGGAAAGAACATCGTCGTCATCGTTCCGGACTTCGGCGAGCGTTACATCTCGACCTTCCTCTACGAGGACCTTCGCGACTGAGATGTCGTTCTGGAAGCGGTTCCGTGAGGACATCACGGCGGCTCGAGTCCATGACCCCGCTGCGCGGGGAGCGCTCGAGATCGCCGTGGTGTACTCCGGGCTGCACGCAATTTGGCTTCACCGATTGAACCACCGTCTGTGGCGCCGTGGGCTGCGCGTGCCGGCACGCATCGGCTCGCAGCTTGCACGCTCGATCACCGGAATCGAGATCCATCCGGGAGCCCGAATCGGCCGTCGCTTCTTCATCGATCACGGCATGGGTGTTGTGATCGGTGAGACCGCGGTGATCGGAGATGACGTCATGCTCTATCACGGAGTCACTCTCGGCGGCAAGGGCGGCGGCAAAGGCAAACGTCACCCGACGATCGGAGACGGCGTCACCGTGGGCGCCGGCGCGAAGATCCTCGGACCCATCGTGGTCGGGAACGGCTGCATCGTCGGCGCAAATGCCGTCGTGACCAAGGATGCCGAGCCGCAGAGCGTGCTCGTCGGCGTGCCCGCGAAGTCACGACCTCGCGTTGCCGGGCAGCACTACGGGCTCACGGAACCCGACTACCAGATCTGACGACGCGTCAGCTGTTGTCTCCGAGCTCGGCGAGGCGGGCTTCCTCGTCCGACTGGATGCACGAGTCGATGACGGGGCCCAGGTCCCCGTTCATCACGTGATCGAGGTTGTATGCCTTGTATCCCGTGCGGTGGTCGGCGATCCGGTTCTCCGGGAAATTGTATGTGCGAATCCGCTCTGAACGGTCCATCGTGCGGATCTGGCTCTTTCGCGCATCCGAGGCGGCGGCTTCAAGCTCTTCCTGCTGCTTTGCGAGAAGCCGTGCGCGAAGAACGCGCATCGCCGCTTCGCGGTTCTGAATCTGACTCTTCTCGTTCTGCATTGAGACGACGATTCCCGTCGGGACGTGAGTGATGCGCACGGCCGAGTCCGTCGTGTTCACCGACTGTCCCCCCGGTCCCGACGAGCGATAGACATCGATGCGAAGGTCGTTCTGGGCGATCTCGACTTCCTCAGGTTCATCGACCTCGGGGAAGACAAGCACGCCCGTTGTGGACGTGTGGATGCGACCCTGCGACTCGGTCACCGGAACACGCTGCACGCGATGCACGCCACCCTCATACTTGAGGTGCGCCCACACGCCATCCTCAGGATCATTCGACGAGCTCTTGATCGCAACCTGGACGTTCTTATAGCCCCCGAGATGAGACTCGTCACGCTCCAGAAGCTCCGTCTTCCATCCCTTCGACTCTGCGTAGTGGATGTACATCCGCAGAAGGTCCGCCGCGAAGAGCGCACTCTCCGCACCGCCTTCGCCACCCTTGATCTCCATGATCACGTCACGTCCATCATCCGGGTCCCGCGGGATCAGCAGACGGCGAAGCTTCTCCTCAGCCTCTGTTGCAAGCTCTTCCATCGCAGGCACTTCATCCGCGAACGCGTCATCTTCCTTTGCCAGCTCACGAGCCGCCTCGAGGTCGTCATTCGCGCTCAGCCACGCTGAGTGCGCGGCGAGGATCTTCGAGAGCTCCGCGTAACGGCGGTTGATCTTCTTCGAGCGGACGGGATCCGCGTGCACAGCGGGATCGGCCAGCTGATCTTGCAGCTCTTTGTGCTCATCGATCAGCGCCTGGACTGACTCAAACATGTCTTCTTCCGTCTCGTAGATGGGTGAAACGACGAAACCCGTCTGCTCTGCGCACAACTATCGTAGGCGCGGAGCAGACGGGTTCAGGTCAGCTAGCGGTGCTCGCGGTCGCTTCCGTGACCGTGCGACGACGGCTGGGGAATCGACTTCTGCATCTGCACGAGAAACTCAACGTTTGACGATGTCTCACGAAGCTTGCTGAGGATGACCTCAAGTGCCTGCTGAGTATCGAGTCCGGCGAGGGCACGTCGCAGCTTCCACGTCACCTTCACTTCGTCCTGCCCGAGCAGCATCTCCTCGCGGCGCGTGGAGGATGCGTTGACGTCGATCGCCGGGAAGATCCGCTTGTCCGCGAGCTGACGCGAGAGTCGGAGCTCGGAGTTTCCGGTTCCCTTGAATTCCTCGAAGATGACCTCGTCCATCTTCGATCCGGTCTCGACGAGCGCAGTCGCCAGGATGGTCAGCGAACCGCCGTTCTCGATGTTGCGGGCCGCACCGAAGAAGCGCTTCGGCGGATACAGCGCTGCAGCGTCGACGCCGCCCGAGAGCACTCGTCCGCTCGTCGGAGCCGAGATGTTGTAGGCCCGTCCGAGTCGTGTGATCGAATCGAGCAGCACGACGACATCGTGGCCGAGTTCGACGAGACGCTTGGCCCGCTCGATTGCGAGCTCCGCGACTGTCGTGTGGTCTTCGGCAGGACGGTCGAATGTCGAGGCGATCACTTCGCCCTTGACCGTACGCTCCATATCCGTGACTTCCTCAGGACGCTCGTCCACGAGCACGACCATGAGGTGGACCTCAGGGTTGTTCGTCGCGATCGCGTTCGCGATGTGCTGAAGAACGATGGTCTTGCCGGCCTTCGGCGGCGCGACGATGAGTCCACGCTGTCCCTTGCCGACCGGTGAGACCAGATCGATGAGCCGCTGCGTCAGCTTGCCTGGCTCCGTCTCCATCCGCAGGCGCTCCTGCGGATACAGCGGAGTGAGCTTGCCGAACTCCACCCGCTCGGCCGCTTCGTCCGTCGACTGACCGTTGATGGTATCGATCTTGACCAGCGCGTTGTACTTCTGTCGCGAGTTGTTCTCGCCCTCGCGGGGCTGTCGAACAGCGCCCACGATCGCGTCACCCTTGCGCAGGTTGTACTTCTTCACCTGGCCGAGCGACACGTAAACGTCGTTTGCGCCCGGGAGGTAGCCCGTCGTGCGGACAAAGGCGTAGTTGTCAAGAACGTCGAGGATGCCCGCGATCGGGACGAGCACGTCGTCCTCAGTGATCTCCGGCTCGACCTCGTCGGAGCGACCGCGCTTGCGATCACGGTACCGGTTCCGGCCTCGACCGCTCTGGTCGTCGCCACGGTTCTGCTGACGGTCGTCGCCACGGTTCTGCTGACGGTCGTCACCTCCAGAGTCTCCCCCACGGTTCCGGCCTCGGCCGCGTCCACGACGCTGCTTGTCGTCCCCCTCACCGGAGTCAGAGCTCTCGTCCTTGTGACGGCTGTCGGATTCGTCTTTCTTCGACTCGTCCTTGTGGCTGTTCTTCTGACCGCCCTTGCCGTTTCCGTCCTTGCCGTCTTTGCGACCGCCCTGGTCGCCACGGCCCTCGGGCGAGCTCTCGGCGGCATCCGTGTCATCGTCGTTCTTGCGACCGCGACGGCGGCCACCGCGCTTCCCGCCGTTCTTCTGACCACCCTGGTCGTCTGAGCCACGATCGGAGTCGCCATCGCCCTGCTTGGCGCCCTCAGAGGACTCCGCCTGCGCGGCATCCTTCTTCGGAGCGCGACGCTCGTGAGCGCGCTTCTCTGCATCGGAGAGCGCCGCATCGAGAACGGCCTCAGCGGCCTGCTCCGGCGTCGTGGGGATCTGCGCCTCCTGGTCGGAGTTCACATGCCCCGAGGCAGCGAGAGGTGTCGATGACTCGATCGTATCGGTCGACACACGACGAGACCGCGTACCGCGGCTCGGAGTCTTCGACTCGGGAGCGCTCTGCTCTTCGGCGTCCTTCGCTGCATGCGGTGCACTGCCCGCAGCCTGCTTCTCTGCGATCGCGGCGACCAGCTCCCCCTTGCGGAGCTTGGAAGCTCCGGGAATCGAGAGTCCGGCGGCGAGCTTCTGCAGCTCGGCCACCTTGAGCGTGGCGAGGTCTTTGCCGCGGTCCGCGCCGTCTGCGCGGATTCCTGCGTCTGTCACTGGAGAGTTTTCCTTTCCCATCCTGGCGCTTCGATGGCCAGGGAAAGCCGTCACGCCGCCCGTGCTCTCCCACAGACGGGAGACACGATTTCGCATCAGAACACGAAAAGATACGGGTGAGGGCAATTAATCGGTGAATGATCCGAGGGCCAGATTCACCCTTGCGGGTGGTTCCCTATGGGATCGCTACTACTGTAGCACCCTTGAAGTCCACAGCGAGCATCTCGGCGCGCCAGGTTGCACCCGATTTCCGCTCCGCGAGCGCCGCCGCTTCGAGACGGTCACCCGGTCCGTCGCAGAGCACCAGAATAGAGGGGCCAGCCCCCGACACGACGGCTGGAAAACCCGCTTCACGAAGGGCAGATATCAGAGCAGCCGTCTCCGGCATAGCGGAGGCGCGATAGCTCTGGTGGAGCTTGTCTTCGGTGGCCTGGAACAGCAATTCAGGGCTCTGCAGCATCGCCGCGACCATGAGCGCAGACCGGGAGACGTTGAACACGGCATCCTCGTGTGGAACCTGTGACGGCTGCAGCTCACGCGCACGCCGCGTGGAGAGCGTGGTCTCTGGCACGAGCACGAGCGGCGAGACTCCACGGTGGACCATGAGTTTCTTGTGCCGAGGCCCCGTCGGCGTGGTCCAGGCGATCGTCAGTCCGCCGAACAGCGCCGGCGCCACGTTGTCGGGGTGTCCTTCGAGCTCTGTGGCGATGCCGAGAAGCATCTCCTCAGTGAAGTGCACTATGCCCTCGAGCAGTCCGCGCGCGGCGGCGATTCCCGCGACGACCGCGGCACCGGACGAACCAAGACCACGACCATGGGGGATCCGATTGTCCGCATCGATGCGGAGGCCCGGAGCGTCGTGCCCCACGGCGGCGAACGTGGCGAGGATCGACGACGCGACGAGGTTGGTTCCGTCTGTCGGCACCTCACCCTCTCCGACTCCTCTGACGTTCACGTGCACACCGGACTCGGCGACCGCTTCGACGGTCACGTCGTCGTACAGCGAGAGCGCCAGGCCGAGCGTGTCGAACCCAGGACCGAGGTTCGCGGACGTCGCGGGGACCTTCACCGCCACGCGACGGCCGATCATCGAGCTCATTGCGCGCCCTCGACGCGCAGCACGCTCACGATGCGATCGGTGACGTTGGCTTCGCCGAGAGCGTCCACTACCGCGCTCAGCGCCTTCTCACGGGCACGGTGCGTGCCGATGATGAGGGTTGCGAGCCCATCGCCCTCATCGGCAATGCTCTGCTCCACCGTCTGCACAGAGACACCGAAATCGGCGAAGATCCCGGCGACCTCCGAGAGCACGCCCGGACGGTCCTCGACGCGAAGATTGATCTGGTACTTCGTCACCACGTCATCGATCGGCAGCAGCGGAAGCCCAGCATGGTTGGACCCGTTCAGCCCCGGCCCTCCGGCAACGTGCCGACGCGCGGCGGAGACGACATCGCCGAGGATCGCCGACGCCGTCTGCACTCCGCCGGCACCGGCACCATAGAACATGAGAGGACCAGCGGCCTCGGCATCCACGAACACGGCGTTGTTCTCTGCATACACGGTTGCGAGCGGATGCTCCCGCGGCACGAGCGCGGGATAGACGCGCGCCGAGATGCCCAGCTCTCCCTCAGGCGTCGTCAGTCGCTCGGCGACGGCGAGAAGTTTGATCACATACCCGGCCGACTGGGCCGCTTCGATCTGCTCTGCCGTCACACTCGTGATGCCTTCACGATGCACGCGGTCCGCATCGATCTGCGAGTGGAACGCGAGCCCCGCGAGGATCGTCACCTTCTGGGCGGCGTCGTATCCCTCGACGTCGAGCGTGGGATCTGCCTCAAGATACCCGGCTTCGAACGCGAGCTTCGAGGCTTCCTCCATGGTCTCACCGAAGCGGTCCATGCGGTCAAGGATGAAGTTCGTCGACCCGTTGACGATCGCGAGCACACGTGTGATGTTGTCTCCGGCGAGGCTGTCGCGAAGGGGCCGCAGAATCGGAATGGCCGCCGCAACAGATGCCTCGTACGAGATCTCTGCTCCCACCTGCTCGGTAGCTGCGAACAGCTCCGCACCGTGCGCGGCGAGGAGTGCCTTGTTACCCGTGACCACGTCTGCTCCGGAATTCACAGCGTCGAGGATGTAGGTACGCGCCGGCTCGATGCCGCCCATCAGCTCGATGACGATGTCGGCTCCCCGAATGAGAGATTCCGCGTCAGTCGTCAGCAGTTCCCGCGGAAGTTCCACGTCGCGCTTCGCGTCGACGTCTCGCACGGCGATGCCGACGAGTTCGAGGTCCGCGCCCGCCCGTGCGGCGAGCTCACGACGGTTCTCGAGAAGCATCTTCGCGACCTGGGACCCAACGGACCCAGCTCCGAGAAGAGCAACTCTGAGGGTGCGACTGTCGATCATCGTCCATCCAATCCGGCGTCGCGCGCCACGAGGTCGGCTTCTGTCTCGCCACGCACGATGATGCGTGCATGGCCGTCTCTGACCGCAATGATCGGCGGTCGTCCGAGATAGTTGTAGTTGCTGGCAAGCGACCAGCAGTAGGCCCCGGTGGCCGGAACACCCACCAGGTCTCCTGGCTCCACGTCGCCGGGAAGATAGTCGTTCAACACCACTATGTCGCCCGATTCGCAGTGCTTTCCCGCAATCCTCACGAGGGCGGGAGCAGCACTCGACCGTCTCGACGCGAGTCGCACGGAATACTCCGCTTCGTACAGTGCGGGACGCGCATTGTCGCTCATGCCGCCGTCCACGCTCGCATAGAGGCGCACCGCGGTTCCGGATGCCGTGTCGACGGTCACGGGCTTCGTCGTTCCGACCTCATAGAGTGTCACGCCCGCGCGTCCGATGATCGCGCGCCCCGGTTCGAAGGCGACGTCCGGAACCGGAATGTCGAGACGCTCGCATTCAGTCCGCACGATGTCCGCTATCGCGGCCGCGAGGTCATCGATCGGCGTCGGATCATCTGCACTGGTGTAAGCGATGCCGAAACCACCGCCGAGGTTCAGCTCGGGCACAGGTCCGTCGCTCAGCAGGTCGCGGTGGACCGTGAGCAGACGCGCGGCTGACTCGGCAAAGCCTGCCGCGCCGAAGATCTGCGAGCCGATGTGACAGTGCAGTCCGCGGAACTCAAGGCTCGGCCGCGAGCGGATCATTCGCACAGCATCCTCCGCGGTGGCCAGTGGGATGCCGAACTTCTGGTCTTCGTGCGCTGTCGCGAGGAAGTCGTGTGTGTGCGCGTGCACTCCGCTGTTCACGCGAACCCGCACGGCCTGCTGCACTCCAGCGGCATCGGCGGCATCGGCGACCCTCTCGATCTCCTGGAAGCTGTCAAGAACGATCGTGCCGACGCCGGCCTCGACCGCGCGTGCGATCTCTGCTCGTGACTTGTTGTTGCCGTGAAACCCGATCTCGGATGCTGGAACGCCTGCCGCCAGTGCCAGACCGAGCTCGCCACCCGAGCACACGTCGATGCGGCAGCCCGCCTCGATCATCCACTGTGCGACATGAGCCGTGAGCAGAGCCTTGCCTGCGTAGTAGACATGCGCCTGGGCGCCGAGGGGCTCAAAAGCGGTCTGCAGTGCCTGTCGCACTTCGACCGCGCGCTCGCGCGCCTCAGACTCATCGATCACATAGACGGGCGTCCCGAACTCGTCGGCAAGAGCACGCGCGTTGACACCGCCGATCGTCAGCTCACCGGACTCCCCACGCTCTGCGGTGCGAGGCCAGAGACCAGGCACAAGCGCGTTCGCGTCGGCGGGTTCGGTCAGCCACGAGGGCGCAAGAGGGTTGTGCGTCACAGAAGACCAATCATGGGATGTTGGCGGAAAGTGCGGGCTTCGGCGCCTCGGTGACAGGAAGTCTACCGAGAACGTATTCCGGCGACCGCATTCACGACGACGCCTACGATTCGCAGGAGCCTCGTGAGGACAGATCTGGCCCGTTCCGGGGGATGTCTGCGGCTGAGAGCTCAAAGGTGATGTGCTCCGGGGTCACCGTCACGTCGTCGACGCTTGTTCCGTCGGGAAGTGACGATGCCACGCAGATCTCGACAGGCTTGTCGTCGAGGATCCGCTGAATAAGAGGAGTGAGGTCGAGCGACCCGAAGTCGCTCGTCAGGTGGACGTCGCGCGGGCTGAGCGTCACAGTCTCACCGTGCGCCTCGGGCTCGGCCTCCACCGTGTAGCCGATGTTCATGCCGAGGAACGTCGTGGTCTGGTCGTAGCTGAGCGTACCGTCGCCGAGCGACAGCTGCGGGTCGGCTCCGCCGAGGGCGAGCAACGCGTTCGCGGCATCCTCTCCCCCGCTCACACGTGCGGTCGCGGTGTCGATCGTTCCGTTCTCGTCGAGGGGAACGCCCTTCGCGACAACGGTGATATCGAACGGGATGCCGGCCGCTGTCGCGTCCTTCGCCGTGAGCGTCACTTCGGTGAAATCACCCGCGATCAGCTGCGGCAGAAACAGCCCTCCATCGATCGAGACGTTGACATCAGCCTCGACGTCGTCCGGCTGCTTCGACTCGACGGCGTCCGCGACGCTGTCCTGTGCGATGCCGCGAGCCAACCCGTCTGCCGCCCACAGCGCCAAGCCGAGCAGCACGACGATGACCGCGCAGATCGTGAGCGTCCACGCGACGCGATGTCCGGACCGACCGGTGCTCTGTGCGGAGGCCCCGCTCATCTCACATCCGCTCAGGCGCCGTGACGCCGAGAAGGTCGAGTCCGTTCGCGATCACCTGGCGCGACGCGTCGTTCAGCCACAGCCGCGTGTGGTGCACGGGCTCGATCGGGTCGTCACCGCGCGGTATGACGCGGCAGTTGTCGTACCAGCGGTGGTAAAGACCGGCGATCTCTTCGAGATAGCGCGCGACGCGGTGCGGCTCACGAACCTCCGCGGCGTGCGCGACGATCCGCGGAAACTCCTGCAGTGCGCCGAGCAGCGCGCTCTCTGTCTCGTGGGTGAGGGTCTCGGGCGCGAAGCGGCTGCGGTCCACCTGAGCTTGAGCCGCATTGCGTCCGACCGCACACGTTCGTGCGTGCGCGTACTGCACGTAGAAGACGGGATTGTCGTTCGTACGCTTCCTCAGCAGCTCAGGGTCGAGAGTGAGCGGGGAATCGGCCGGATAGCGTCCCAGCGAATAGCGAAGCGCGTCGCTTCCCAGCCATTCGAGCAGATCATCCATCTCGATGATGTTGCCTGCTCGCTTGGAGAGGCGCGCACCGTTGATGCTGACCAGCTGACCGATGAGCACCTCGATGTTGCGTTCAGGGTCTTCACCCGCCGCGCCCGCGATGGCCTTGAGACGATGCACATAGCCGTGGTGGTCAGCCCCCAGGAGGTAGATCTTGCGTGCGTAGCCGCGATCTCCCTTGTTCAGGTAGTAGGCGGCGTCCGCGGCGAAGTACGTGTAATCGCCGTTGCTGCGCCGGATCACGCGGTCTTTGTCATCGCCGAAATCCGTGGTGCGCACCCAGATCGCGCCCTCGTCATCGTAGACGTGCCCCTGCTCGCGCAGTCTGGCGACCGCCGCATCGATATCGTTGCTCTCGTCATCGCCCGCGACGTGCAGCTGTCGCTCGGAGAACCACACGTCGAAGTGGACGTTGAAGTTCTCGAGAGACTGCTTGATCTCGCCCAGCTGAGCCTCGTATGCGATTTCGCGCGCACGCTCGATGGCCTCGTCATCGGGCCGCTCGAGGAGGTTCGGATCGTGACGGAGCACTGCGGCCGCGAGTTCGTCGATGTACTTCCCGGGGTATCCGTCTTCGGGGGTCGGCTCACCTTTCGCCGCCGCGAGCACGGAACGACCGAACGTGTCCATCTGCCGGCCGGCGTCATTGATGTAGTACTCGGCGGCGACGTCAGCGCCGGAGGCCGCAAGGAGTCGCCTGATCGAATCGCCGAGCGCAGCCCACCTGGTGTGTCCGATGTGGAGCGGACCGGTGGGATTCGCAGAGACGAACTCAAGGTTGATGGATTCTCCGGCAAGGCTTGTGTTGCGACCGAAAGAGGTACCTGCCTCCACGATCGTCTTCGCCAGCTCGCCGGCCGCTGCGGCATCCAGCCTGATATTGATGAATCCGGGGCCCGCGACCTCTGCGGAGGCGACCCCCGCGACCTCTGCGAGCTGCTCGGCGATCTCTGCGGCGAGCTCTCGAGGGTTGGCACCGAGCTTCTTCGCGAGCCGCATAGCGATGTTGGAGGCCCAGTCGCCGTGCTCACGGTTCTTCGGCCGTTCAATGACGATCTGCGATTCTTCGATCTGAACCGGCTCATCCGGGCGACGTCGCTCGGCGATGGGGCCGAGGATGTCGAACAGGGCGCGGGAGAGATCTGTTGGAGTCACGGTGTCCGAGTCTAGCGCGACGAACCCGAGTGTTCCGCGTGTGCCCCGCCGCGAATCCGGACGACGTCTATCGTTGGTAACCTCAACTCATCCCGACGATCCTAAGGAGCCCCATGACCGTGAGCAGCGCACTCATCCGCCGCAGCGCCCTGATCGCCCTCGCGGCTGCGAGCCTGACGCTCACCGCCTGCGCTCCCCCGGTCGACGACGCGTCTCCCACTTCGACGACGTCAGCTGCTCCAACGGATGCTGCGACAGACGGTCCTCCCGCGGACACCCACAGCGAGGCTCCGTCCGACCCCACCGCCGCTCCTCCCACGACGAACCCTGACGCCGGCGAGGACGTCGGTCTCGCCTGTGACGAGGCGATCACTCTTCAGCAGATGTACGACTACAACTCGAACATCAGCCTCCTCGGTGAGTACACGCCGGGCGGCAAGACGCTGCAGGGCAAGGTCGCGAGCTTCAAGGGACTCACCTGCCAGTGGAGCAACAACACCAGCGGACGCACGATCGATCTCGGAATTGCGAAGCTGGACTCTGAGAGCCTGGATGCCCTCGCCAACGAGGCCGTGAACTCATCGAACTCCGTTCCGACGTACGGCGAGGAAGGCTACTTCATCGTCGAGTCCGGCGTCGGCACCGCTCAGATCTTCACCGACAGCTACTGGGTCGTGCTGTCGTCGAAGGACTTCACGGAACCGGGCGCAGTCGAGCCGCTCGCCAAGGCCGTTCTCGGAAACCTTCCCTGACTCAGGCCAGCACGATGGGTGCGAGGTGGTCGTCCGTCGTGAGAGTGTCGCTCACGGCGTTCACGTCGACGCTCCGCAGTGCGAGATTGCCGATGTGGTTCGTGAGGAATGCGATGTCTGACGCGTCGCGCCCGGTGGAGATGCGAACGAGCGACTGACGAGGCGCAAGTCTGGTCGCATCGACGACAAGCCAGCGGCCATCCACCCACGCCTCGGCGACCGCGTGGAAGTCCATCGGCCGGAGACCCGGCGCATACACCGCTGCGACGCGCGCCGGCACATCACAGGCGCGAAGCATCGTCACGACGACGTGTGCGAAATCACGACATACTCCGCGACCGGCTGAGAGCGTTGTCCTCGCACTGTCCGTTCCCCGGCTCGAACCGGGGACGTACTCGAGGGTGTCGTGCGTCCATGTGGCGACGGCATTGACGAGCGCGAGTCCTGTGAGGCCAGCGAACATTGAGCGCGCCTGCAGATAGAGAGCATCCGATTCTGCGTATCTGCTCGGACGGAGATAGCCGACGAGGTCGATCTCCCCCACAGGCTCGAGCGGACGTGCCCCTGCCACGTCAGCGGAATAGAAGACCTCGTAGTTCCCCGGATCCCCTGTGAAGCGGAGAATGCGCGTGCCGTGCCGATCGACGATCTCGCGTGGAAGATACACACGACCGTCGTTCGTGAAGGTGAACGACTCGGAACGGATGAGAGTTCCTGCTGCGACGGCGATCTGAAACAGCAGGTCGCTCTGTCCCCCCAGGCTGAACTGCAGATGAGCCGTAACCGTGCGCTCCATATCTTCATCCTCACACCGAGTGGGCCGAAAAGTCAGGTGGAGAACTGCCCACCCAAGGCTTCTCGGTTGATGCACAGACTTCACCACGCGTCGCTTTCGGAGTATCGCCTTGCGGGTGCTAGCCTAGGTTGGCGGCGAAATTGAACGTCGCTTTTCAGCCTCCGTAGCTCAGCGGATAGAGCGCCGGTTTCCGGTACCGTAGGTCGCAGGTTCGATTCCTGTCGGGGGCACTTTTTATCGCTAGGCCGGCGCAATGGCGTTTGGCTCTGTCCGTTTCTCTGGAGAAACCAGAGAACACAGGATGCTTCAGCGGACGGACTGCTGAACGCAGTTGTCCGAGGCGCTGCGCAGTCTCGCTGCTGCGAGCAGAGTCAGCTGATCGCCCCAGCTGCTCAGCAGGCGCCGTTTGCTCAGTAGGCGCCGTTGGCGCGCAGCCAGCCGAGTGGATCGACGAGACCGCCGTTGATGCGCACCTCGAGATGGAGGTGGTTCGCGGTCGAGCGTCCCGTGCTTCCTACCAGACCAAGCACCTGACCAGCCGTCACATGCTGGCCGACGGAGACGCGACGCGTACCGTACGTCATGTGGCCGTAGGTGGTGCGAACCTTCTGGCCGTCGATCGTGTGCTCCACGACCACGGCCACACCGTACCCTCCGTAGCTCTCCTGGGAGACGACGACGACACCGTCAGCGACTGAGCCGATCGGAGTTCCGCCTGCGATGAGGATGTCGACGCCCTCGTGAGAGCCGCCACGGCTCATAAAGCCGTCGCCGATCGTTCCGGAACTGGGAAGCGGCCAGCGCACTTCGCCCTCCCCGGCGATCGCCTTGTAGTCCTGGCCCTTGGTCGAGGCCTCTTGCTTGGCCTCTTCCTTCGCCTTCTTGGCAGCCGCCGCTGCTTCGGCAGCGCGCCGAGCCTCGTCGAGCTCCTCCTGCGAGGTCGCGGTGTAGTAGTCGCGCACGAGGTTCATCGCGGGTTCGACGCCCGTGGTGTCGAGAGTCTGGGCCGATGCTGTGGCAATGTCGTACGCGGACTGCGCGCCAGCGGATGTCTCGGGAGTCGCATACGACGGCAGCGCCATAGTGGCGAAGAGGCCGGGAACGACGAGCCCGACGATTGCTGTCGAGGCCCAGGAGCGGGCGATGCTCTTGCGCGAACGCGGCGCCTTTGCCGGTCGAGTCGACGTGCGTGTGGAACGGCGGTGCCCTTCCATCTCACGACGGGAACGACGGGTGGCGGGTGCGTTCAGAGAGTCGCCGGAAGCGTCTCGCTTCATCTCGAACGAATCAGTCACCAGTAAATCCTCCACACGTGACTCTGCGAGCCGCAGGGCAGTGAACTTAGGGAAACTGCCCCGGTGGACGGCTCTGCCAGATGGGGGTCACCGGGCCAGATGTCACGCGAACTCATCCGAGGATACGGGAAGATAACGATTTGTGCACGCTCTTTCTCGGTATTTTCGTTGATTCTCAGATTGGCTCTGTCACAAAGTCGATCAACTGCTCAACCCGACCGAGAAGCTCCGGCTCCAGATCCGTGTATTGCGATACTCGGCTCAGAATTCGCTTCCAGGCGCGGGCGATGTCGGCCTGATCCTCGTGCGGCCAACCGAAAGCACGGCAGATCCCCTTCTTCCATTCGATGCTCCGCGGAACCTCGGGCCAGCGGGAGATGCCGAGACGCTCGGGCAGCACAGACTGCCAGATGTCGATGAAGGGATGCCCCACGATCAAGACGTTCTTTCCATGTGGGCCCGCGTTCACGGTCTCTGCGATGCGCGACTCCTTCGAGCCCGGCACGAGGTGGTCGACCAGCACGCCGATCCGCGCCTCGCGCGTCGGCGCGGCATCCTTGATGATCGCGTCCAGATCGTCGATGCCGCCCAGATACTCCACGACGACGCCCTCCGCACGGAGATCGTCGCCCCACACCTTCTCCACGAGCTCGGCGTCGTGTCGTCCCTCCACGTAGATGCGGCTCTGACGTGCGACACGCGCCCGCTGTTCCGGAGCCGCGAATGACCCGGACGCGGTGCGCCGTGGTCCACTCGCCACCGTCTTCTTCGGATGCACCAGCTCGACCGGCTTGCCGTCGATCATGAATCCCTTGCCGAGTGGAAAGGCGCGAACCGCACCTGAATAGTCCTCTAACTCGACGCGTCGCCCTTCGACCCGAACGACGGCGCCGCACCAGCCGCTCCCGGCGTCCTCGACCACGAGGTCGCGAACGGCCTCGACGGTCGTGTGCTGAGGTTTGCCGCGGTTTCTCCAGTCACCCGCAAGCACGTCGCTTCCATACCGATCATCCATCACCGTGACACCCTAACCAGCGAGGGATGCGGTGTGGTGCAGGCGCCCCGGTCACGCGGCGAGCTGTCGCCGAGCCTCACGCTCGAGTCCGCTGAGGAGCCGCTCGAGCTGGTCGGCGGGCGCGAGTGGAGCCTCCGGATGCCATTGCACGCCGGTGACCGGAAGAATCTCGTGCTCCACAGCCTCAATGTGTCCATCGTGTGACCAACCGACTGGACGCAGCCCCCGCCCGGGCTGATCAATCACCTGATGGTGACCGGACTGCACCGTGATGTGCTCGCCCAAGCGCATCGCGAGTGTGCTCGATCGGTCGAGCGATACAGGATGCTCCACAAGGGCGTACTCCACAGGAAGGTCCGTCACACGGTGCCCCGACTCTTCCATGTGCTGCACGAGCGTTCCGCCGAACGCGACATTGATGATCTGATGCCCGCGGCAGATTCCGAGGAGCGGAGTGGAGCTGAGCGCCGCGCGACGCACGAGCGCGAGCTCTGCGGCATCCGCTCGTCGATAATGCTTGCCCTCACCCTCATAGCCGGAAGCGCCGTCGTAGAACTCTGGCGCAATGTCTTCTCCGCCCATGATGACGATCGCATCTGCTCCGGATGTGGCATCGAGAAGGCCATCGGTTCCCAGACGCTCTGCGGTCAGCAGCGAGACGTCCCAGCCGAGGATGGAGGCGTCGGTCACCGTCCTGTTGATCATCGCCCGGGTGTAGGCGTCGTACGCGGGAGCGTGGGGGCGTTCGTCCGTCACTTCGACGACGGCGAGACGCAGCGCATGCGGCTCATGGGTCATAGCTCCCCCTCTCCCAAAAGACGAGACCATTCTCTCGCGCTCCCGTCGACATCGCCACACGACCGTCACAGTAAGACACACGCTGCGCTGCCATTCGGAGGTTTTCAAAACCTTTCGCCGAATAGACTCGACACAATGACCCGGGCGCGCCCGGCGCCCGACGGCCCCGACGAGAGGACCTCATGAGCAAGCAGACCATCTTCGGGCGCATCGCCCAGCTCGCCCGAGCCAACATCAACGCCATCATCGACGCCGCGGAGGACCCGCAGAAGATGCTCGACCAGATGGTGCGTGACTACACGAACAACATCGCTGAGGCGGAGAGTGCGATCGCCGAGACGATCGGCAATCTCAGGATGCTGGAGCAAGACCACCGCGAGGATCTCGACGCGGCGCGCGACTGGGGCACGAAGGCGCTCGCGGCGAGCACACGAGCCGACACGATGCGCGCCTCCGGTGACGCGGCCGGGGCCGACAAGTTCGACAACCTCGCCAAGGTCGCCATTCAGCGCCAGATCTCCTCGGAGAAGGAGGCCAAGGCTGCGGAGCCGCAGATCGCCTCGCAGACGCAGGTGGTCGAGCAGCTGAAGAACGGCCTCAACGGGATGAAGGAGCGACTCGAACAGCTCAAGACCAAGCGCAACGAGCTCGTGGCTCGCCAGAAGACCGCGGCTGCTCAGCTCAAGGTGAACGACGCTCTCAAGAGCATCGACATCATGGACCCGACGAGCGAGGTCAGCCGCTTCGAAGAGAAGATCCGTCGCGAAGAGGCGAAGGTGCTCGGGCAGCAGGAGCTTGCTTCGTCGAGCCTCGACGCGCAGTTCGAGGAGCTCGAGGACCTCGGCGAGCTCACCGAGGTCGAAGCGCGTCTCGCGGCACTGAAGTCGGGCGGATCGTCCTCTCTCGAGGCGTAGTCGGCGCGGCGGGGTCGCACACGATCGCGATCCCGCCAAGTACGCACTCCTGGGCAGAGCAGGAGAGGAGACGCATACTGTAGTTATGACGGCTTTCATGGTTGTGCCGCAGTGGCAGGGATCGTCGTCGTCTCGAGCCATGCGCCTCATCGACGGTGCTGAGGCCATCAGGGGCGATCTTCCCTCGAGCTCGACGATGGACATCGAGGTTCCGGCGGGCGCAGGCGACGCCCTCGGCACGGGAGTCAGCAGGTTCAGTTCAATCGTCACCGTCCGCGAGCGTATGCGTGAGCGCCTTCAGACCTGCCGTGAGCCGGTCGTCAGCATCGGTGGCGGGTGCGGAATCGAAATCGCGGCCATCGACCGCGCGATGGAGCGCACAGACGGCGATCTCGCCGTCCTGTGGTTCGACGCCCATCCGGATCTGAACACCCCAGAGACCTCGCCCACAGGGGCGTTCGACGGCATGGCGCTGCGCGGGGTTCTCGGCGAAGGCCACGAGGTTCTTGCCGCTTCCGCACCGGTGCCGTCGGAACATGTCGTGCTGGGCGGGATCCGCGCGGTGGATGACCCCGAGGCCGAGTACCTCGACGCATCCGCTCTGACCGCCCTGCAGGCCGATGAGCTCGAGGGTGACCGACTTGCGGAGGCGCTTGCGGCGACGGGGGCGAAGCACGTCTACGTCCACGTCGATCTCGACGTGCTCGACCCCGCCGACATCGACGGAACCCACTGGGCAGAGCCATTCGGCGTCCCCCTCGCGTCACTCGTCGAGCTGATTGGTGCGGTTCGACGAGAGCATGTGCTCGCGGGAGCGGGAATCACGGGATTCGCGCCGGCCTCGCTCGCCGCCGCGACGGATGATCTGTCGGCGATCTTGAGGGTTCTCGGAGCGCTCACGCGCTCCTGAGCACACGCGAAGGAGGAGAGAAGATGGCGGAATACGACGTCATAGTCATCGGAGCAGGGCCGGTCGGCGAGAACGTCGCGGATTACGCGACGCGAGCGGGACTGCGGTGCGTCATCATCGAGCGAGAGCTCGTCGGCGGCGAGTGCTCCTACCGTGCCTGCATTCCCTCGAAGGCGCTTCTGCGGGCGCCCGCAGCGCGGAGCGCCGCTCAGAACGTCGAGGGTGCGGCACAGGCGGTGACAGGCCAGTTGGATGTGAGCGCGACGCTGGAGCGACGAGACGGCTTCACCGGTCGCGGTGATGACTCCGGCCAGGTCTCGTGGCTCGACGAGGCGGGCATCGACCTGATCCGCGGCGACGGGCGACTCGCCGGCGAGCGGCGCGTCGAGGTGACGACGCCGGAGGGCGTGTCAACGCTCGAGGCGGCGGCAGCCGTCGCTATCTGCACAGGATCTGCAGCGTTCGTACCTCCGATTCCCGGTCTCGACCGGAACAGGATCTGGACGAGCAGGGACGCAACCGTCACCGAACATGTTCCCGCGTCCCTCGCCATCATCGGCGGAGGAGTGGTGGCCGCCGAACTTGCAACCGCATTCACGGCGCTCGGCTCCGAGGTCACCGTCATCGCGCGCAGCGGCCTGCTCGGCGGCCACGAAGACGTCGCCGGACAGGCCGTCGCCGCGCAGCTGGAGAAGGACGGTGCGCGCGTCCTCCGCGGCGAGGTCACAGGGGCAGCGCACGAATCTGGGCAGACGACCCTCAGCCTCTCCACCGGCGAGGACGTCACTGCGGAGAGGGTGCTCGTTGCGACGGGCCGCACCTCGGGCACCGACGATCTCGGACTCGACACGGTCGGCCTGACGCCCGGCGCGTGGATTGACGTCGACGAGACAATGTGTGTGTCCGATGTGCCGGGAAACTGGCTCTACGCGGTCGGCGATGTCAACCACCGTGCGCTCCTGACTCACCAGGGCAAATACCAGGCACGCGCCGCAGCCACCGCAATCAGCACCCGTGCCCGCGGCGATGTTCCCGACACCGGACTGTGGTCGGATGCCGTCGCGACGACGGACTCCGTCGGCGCTCCAGCTGTCGTTTTCAGCAGTCCCGTCGTGGCGGCTGTCGGTCGGACCTCGCAGCAGGCTGCACGCGACGGCATCCGCACCCACGTCGTCGATCTCGACCTCGGAAGCATCGCGGGTGCTGCGCTCCACGCAGATGGCTATGCCGGTACGGTGCGAGCCGTGATCGACGTGGATCGCCGCATTCTCACGGGGATGACGATCGTCGGCGACGACGTCGAGGAGATGCTCCACGCAGCCACGATCGCGGTGGTCGGCGAAGTGTCCCTCAACCGCCTGTGGCACGCCGTTCCTGTCTTCCCCACGATGAGCGAGGTGTGGCTGCGGATACTCGAGAAGCTGCGCGCCGAGGGGGTCATGTGAGATTCGGCATCCTCACAAACTCACCGATCAGCTATCTCGGCTACCTGTATGCGACCCTCGTGGGCCTGATCTGGGGCTTCATCTGCTCAACGGGACGGGTCGAGCGTCAGGGCGGCCTGTTCGTCTTCCGCGGGATGCCTCGCTGGACGTTCGGCCGCGGAGGATCGTGCGTGGGTGCGTGCTATCTGACTCGGGATCATGTGAACCGCGAGGTGCTCGAGCACGAAGCCGTGCACAAACGCCAATGGCAGAAGTACGGGATGCTGTTCCCCGTGCTCTACGCGCTCGCGGGGTTCGACCCGTATCGGAATCGCTTCGAGATCGAAGCAGGGCTTGAGAAGGGCGGCTATCGGCAGCCTTCCCGATCACGATGAGGGTTCCGCACGCCCCACTCGCCAGTACCCCATGAACGCGACGGCCTTGCGGTCGAGGCCGATCTCAGACACGAGAAATCGACGAAGCGTCTTGACCGCACCGGCTTCTCCAGCGATCCAGGCATACATCTCGCCCGCGGCGGGTACGTCGAGCTCAGGAACGTCCCACAGGATCTCCGTGTCGACGTCGACGTCGTCCAGATGTATTGCTGTTGCGTCGGTGACCGACCTCACATGCTCGGTCACCCAGCCACGCACATTCTCGATCAGACGGACTCCGTAATCAGCGTCCGGAGTGCGTCGGGGCACCCACGTGATGGAGACACCGCTGGGGGCATCGAGCGTGACAACGTCATCTGCGGACGGGATCTCGAGGAACACCTGCCCGAGAGCATCGGCGGGAAGACTCTCGATGATCGCGCTGACGGCTGGAACGGCCGTCTCATCTCCCGCGATGAGCAGGTGCTTGGCGTCGCCCGGGTTCCAGGTCAGCCCAACGCGTCGTGCGCTGCTGCGCGAGTCCGGCCCGACGACGAGTGCGCGGTCGCCTGCCGCTGCGTGAGACGCCCACCGCGAGGCCGGTCCGGCATCGCCGTGCGCGACGAAGTCGACGTCGAGTTCGCGCTCGTCCACCCGAATCGCGCGGATCGAGTACGTGCGAAACGGATTGCGCTGGTCGTCGGGGAGCTGCCGCCAGTCGGCATACCACTCGGCACCGCCTGGGAAATGGTCGAACTGGCTGTCCGCGAGGGGAAAGACGACCTTGATTCGCTGATCGAGCCCCTCGGTTCCGAAGTTTCGGAGATCATCGCCCGTGAATGTGATCCGCACGAAATGCGGGCTGAGCCGCCGTACGCGACGCACGCGCAGGTCGAATGTGCTGAAAGCCGGACGGTCGCTCACCACGGGAGCATCGCTTGTCATCGTCACCCATCCAGTATGGTTTGGCTAGCCTAACTTATGCAAGGGGTGCGGTCCGTCCGCCGGATGTCAGTGCTCGTCGGGATCCTGCCCTGTGCGCTCCCCCGTTTCGAGGGAGGTGAGCGCCGTGCGATCCGCTGAATCCAACTCGAACCCGAAGACGTCGATGTTGGACTCGATGCGCGCAGGAGTGACCGACTTGGGAATGACGACATCGCCGCGTTGGAGGTGCCAGCGGATCACCACCTGTGCAGGGGTCACACCGTGTTTTCGAGCGATTTCCGCGAGCACAGGATCATCGAGAACCCGTCCTCGCGCAAGCGGCGACCAGGCCTCCGTGACGATCCCGTGTGCGGCGTCGTACGCTCGAACGGCGTCCTGCGGCAGCCACGGGTGCATCTCGACCTGGTTCACGGCCGGCACATGATCGCTCTCCTGGGCCAGCCGTTCGAGATGATGAGGGTGAAAGTTCGAAACGCCGATGGATCGCACGCGACCCTCATCATGGAGCTTCTCGAGAGCATGCCAGGTCTCGACGTAAAGATCGGCACTCGGCACCGGCCAGTGAATGAGGTAGAGATCGAGGTAGTCGAGCCCGAGCCGCTGCATGCTGGCGTCGAATGCGCGAAGCGTGCGGTCGTAGCCATGCTCGGTGTCCCACACCTTGGTCGTCACGAAAATGTCGTCTCGCGGCACGCCGCCTGTTCGGATGCCCTCGCCGACGCCAACCTCGTTTTTGTAGAGGGCCGCGGTGTCGATGTGCCGATACCCGGCGGCAAGCGCCGTGCGAACAGCATCCGCAGTCACGTCCTCCGGGATCTTGTAGACGCCGAACCCGATCTGCGGAATCGAGTGTCCCGAACTGAGCTCGAGTTCCGGCTGCCTCACCGTCGGCTCCTCACGCCCTCAACCCGTAGTGCTCCGGAGTGACGATGCAGTCGCCGTCGACCCCGAGGTCGTTGATGAGGTGGTCGTGCACGGTCGAAACCCCGCGGTAGTGGCCGCCGAGCCAGATATGCGGCTCGTCCGGGGTCTCGTAGAGCATCTCGTCGGCCCAGGCATTGACAGCGCGCATCATGGCTTCGCCGTTGGCACAGGCCGCTCCGGTGCCGGGGGCTCCCGTACGCGTTGAGCGCGTGAGCCAGGTGACCGTCATGCGGCTCGGGATGTCGAGCGGAACGATGTCCGCCGGCGTCGCCACCTCCACGAAGACGCGACCGCGCGCACAGTACGGGATGGCCTGCAGGGCAGCTTCGAGCTCACCGAGGGATGCTTCGTCGGCGGTCAGAAGATAGACGTGTCCGATACCGCGCGCTTCACGGCGTGCGTGCGCGCCGGTCGATCGAGTCGAAGTCTGCTTCATCACGTACTTAGTATAGCCACACCTAACTCGCTCGCGGCCTCACCGCATAGCGCCCCGCGATAGCGATGCGGTTGAACGAGTTGATGGCGACGATCACCCAGAGGAGAGCGGCGTACTGCTCGGGAGAGAACACGCTCAGAGCCTCGTCGTAGACGTCATCCGGCACCTGTCCGTCGTGCACAAGTGTCACCGCCTCCGTGAGTCGGAGCGCGACCCGCTCGCGCGGAGAGTACACGTCGGCCTCACGCCAGGCGGAGAGAACGGCGATGCGCTGCGGGTTCTCCCCCAGGTCGGTCAGCCGACGCTCGTGGACGTCGAGGCAGTACGCGCAGCCGTTGATCTGGGAGGCTCGAAACTGAACAAGCTCAAGCAGGATGCCGTCGAGGCCTGTGTCTGTCGCAATCCTGCCCGCCGTCACGGAGAGATCGCGAAGCGCCTCATACGCTTCTCTGTGGGTCCGAGACGGATGAATACGAGATGATTGAGCCATACGTCACAACACTAGTCATCTCGCTTCCCTTCCGCGACGCACGATGTGGAGGAATGTGACGATGGCGCGCACTGTTGACCCTGTTCGCCACCCGATAATGGACGCAGCACAGCTTCAGACACTCCGAGGAGCCACACATGACGACCGCATCAGCGGACGACGAGTTCCGCTTCCGCACGGAGGAAGCCCGTGAGTTCGGCATCCCCGAGCCTCTTCCTGCCATCGAACGCGACACGCTCCGAGATCGAGACGGCCGTGCGGTCAGCTTTCTCCTCCACGGCACGGGAGCGCCCGCCGTCACGCTCCTTCATGGCGCCGCTCTCAACGCGCACACCTGGGATGCGACGGCTGCCGCGCTCGGACGCACCTCGATAGCCATCGACCTCCCTGGCCATGGCTCGTCAGAGTGGCGCACCGACGCGGACTACAGGCCGCTGAGCATCGCGACGGCCGTGTGGTCCGTCCTCGAGCGGACGGGAGCGACCTGTCAGCCCATCGTCGGGCACTCGCTCGGTGGTCTCGCCGCGATCGCGCTGGCCGCGCGTCATCCGGGTGCCGTGACCGGGCTCGTCCTCGTCGACATCACACCCGACGTCGGCACTGAGCAGGCCTCTCCGATCGAGAGCTTCCTCTCTGGCCCGCAGGACTTCGCGAGTCGTGATGAGATCGTGGATTACGCCCGCTCGTTCGGGATCGGAGTCTCTCGAGAAGCGGTCGCGCGCGGCGTCGCGCTCAACACTCGCGTGCGTGATGACGGGCGCGTGGTGTTTACGCATCATCTCGCCGATCTGAGAGGCACGCTTCCCCGACTCGAGGGCGATCGCGAGGTGCTGTGGCGGATGCTTGAGGCTCTCGACGTTCCCGTGCTGCTAGTGCGTGCAGCATCCGGTTTCGTCTCCGATGAGATGGCACGAGCTCTTCTCGACCGCGTTGCGCGTGCACGCGTGGCGACGACCGAGACCGGGCACAATGTCCAGGAGGACGACCCCGTCGGCCTCGCACGCCTCATCACCCAGTTCCTCGATCAGGCCGGTATGACATCATCGACCGGCGAACAGCACACGTCAGGCGCCTGACGTCTCTCGAAAGGATCCCATCGCATGAGAACCAGATACGTCGCACTCGGCGTCGCTGCCGTGGCGGCGCTGCTGCTCAGCGGCTGCACCGGAGGCGGCGCCCCCGAGAAGTCTGGAAAGGATGCCTCGGTCTCCGTCGGCCTCGTGCTCGAGCCGACCGACCTAGATATCCGCCGCACGTCCGGAGCAGCGCTCGACCAGGTGCTCATCGACAACGTCTACGAGGGCCTGGTATCGAGGACGCAGGAGGGTGAAATCGTCGACACGATCGCATCCTCACATGAGATCAGCGATGACGGTCTCACCTACACCTTCGACATCAACCACGACATCACCTTCCACAACGGCGATGCGCTGACGGTCGAAGACGTGGTCTGGTCGCTCACTCAGGTGAAAGACGACCCCGAGCTGCGCGACCACGCTCTTCTCGAATCGGTGACGAGCATCGAAGCGACCGACGATGACACGGTCACGCTGACCCTCAGCGAGCCGGATTCGAACCTGCTGTGGAACCTCACCGGCCGGGCCGGACTGGTCCTCCAGAAGGACGATGACACTGACTTGTCGACCGCTGCGAACGGCACCGGGCCGTTCACGCTGGACGAGTGGAAGCAGGGAGATTCGATCACCCTCGCACGAAACGACGACTACTGGGGGGATGCTGCCAAGGTCGCGTCCGTCGTGTTCGTGTACATCGGCGACACGACCGCTGGTGTGAACGCCGCTCTGGCAGGTGACCTCGACGTGCTCACCGCGGTGGACCCGAACCTGCGCGAGCAGTTCGACGGCACCGAATTCGCGGTCACCGAGGGAAAGACGACCGATAAGTACACCCTCGCTTTCAATAACGCGAAGGCCCCGCTCGACGACGTCCGGGTTCGCAAGGCGCTTCGCCTCGCCGTCGACCACTCAGCCATCATCGACGCAATCGGCGGTGCCGGCGTCGAGATGGGCGGACCTATTCCGCCGCTCGACCCTGGATACGAGGATCTCACCGATGTGCGTCCGTACGAGCCGAAGATTGCGGAGAAGCTGCTGAAGGACGCCGGCGCCGAGGATCTCTCCCTCACGCTGACGGTTCCGAACATCTACGGAACGACCGTTCCGAACCTGCTCGTCTCGGCGTACAAGAAGGTCGGAGTCACGCTCAAGGTCGACTCCGTCGAATTCTCGACCTGGCTCAACGACGTGTACACGAACAAGGACTACGACCTCAGCTTCGTCGACCACCTCGAGCCGCGTGACTTCGGCAACTGGGCGAACCCCGACTACTATTTCGGCTACGACAACCCTGACGTGCAGAAGCTCTATCAGGAGTCCATCCGAGCCACCGACCCCGACGTGGCCAGTGAGAAGCTCAAGGAGGCAGCCCGCATCGTGGCAGAGGATCACGCCGCCGACTGGCTGTACAACGCTCTGACGCTGACCGCCGTCGCCGAAGGCATCACAGGCTTCCCCACCGACTCCCCCAATGCACGACTCGATCTGAGCTCTCTCGCAGTGACCACGTGATTCGATTCGTCCTGACGCGCCTCCTTCTGCTCGTCGTGGGGCTGTTCGTCGCCAGCGCGCTGATCTTCGCGACCCTCCGAGTGCTGCCCGGGGACGTCGCGCAGGTCATTGCAGGAACGGACAGCACCCCCGAGCAGGTGGAGGCTCTCCGGCAGTCCCTCGGGCTCGATCGACCGCTGCTCGTCCAATATGCAGAGTGGATCGGCGGCATCCTCCACGGAGACCTCGGCCAGTCGATGTTGACCGGTTCGTCAATCGCCCACGAGCTCATCGAGAAGGCGCAGGTGACCATCCCGCTCTCGGTGCTCTCCCTCGTGATCGCGCTGGTGATCAGCATCCCGCTCGGCATCCTCTCGGCGTTGAAACACCGGACGATCGCCGGCTCCGCGATGAGCATGGCCTCGCAGGCGATCGCCGCTGTTCCCGTCGTCTGGGCAGGGATGCTTCTCGTCGTCGTCTTCGCTGTCACTCTCGGCTGGTTTCCTCCTCAGGGCTTTCCGCGCGCCGGATGGGACGAGCCGGGCCGCGCTCTGTACTCGCTTCTGCTCCCGGCGCTCACCATCGGTGTTGTCGAGGGTGCCGTGCTCCTGCGCTTCATCCGCTCGGCAGCGCTCGAAGCGATGGGACAGGACTACGTGCGCACGGCAGCGGCGAAGGGGCTCACGCGTACGCGAGCCCTCATCACGCACGGGCTGCCGAACGTGGCGCTCACGGTCGTCTCGGTGCTCGCGTTGCAGATCGCCGGTCTCCTCGTCGGCGCCGTCATCATCGAGCAGCTCTTCAATCTCCCCGGGATCGGTCGGATGCTCGTGGCCGATGTCGGCAACCGCGACCTCATGAAGGTGCAGGGCGAGGTGCTCGTGATGACAGGGCTCGTGCTCGTCATCGGCACTCTCGTCGACATCGCCGCACGCGTCATCGATCCCCGTCAGCGGGAGTCCGCAGCATGACGGCCGCGCCCCAGAACAATCACCGACCGGGGTGGGCTCGCGCGCTGCTTCGCAGTCCCTCCGGTCTCTTCGGACTCACCACAACCGCGCTGCTCATCGTGTGCGCGGCGGTCTCTCTCGTCTGGACCCCGTTCGACCCGGTGCAGACCGATGTACTGTCGAAATGGCAGCCTCCGAGTGCCGAGCATCTGCTCGGCACCGACAACATCGGGCGCGACATCTTCAGCGTTCTGCTCGCTGGCTCTCGAGTGACGCTCCAAGTCGCCATCGGCTCCGCCGTGGTCGCCGCCGTCATCGGAATCGTGTTCTCCGCCCTCGGCTCACTGACCGCGCGCTGGTTCCGAGAGACGATCGCCGTGCTCATCGACATCCTGATCGCCTTTCCGACTCTCCTGATCGCCATGATGCTCGCGTCCGCATTCGGCGGCTCTCTTGCGGTCGTCATCGTCGCTGTCGGCATCAGCTTCGGCGTGAACGTCGGCCGAGTGAGCAGACCGGAGATCCGCCGGGTCTCCCGCTCCGAGTACGTGGTCGCTGGCACGGCATCCGGTCTCGGGCCCATTCGGAACCTCACGCGACACGTGCTCCCCAACGTGGCGCCCGTGTTCATCGTTCAGCTCTCGTGGTGCATGGCCGTCGCGGTTCTCGCCGAGACGGGGCTCTCGTATCTCGGCTACGGAGCGCCCGTCTCGATGCCGTCGTGGGGTCGCGTGCTCGCGGAGCTGCAGCGCTACATCGGCATCCACCCCCTCTCGGTCGTCTGGCCGGGCATCGCGATCACGGTCACCGTGCTCGGCTTCAACCTCCTCGGCGACGGGCTGCGCGACGCGACCGATCCGCGACTCGGACGTTCGGCGGTGATCACCGCGTGAGGCTCTCCGTCTCCGACCTGACCGTGACGATCGGCGGCCGCGCCGTCGTCGACGGTGTGTCGTTCGAAGTGCCAGACGGCTGCCGCTTCGGGGTCATCGGCGAATCCGGGTCGGGCAAGTCCATGACAGCGCTCGCACTTCTGGGTCTGCTTCCCGATCAGGCGCGTGTGTCTGGGAGCATTCGCCTGGGCGACCGTGAGCTCGTGGGGCTTCGGGACCGCGAGCTGGCGCGCATCCGAGGGTCTCAGATCGGCATGGTGTTTCAGGAGCCGCGAACCGCTCTCAACCCGATCAGAACCGTCGGTCGGCAGATCGCCGAGCCGCTCCGCATCCATCAGGGACTCTCACGCTCCGCGTGCCGATCGCGCACGCTCGAACTCGCGCGGCTCGTCGCTCTGCCCGACCCCGAGACGCTGCTCGGACGCTATCCACACCAGCTCTCCGGGGGTCAGCGTCAGCGCGTCGGCATCGCGATCGCACTCGCGGCACAGCCGAACGTTCTCATCGCCGACGAACCGACCACGGCGCTCGACGTCACGATCCAGGCGGAGATCCTCGAGGTGTTCGACCGGGTCGTCACGAAGCTCGGTGCGTCGCTCATCTTCATCACGCACGACCTCGCCGTGCTCCAGTCCGTCGTCGATGAGGCGATGGTTCTCGATCGCGGCTCCGTCGCCGAAATCGCCCCCATCGCGCAGCTGCTCGGGCGGCCGAGCTCAGCAGTGACGAGAAAGCTCGTGGATGCCGCGCGCGCGACGAGCTGGCGGAAGGAGGGTCAGTGAAAGCACCTCTTGTCCGCCTGAGCGGACTATCACGCGAATACGCGCTCCCCCGAGAGAGCGTCTTCGCGGCCCGTCAGACGACCCGTGCACTCGAGCCCACCGACCTGGAGATCGCGGAGGGCTCCTCTCTGGGCATCATCGGCGAGTCGGGGTCGGGGAAGACGACGCTCGTTCGACTCATGCTCGCACTCGACACACCGACCGCAGGGACCGTGGAGTTTGCCGGACGCAGAGTCACACCGGGACGACGCGCCGCGTGGTTCCGTCGCGAGACCGGCATCGTCTTCCAAGATCCCTACGCCTCTCTCGACCCACGGATGACCGTCGGCCGGATCGTGTCGGAACCCCTTTGGGGACTGCGCATTCCCGGTGACCACCGGGCACGCGTGCGCGAGGTCCTGGGTCAGGTTGGGCTCGACCCGGAGATGTCCGGTCGCTACCCGCACGAGTTCTCGGGCGGTCAGCGCCAGCGAATCGCACTCGCCCGCGCGATCGTGCATTCGCCGAAGCTCCTCGTCGGCGACGAGCCGGTGAGCGCTCTCGACGTGACGGTGCGGGCGCAGATCCTCGACCTGCTCCGCGGCCTCACGGACGATCTCGGGCTGACCCTGGTGCTCGTCTCGCACGACATCGGCGTTGTGCGCGACCTCTGCGAGAACGTCGCTGTCATGACGAACGGACGCGTGGTCGAAGAGGGCCCGGTCGACCGTGTGCTGTCGCAGCCGCAGCATCAGTACACGAAGCGGCTGCTCGACGCCGTCCCGCGCCTGGAACTCCCCGACGACCAGTGACCTCGAGCGCTCTCAGCTGAGACCGGGACGCCGGTTCTGCCACCGTACGCGTCTCTCCAGCTGCGCACCGAGCGCGAACAGTGTGGCCTCCCCTCCGGGCCGACCGATCAGCTGCACGCCCATCGGCAGCCCGGCATCCGTCTCGATGATGGGGAGCGTGATCGCGGGCAGCCCTGCCACGTTGACGAATGATGTGTAGGGTTCGTACGCGCACTGCAGTCGGAAGCATTCTTCAGGGTCGTCGACGTCGAACCAGCCGAGCGGCCGCGGCGTCAGCGCAAGTGTCGGGGTCAGCACTGCGTCGAAGCGGGAGAGCTGCTCGATGACGCTGCGCTCGAATGCGGTCAGCTCGGAGAGCGTCTCCAACAGCGTCCGTGCGGTGAGCTCGCGGCCGCGCGCAACCAGGTGGCGCGTCAGCGGTTCGAGACGTTCGAGCTGCTCACCGTCGAGAGGCAGGGTGGATGCCGACGCGTGCCAGACCGTCATGAACCGCTCGCCGTACCGGCCGTCGTGCCGCAGCGTGAACTCCTCGGCGCCGTGCCCCATCGCGGTGAAGAGCTCGACGGCATCCCTCACCGTTCTCGCGGCGTCAGGGTCTACGACGATCTCGAGCTCGTCGTCCCACGGTGTGTTGGTGAGGATGCCGAGCTGAAAGCGTCCCTCCCCCCGCACAGCAGCGCCGAGGAAGTCTCCGTCGTGATCGTCGGGGGCACGGAGCGCGTAATGGTGTTCGATCTGGCCGTTCCGACGCGCGATCATGGCGTCGAGAAGCAGCGCGGAATCCGAGACGGTACGCGCGATCGTGCCGCCGACAGAGAGGCCGGCGACGGAGGTGATGCCGCTCGCCGACGGAATGAGACCCCGCGTCGGCTTCATTCCGACGAGGCCGCACGCCGCTGCCGGAATGCGTACGGACCCCCCGCCGTCGCTGCCCGGTGCGAAGGGCAGCATCCTCGCGGCGACCGCGGCAGCCGCTCCCCCGCTGGATCCGCCCACACCGAGCGACCTGTTCCAGGGATTGCGCACACGCCCGGTCGCGCGGGGCTCCGTGTACCCGGAGAGACCGAACTCCGGTGTCGCCGTCTTGCCGACGCTCACAGCGCCCGCGTCGTCGAGCACCGTGACCAGTTCGTCGGATGCCTCGGCGACGACGCCCTGGAACAGCTCCGATCCGAAGCCCGTCGGCACGCCGCGTCGGTTCACAAGGTCTTTGTCCGCGAGAGGAAGTCCCCAGAGGGTACGCGTGTGAGGAAGACTCGTCTCCACCTCGTCCGCGCGTTCGAGCGCGGCATCCTCTGTGACAGTCACGAAAGCGCCGACGTCCGGGTCGACCTGCGCGATGCGCCTCAGCACGCTCGTGGTCACCTCACGCGGCGATATCTCGCGCTTGTGCAGCGTGGTCCAGAGGTCGAGAGCGGTGAGCTCATGGATGTCAGCCATATGCCGAGGCTACCGTTCGGAGGTCGATCGATGCTGGCTCGGTGGCAGGCGTCAGAGCGCCGGCTGAGTCGCGTCGACGCGCCAGTCCACCGGCGACGCGCCCTGCTGTTCGAGCAGCTCGTTCACGCGTGAGAACGGACGCGAGCCGAAGAAGCCGCGGCTGGCGGACAGCGGACTCGGGTGGGCGCTCGCGACGATAGGCGTCCCGCCGAGCATCGGCCGCAGGCTCTGCGCGTCGCGTCCCCACAGCAGTGCCACGAGCGGGCTCTTCCGTTCGACGAGCACGCGGATAGCATGCTCCGTCACGCTCTCCCAGCCCTTTCCACGGTGCGAGGCGGGAGAGCCGGGTTGCACGGTGAGCACACGGTTCAGCAGCATGACGCCGTTGCGCGTCCACGCCGTGAGGTCGCCGGTGGTTGCGGGAGGGATGCCGAGGTCGTCGTTCAGCTCTCGGTAGATGTTCTGCAGGCTGCGCGGCAGCGGCCGCACCTCCGGATCGACCGCGAACGAGAGGCCGATGGGGTGCCCCGGCGTGGGGTACGGATCCTGCCCGACGATCAGCACGCGGACGTCCGCGAGCGGCTGCTCGAAGGCACGCAGCACGTGCGCTCCACGCGGGAGATAGCCGCGTCCGGCCGCGTTCTCGGAACGGAGGAAATCACCGAGCTCGGCGATCGTTCCGGCCACGGGAGCAAGCGCTTCTGCCCACCCGGGGTCCATGGCGCCGGATGCCGCGAGCTCGGCGAGCGTCTGCGGACTCACGACTCGGCTGCCATCGTCGAGACGCTGACGCCGTGGTCGGCGGGGATCACCTGCCACACCGTGCCGGTTCCGATCACGTGGAGGCCGCCTTCCGCGACGACGAGCGCGGTGTTCTCGTCGATTGCGACGCCGCCGGACGCCATGCCAGCCTCTGTGGCCGCGATGAGTCTGCCGAGAGCGCCCCACTGAGCGGCGTGTACGTCGACCGTTACGTCGATGAGTCCGATGCCGCTGTCCAGCTCGATCTCGTCGGCGCCCTCGCCGATCATGTCGGGCGCTACCGCAACTCCGCCGATCGCATGCCCACGGACGAACGCGCGCTCGGCGGCTGCGAGAGCTCCGGCGGAGACACCGAAATACGGCATCCCTTCGGCCACGCGCCGTCGGATCTCCCCCACGATCGGTGCAAGCACGCGCAAGTATTCGACTGTCGGCCCTCCGCCGACGAACACGGCATCGATGTCCACGAGATCCGCAAGGTCCGCGTCATCGTCGCTTCCATACGACAGCGACACGGCGTCGCAGTCGCCCGCCTCTTCGAGTGCAGAGATGAGTTCATCTGCATAGATGTGCTCTTCGCCCTGATCCACCGTGATGACCGCGATTCGCGGAGCCTCAGCGTTCCGCAGCGCGGCTCGCGCTGCGGCATCCGCGATGAAAGGAGCGAGATCGACATCGCCACCGCCGCAGAGATAGATGCTCACGCGGATGCCGCCTCGTCATCGAGCGCCACGGGCGGCAGCGCCGACCAGGGGAAGGTGATCCAACGGTCGGTGCGGCGCCACACGAAGTCCGGCTCGAGCACCGTGCGGGGCTTGGAGTACAGCGTCACGGAGCGGACCTCGGCACTGTGCCGGGCGAGCAGCTCCACCACAAGCGCGAGAGTCTTGCCGGAGTCGGAGACATCGTCGACGAGCAGAACGCGCTTGCCCTTCAGGCTCGGGGCATCGAGCGCAGGCGGGAGCACGACCGGCTCAGGAAGAGTTTCCTCGATGTCCGTATAGAACTCCACGTTGATGCTGCCGCAGCTCTTCGTGCCGAGCGCGTACGCGATGGACCCGGCGAGCAGAAGGCCTCCGCGTGCGACGGCGACCACGATGTCGGGGGCATACCCCTCCGCAAGTACCTGCCGCGCAAGATCGCGAGAGGCCTCCCCGAAGTCGTCCCACGTCAGCACTTCGCGTTCATCGCTCATTTCGCACCTTCAATTCTCCTCGGATGAGCTTGTGGGGAGCCGCCTGCGCGACGGGCTTCACCGTGATCTGGTCCATGTTCACATGCGCGGGTGCGCCGAGCGCATACGCGATCGTCGCCGCGATGTCCTCCGCCGAGAGCGGATCCGGAACGTCAGCGTAGACGGCATCGGCGCGTTCCCTGTCGCCGCCGAAGCGGACAAGCGAGAACTCCTCAGTGTGCACAAGGCCCGGCGCCACGTCGATCACCCGAATCGGCTCACCGGCGAGCTCCAGCCGGAGCGCCTGAAGCAGCGCGCGCTGAGCGAACTTGGCTGCGTTGTAGCCGGCGCCATTCTCGTAGGCGGTCTGGCCGGCGATCGAGGTCACACCGAGGATGGATGCCGCGCCGCCCGGTTCGATGGAGTCGCGCAGGATCGGCAGCAGCGACGAAACGACGCGCTTCGTTCCGAGAACGTTCACGTCGTACATCCGCTGCCAGTCCGCTGGGTCGGAGTCCTCGACGCTCGCGAGACCCAGGGCTCCGCCCGCGTTGCAGACCACGGCGTCCGCGCCACCCGTCGCCGCGACGTAGTCGGCGAGCGCGTCGACGTCGTCCTGCCGCGTGACGTCCGCGGTGAAGACCTGCGCTCCGCACTCGCGTGCCAGGTTCTCGAGTCGGTCGGCACGACGGGCGACCCCGACGACATCCCATCCGTCCTCGACAAGGCGAACGGCGGTCGCCCATCCGATTCCCGAGCTCGCTCCGGTGACGACCGCGCGTTTCACTGTCATGGGACCAGCCTAGAAGACCATGGGGCGTCGCTCCACTCGCGCGCGGACCCACGCGAGCGATGCCTCCCCCTCGTCGCGCTGGAAGGCCCGCAGTGTGGGCATCGCTGGGGGCGCCGGTCGTCGTGCTCGATCGAGGAATGTCCCGGCGAGTGCGGACAGCACGGCGGTCACTGCGGCCGGCTCGGCGTCAGCGAAGATCGGATGCTCGGATGTCAGACGCTCCGCATCGACGTCGGCGCCGATCCGGCGCAGCTCGAGGAGGTAGGTGAGAGCGTCGAACCAGCGGCATCCGACACACGCCCACGGCCAGTCGGCGATACGCACCTCGCCATTCCTGTCAATGAGGATGTTGTCGTCGCGAAAGTCTCCGTGCACGAGGTGAGATCCGCGTACCGCCTCGGCTGCCTCGCTCATGCGACGCCGAAGATCGCCGTAGTTTCGCCGCGCCCATTCGGGAAGATCCTGAGCAGCGGCGTCGGCGAGGTTCTCCCAACCCCGCAGATCGGGGGCCAGCTCATCGTGGAGAGCGGGGAGCACGTCGTCCGCGTGATCCTCGGGCAGCTCCGTGAGGGCATCCAGCACGCGAGTGACGTCCGACGGTTCTGGATGCCTGCCCTCGACGTCCTCGATCACGAGCGCCAGCCAGTCGTCGTGGGCGAGCTCCGCGATGAGATCTGCTGACTTCGCGCGCCCCTGGATGCGACGCAGCACCCGCGCCTCGCGTCGGAAGAGCTCAACGGTCTCCGCATTACGCCGCGCTGAGATCGCCTTGACGAAGGCACGTCCTCCACCGCTGGTCTGAACTCGCGCCGCGACACCGGACGAGAATCCGCGGTGCTGGCCTTCGGCTGCCTGGATCTGCCCGCCGCACACCTCGCCGATCTGTTCGGCGAGCGGCTCGGGGACCTCGGACCACTGCAGCCTCGTCGTCACGCTCATCGCAACATCGTAGCGAGAGACTCGGGTCCCACTGCGAGGCACGGGGACGTCAACATGACGTCATGTTTCAGAGCCCCTTGGCCACAGGCATCCCCCGCCCTACCCTCGAAGTCAGCCACTCGTCCAACGCGACGCAACCCGAAGATAGAGGGAACACCATGACAGACGCACCCGAGAACTGGAAGTTCGAGACCCTGCAGATTCACGCGGGGGCTGCTCCCGACCCCGTCACGAAGTCCCGCGCCACGCCGATCTATCAGACGACGAGCTATGTGTTCGACAACACGGAGCACGCGAAGAACCTCTTCGCTCTCGCCGAGTTCGGCAACATCTACACGCGCATCCAGAACCCCACGCAGGATGTCGTCGAGCAGCGCGTGGCCGCTCTCGAGGGCGGCACCGGAGCCCTGCTCCTCGCCTCAGGCCAGGCCGCGTCGACCTTCTCCATCCTCAACATCGCGCAGGCCGGCGACCACGTCGTCTCCTCGTCCTCGATCTACGGCGGCACCTACAACCTGTTCAAGTACACGCTCGCGAAGCTCGGCATCGAGGTCACGTTCGTCGAAGACCAGGACGACCTCGACGAATGGCGTCGCGCCGTCCGTCCGAACACAAAGGCGTTCTTCGCCGAGACCATCGGCAACCCGCGCATCAACGTTCTCGACATCGCGGGAGTGGCCGAGGTCGCTCACAGCAATGACGTGCCGCTCATCGTCGACAACACGATCGCAACCCCATACCTCATCCGTCCGCTCGAACACGGTGCTGACATCGTGACGCACTCCGCCACGAAGTTCCTCGGCGGCCACGGCACCGTCATCGGCGGGGTCATCGTCGACGGTGGCACGTTCGAATGGTCCAAGCACGTCGACAAGTTCCCCGGTCTCACCGAGCCGGACCCGTCGTACCACGGCGCGAGCTACACCACGGTTCTCGGCGACTCGATCGCGTACATCATCAAGGCGCGCGTGCAGCTGCTCCGCGACCTCGGCTCGGCGATCGCTCCGGCGAGCGCCTGGCAGCTCATCCAGGGCATCGAGACCCTCTCGCTTCGCATCGAGCGTCACGTTCAGAATGCGCAGGAGATCGCCGAATGGCTCGAGGAGCACCCGGACATCGCGAGCGTGAACTACTCGGGCCTGCCCTCGAGCCCGTGGTACGAGAAGGCGAACACCTACGCCCCGAAGGGCGTCGGCGCCGTGCTCTCGTTCGAGCTCAAGGGAGGCGTCGACGCGGGTCGGGAGTTCGTGAACAGCCTGCAGCTCTTCTCGCACCTCGCGAACATTGGGGATGTGCGCTCGCTCGTCATTCACCCGGCATCCACGACGCACTCGCAGCTGTCGCCGGAGCAGCAGCTCACGGCGGGAGTCACGCCGGGGCTCGTGCGCCTGTCGGTCGGTCTGGAGAACCTCGACGACCTCAAGGCCGACCTCGAGCAAGCCTTCGCTGCCGCACGCCAGGTCGCGCAGGCTGCGCGCTGATCATCAGCTAGCTGATCAGACATCAGAAGAGGGGCGGATGCTGCGAGCATCCGCCCCTCTTCTCTCCATTGGCCCCGTAACAATGCCCGGACGCTCAGGAACCCCAGCGAAAATGGTTCCATGCATTCGCAGCGACTCGATGACACGGTGCCGTGGAGCTTCATCACCGAAGCCGACAGCCGCACTGTCATCGGGCGTCCCCCTGCAAGTGGCGCCTGGCGCGACGGCGACGCGCCCGGTGCGCGTCAGTTCGCAAACCTTGGCGAGTTCTCCTTCGAAGCGGGCGGTGCCATTCCGAACGCGCGTCTGGCCTATGAAACGTGGGGAACTCTCAACGACGATCGTGACAACGCCATCCTGGTGCTCCACGCGCTGACCGGCGATTCGCACGTCGTCGGCCCCGCCGGCGACGGTCACGCGACCGCCGGCTGGTGGGAAGACATCGTCGGGCCGGGCCTCGTCATCGACACTGACCGCTACTTCGTCATCGCCCCGAACATGCTGGGCGGATGCCAGGGCTCGACCGGTCCCTCGAGCTTCGCCCCCGACGGCGTCGAGTGGGGCGCGCGCTTTCCCTACACCACCGTCCGCGACCAGGTGCACGCTCAAGCGAGGCTCGCCGATCATCTGGGTATCGAGACGTGGGCCGCGGTCGTGGGTGGGTCCATGGGCGGCATGCACGCGCTCGAGTGGGGAGCGTCCTTCCCTGATCGTGTCCGTCGTCTCGCCGTGATCGCGGCTCCGCCGGAATCCACCGCTGATCAGATCGCCCAAAACACCGTCCAGATCGAAGCGATCCGCACCGATCCGTTCTTCCACGGCGGTCAGTACTACGATGCAGCGGACGGCGCCGGCCCTCATCGCGGCCTCGCTCTCGCCCGGCGTCTCGCGATGATCAACTACCGCAGCCCGCACGAGCTGAACCGGCGCTTCGCGCGCACGTGGCAGTCGGAGATCAGCCCACTCGGACACGGCGGGCGCTTCGCGGTCGAGTCCTACATCGACTTCCATGGCAACAAGTTCACGCGCCGCTTCGACGCAAACAGCTACACGGTGCTCGTCGAGGCGATGAACTCGCACGACGTCGGCCGCGGTCGAGGCGGGGTCGCGAACGCTCTCTCAGCCATCACGATGCCGACACTCGTCCTCGGCATTGACAGCGACCGGCTCTTCCCCGTCGCGGGGCAGGAGCAGATCGCCGTCGGCGTGCCCGGCAACATCGACGGCGACTCAGCGAGCGTGATTTCCTCCGAGTTCGGTCACGATGCATTCCTCATCGAGCATGCGCTCGTGTCACGCGAACTCCGGCGGCTCTTCAGCGCATAGCCAGCGAGCGCATAGACTTGCAGAAAGACCGGCAAGGAGTGACGCAGATGGCCGTGTGGCGTGAGATCGCGGCGCCCACTCCCGGGCGTCAGCACCATGAGTCGCTCGACTTCTTCGCGGCGCAGCACGCACAGCTCGTTTCGACGACGGCGTTCGCGTTCGGAATCACCGGGACAGCGGTGTCCCTCGTCGCGAATCTCATTCCCGGCGCCGTCCATCTCGCCGCCTTCCCGCTCGTCGCCGCGGCGCATCTCGTCCTCGGCCTCGCCATCGTGTGGCTGTGGCGGCGGCGCTCTCCCCTCGCACAGGTCTGCGTCTTCGGCGCCGGCATCCTCACTCTTCTCGCCATCACCGCCGGCACCCCCGAGACCGGCATCAACTTCTCGATCGGAGCTTCGATGGGGATCGTCGCGGGATGGGGAATCGGCTCGCTCGCCGTGACGCTCACAGCCACAAGGGGCGGCGTCGCCTCTCTGGCATCCGCGTGGGTCGCGACGCTCGCCGTCGTGCTGATGCTTTCGCTCTCAATCGGGCTTGCCGGGTATCGCGTCATCGGCCTCACCTCGCTCATCTGCGTGCTCTGGCTGCTGTGCCTCGTCTTCGGCGTGTGGCTTGTGAGCAGTCAGGCGCGGGTCAGCCGACGCATCGTCAGCATCGGCCGCGCCCATAACCTTGAGCGTCGGGCGAGCGAGACCGAAGCCTCCCGCTTGAGGAGCGCGCGGCTGCTTCATGACACCGCGCTCGCGACGCTCACTCTGCTCTCGCACTCAGGAGTCGGTGTGGATGCCGCCACGCTTCGCGCACAGGCGGCGAGCGACCGCGAGCTGCTCACCCGTCTCCGCAAGGGTGAGAGTCCGAATCCGCGCGCCTCGGGTCAGTACACGCTGACGCATACGGCCGAGCTGCAGCTGGGCGGAACGCTCGAGGCGGTCAAGAGCCGCTTCAACGGCACAGAGCTGGCTGTGACCTGGCACGGCTCCGGCCAGCTCGGACTCGAGCATTCAAAGCTCGACGCATTCATCAACGCACTCGTCGAGTGCGTCGAGAACGTCCGTCGCCATGCCAAGGTGACTGAAGCGCACGTGACGTTGAGCGACGACGGCGTCGTCGTTCGCGGGGTCGTGACGGATGCCGGCGTCGGCTTCGACCCGTCGCAGATTCCCGGAGGTCATCTCGGGTTCCGACAGTCCATCGTCGCTCGCATCGAGGAGGCTGGCGGATCCGTTCGCGTCTTCTCCGCGATCGGCGCCGGAACCACCGTCGTGCTGGAGGTTCCGAAGTGACGACAACGACACCGTCCGGCTCTCAGCGGTCTCGCATCGCGGGTCTCCGCGCCACGTCTCAAGCGGCGCTCGGCACGTCCCGATTCGGAGTGGGCCCCGGCCTCGCGGGCGCCATCATCGTGGTCTATGGATTCCTGCGCTTCATAACCGATCTCGCTTCTTACTCCGCCCTGCACTGGAACATCGTCGCATGGGCGCTCTTCCTGATCACGATCACCCTCACGCTCCGTGCCGTGCGCAACGCCGGCTTCCACCTCACGACGCGCGCGTTCGCGGCAGCCTCCGCCTCATTCGCCGTCGTGGCTGCCATCGACGTCTGGTCCGTGTGGGGCAGGATCGGCACGAATCAGCTGCCGACTGCGGCGTGCGCGATCGGCGGAGTCCTGATCGCAGCGGTCTCACTTCGGCCCATTCGGGAGATCCTGATCTGCACGGGCATCCTCGGCTGCGCTCTCGTCGCGCTCGCCCTGAGCGGTGCCCACGAGCGTCCGCCCGCGGTCGGCGCCCAGCTCACCATGCTGATGGTCACGGTCGCACCTCCGCTCATCGCCTGCCTGGCGATGGACGCCTACCGCAGACTGAGCAGGAAGGCGCTTGATCGCGTCATGATCCAGAGCACCGTGAGCGCGCCGGCATTCGGACCAGGATTCTTCGTCTCAGCACGACTCACCTCACTCGACCGCGACGTCGAGAAGATCTTCGAGCGCGTCGCCTCCGGCGAGCTGCCGCTTCCTCTGCCCGCAGGCGAAGCCGAGCACGCGGCCGAACTCGCCACCGAGCTGCGCAGCTATCTCGCGGACGACCGGCAGAATACGTGGCTCTATCACGCGATCGAGGAGTCGGCCGTGCTGCGCGGCAATGTGACGCTCGATGACCCGAGCGCGGGCGCCGCCTACCTTCAGCCGGTCCAGCGAGACGGTCTGCTTTCCGCGCTGTGGCTTCTCGTGCAGACGACCGACGGTCCCGAACGTCGGGCACGGCTCCGCATCGGCGTTCCATACACGGTGCAGCGTGTGGCCGGGCCGCAGCGCCGCTTCCACGTCGAGATCATCGTCTATGAGCTCCGGCGCAGCCGCGTCGAACCCGCTGCGTGGGCCGCGCTGCGCAGTGTCGGTGGTGTCGTGGATACTCAGACTCCGCATGGAATGAGATTCGCTTTGGAATGCGATATGGCCGTGCAGCCGGAATGACCGGCCCTAGAACTGCTGACAGGTAAGCGAGGGGAAAACAATGTCCGATGCGAAGATCCGTGTGGCGATCGTCGACGACCACCGAATGATCCTCAATGCGTTCACTGAGTGGATCAGCGGCAGCGCGCACGACGTCGATGTCGTGGCGGCCGTTCCGACGTGGCCCGAGCTTCTCACCCACCCTGGGTTCCCTGTTGACGTGGTCCTCCTCGACCTCGATCTGAAGGACAACATCCCCGTCTCGCTGAAGCTGTCGACGCTGAAGACGACCGGCGTTCCTACCGTCGTGATGAGTGCTTACTCGGATCCTGGTGTCGTTCGCGAGGCTCTCGCCGCCGGTGCCCTCGGCTATGTCGTCAAGAGCGAGCCCGCCTCGGCGATGGTCGAGGCCATCCGATCAGCGCAGAAGGGCGACTCCTATGTCTCCGCCGAGCTCGATGCGGCCTTGGGTCGCTCGAAGTCTCTGTCGCCTCGACTGAGTGCGCAAGAGCGTCGCGTGATGGCACTGTACGCCGGTGGAGAGCCCGTCAAATCAGTCGCATACGAGCTCGGCATCTCCGAGGAGACCGCGAAGTCCTACCTGAAGCGCATCCGCGAGAAGTACCGCAATATGGGCATCGACGTCGGCACCAAGGTCGCGCTCCGCAAGCAGGCGATCTCCGACGGCATCATCGTGAACTGACTGCCCCGCTCGTGCGAGGCAGTCAGTTCACGGCCGACAGCTCAATCGTCGATCGCGCGCTCGAGCCGCTCGAGCTTGCCTGTGAGCTCTCCCGTGTGACCGGGCCGAATATCCGCTTTGAGAACGAGCGAGACGCGTGAGCCGAATGCTCCTACGGCTTCGGTCGCGCGACGAACGACGTCCATCACTTCGTCCCATTCGCCTTCGATCGTCGTGAACATCGCATCCGTGCGGTTCTCCAGACCAGACTCCCGCACGATCTTCACTGCGGCCGCTACCGCATCGTGGACGGAGCCGTCCGTCCGTCCGGTGCCGCTCGGCGCGACGGAGAATGCCACCAGCATCCGACTACCTCCTAAGACTCAGACACCCCGCCTTTCGAGGGAGGCGTGCCAACCTGCACTCCGACGATAGGCCTCTGAGCCGGCGCGCCACAATCGCGTGACTGACCAGGCGAAGATCAGAATCGTGCCGATGTTGCGCACGGTCAGCACGATGACCATTGGAAGCCAGGCGTTCAGCAGAGTCCAGTACAAGTACGGGTAGACCAGCTGCGTGAGACACGCGACACCCAACGCGACCAGAGCGGGAATGAAGAAGTCGCGCCCCCGCAGGACCACGCCCGCGATCACGGGAGCGACGAGCCACACCATGAACTGAGGCGAGCCGACCTTGTTGAACACGATCAGAGCGGTCACGAGCGCGAGCATGAGGGTGGGAATCGTCTGCGCCCGCGGAGCACCGGCTTTCACAGCTCGCAGACCGGTGAGGCAGACGGCGAGAACGGATGCCGCGAGCAGCGGTGTCGCGAGTGCGATCACGACATCGACCTGTGTTCCCGTCACCTGAAAGGTGAGAATCGCCCTGTCGTAGTAGATGAAGGCTCCGGGAGCCCCGAGCGCCGCCTGCCAGAGGTAGATCGTCGAAAGCGGCGCCTCGACTTGGAGGCCGCGACCGGTCTGCTCCGTGAGGAAGCTGAGCACGTTCATCCCGGATCCGAGCGCGAGTGCGCCGCCCGCCGCGGCTACGGTCACGGCGACGCCTGCCATCACGATGCGCCAGCGTGCCTTCACGGTGATGACCAGCGCGCAGATGAGCGCCGCGGGCCAAACCTTCATCCATGTTGCGGCTGCGAGGAGCGCCCCCGCGACCGCTGGTGCTCGAAGTGCGAGGAGGACGCCGAGAACAGACAGCGGCACAGTGACCGCGTCGATGCGGGCGAGGGCGATCGGGCCGAGGCACACGATGAACGCCGTCCACCACCAGGCGGCGATGCGACGTCTGCGTCCTCCGCGGATCAGGACCGCGAAGGCAACCATGTCGAGCGCAGAGACGAGAACGAGCCACGTGACGCCGAAATGGTCGAGCCCGAAGACCGCCGCAGCGAGCATCGGGACGAGCGCGAGGATCGGGTAGACCCACGGCTCCGTAATGCCCACGATCATGTCCTGATGGATGGCCTGGCCAACCCACTCGCGATAGACGAATGTGACGTCTCCGAGCGGGAGGCCAGGAGCTGTGAGCGCGAGAAGCGCTGCGAGCGCGTGTGCCGCAATGAATGCGGACCACAGCGCGTAGCGACTTCTCACAGGATCATCTTATGAGGCCGCCGGACTCGGCCCGATTCGGGACGCGACCGCTGCGGGCAGAGACTCCGCGACATCGAGCGCGGCGATGGGGCCTCCCCGTGAGGCCGTCAGCGCAGCAGAGGCGTGCAGCAGCGCTCCGGTCGCAGCAACATCCGCCAGGGCGGCGCCGGACGAGGTCGCGGCGAGAGCGCCGATCACTCCGCCGAGCACGTCCCCGGTACCGGCCGTTGCGAGCCACGACGTCGCTCCCGAGACCGTGTAGGCACGGTTCATCGGATCCGCGACGTGCGTCGTCGCTCCCTTGAGCAGGACGGTCGCGCCGAGTTCGTCGCAGGCTCGGCGCGCCCAGGTCGTGGCATCCTCTCGCACCTCATCAGGCGATGCATCGACACCGACCGCCGTGAGCAGCCGCGCGAGTTCACGGGCATGCGGCGTCAGGATCAGCTTCTCCGGGTGCTCCGCGTGACGGGCCAGATCGAGAGCGCCGGCATCGAGGACGACAGGGAGACCGGATGCCAGCGCATCATCGAGAACCTCGGCTCGCTCGTGCAGAGCATCGTCGTCCATGCCGGATCCGATCAGCCACGCCTGCACCCGCCCCTCAGCAGTGACGACCTCGGGCCGGCGCTGCAGCACAAGCTGCGCTGGCCGGTCGTCCCCAAGGTAGCGGATCATGCCGACGCCCGTGCGTGCTGCGGCTTCCACGCCGAGCACCGCCGCGCCGGGAAAGGTCGTCGACCCCGTCAGCACTCCGAGCACACCTCGCGAGTACTTGTCGGCGTCGAGCTCGGGCACGCGGATCACGCGCGCCGCATCGGCGTCCGTCCACTCTCTCCAGTCCATACTCACTCACGATAGGTTGGCGAAGACAGAAAGGTCCACGCCATGCCGCTTCTCGCCGACCCGATCACCCTCGGCTCTCGCACCGTCCGCAACCGAATCTGGCTCTCCCCCATGTGCCAGTACTCGTGTCTCGAAGCGGACGGGATGCCCGGTGCTTGGCACCACGCTCACCTCGGATCATTTGCCGCGGGCGGCTTCGGGCTCGTCATGACCGAGGCGACGGCCGTGAGCCCGGAGGGCCGCATCTCGGACCGCGACACGGGAATCTGGTCATCCGCTCAGGCCCGCGCGTGGCAGCCGATCGTCGAGACGATCAGGGCGGGCGGCGCCACCGCGGGAATCCAGCTGGCGCACGCCGGCCGTAAGGCATCCACCTACTCACCCTGGGGCACCTCGCGCTCAGGCTCCATCGCCCCCGAACACGGAGGCTGGCAGACCGTGGCCCCGTCAGCGGTACCGTTCGACGGCCTTGCCGCGCCGCAAGCGCTCACAGCCTCAGAGATCGACGGTGTCGTCGATGACTTCGCGGATGCCGCTGCGCGCTCTGTCGACGCCGGGTTCGAGGTCGTCGAGGTTCACGCGGCTCACGGCTACCTGCTGCATCAGTTCCTCTCCCCCGCGGCGAATCACCGCGCCGACGATTACGGAGGATCCGAGGAGAACCGCGCCCGGCTGCTTCTGCGCATCATCGAGCGCGTCCGGGCGACCATCGGGGATGCCGCTCTTCTCGTTCGGCTCTCGGGGACGGACTGGTCGAACGACGGCGACGTACGCTGGGACATCGACGCGTGCGCACGCGTCGCACAGTGGGCAGCCGAGGCGGGTGCTGACGGCTTCGACCTCTCCTCCGGCGGCATCCTCGCTCGCCCAGAGATCCCGCTCGGTCCGGGCTATCAGGTTCACCTCGCAGAGCAGGTCCGCTCAGCGGTCTCCGTTCCGGTGAGCGCCGTCGGGCTGATCGAAGAGCCTCACCTCGCCGCGGATATCCTCGCAACTGAGCGTGCGGATGCCGTCATGCTCGGCCGCGCCGCGCTCCGCAACCCTCAGCTCGCCAACGCGTGGATCGCGGAGCTCGGAGGAGGAACGCCCTTCGTGCCCGGCCAGTACGAGCGCGCCTACTAGCGCTGGGTCGCGTCTTCGACCGTGCCGACCAGCTCCTCGATGATGTCCTCGAGGAAGAGCACACCGGTCGTGTTGCCATCGCTGTCGAACGCCTGTGCGAGGTGTGCGCCCGACAGGCGCATGCTCGTCAGGGCATCCTCCAGATCTGTGCCGTCATACAGCGACAGCAGCTGCCTGATGCGCTTGGCCGGAATCGGCTTCTCGTCATCGGCCGCGTCCGTTGTCTCTCTGAGGATGTCCTTCAGGTGGATGTACCCGGTGGGCTGACCTGCCTCGTCGACGATGACGTAGCGCGAGAAGCCGCGTTTCGCGATCGCCCGCTGAATCTGCGCTGGCGTGGTGTCCTGCGACAGGGTGACCAGGCCGTCGAGCGGGATCGCGACGTCGCGCACCTTCTTCTCCGTGAACTCGAACGCCGCGCTCAGTGCGCCGGTGGAGTCCTGCAGAAGCCCCTCGCGCGTCGACTGGGACACGATGGTGGCGACCTCGTCGAGGGTGTACGTCGAGTTCGCCTCGTTCTTCGGTTCGACCCGGAACATCTTCAGCACGAGGTTCGCCGTCTCGTTCAAGAACCAGATGACCGGCTTGAACACGCGCCCGATCCAGACGAGCGGTCGGGCGAGAAGCAGCACAGCAGTATCGGGCTTTGAGAACGAGATGTTCTTCGGCACCATCTCGCCGAAGACGACGTGCAGGTACGAAACGAGCACCAGCGTGATGATGAACGCGATCGTGTCCACGACCTCCACCGCGAGACCGGTGAGGCCAAGCGGGCCCGCCAGCAGATGGTGGATCGCCGGCTCCGACACGTTCAGGATCAGCAGGGAGCACACCGTGATGCCGAGCTGAGTCGTTGCGAGCATCAGGGTGGCGTGCTCCATGGCCCATAGGGCGACCTTCGCGCTCCCCTTGCCCTTCTCCGCGAGCGGCTCGATCTGCGATCGGCGCGCCGAGATCACCGCGAACTCACTCGCAACGAAGAACGCGTTTCCGAGCAGCAGCACGACGAGCCAGACGATTCCGAGCCAGTCACTCATCGTCGCCCTCCTCTCGTCGGGAGAATCTGATTCTGTCGATGCGGCGCCCGTCCATGCGCGTCACACGGAGCGTCCCCTCGTCGATGTCGACCTCATCCCCGACGTCGGGAAGTCGCCCGAGCTCGCTGACCATGTACCCGGCGACAGTCTCGTAGGGGCCATCCTCCGGAATCTGCACACCCGTCCGCTCTCGAAGTTCGTCCGGACGAAGACTGCCGGAGAACACCACACCGGATGCCGTCTTGACGACGCCCGCGCGCGTGCGATCGTGCTCGTCTGTGACCTCTCCCACGATCTCTTCGACGAGGTCCTCGAGCGTCGCGACGCCAGCCGTTCCGCCGTATTCGTCGACGACGACGGCCATCTGGTAGCCGCGGCGACGCAGCTGGGGAATGAGGGCATCGAGCTTCATCGTCTCCGGCACGCGCACGATCGATGATTGGAGCGCCGAGACGGGGACGTCCTCACGCCGGTCCTTCGGCACGGCCACCGCGTGTTTGACGTGCACGAGGCCGACGATGTCGTCGATCCCCTCGTCGGTGACGGGAAATCGTGAGAAGCCGGTCGCCCGCGTCAGATCAATGACCGTCTGCGCGGAGTCTGAGCGGCTCACCGAATCGACCTGCGGTCGCGGGGTCATGACATCGGATGCCGTCCGGGCAGAGAACTGCAGCGTCCGATCGAGCAGCGTCGCGGTGTCCCGCTCGAGTGTTCCGGCACCGGCGCTCCGCCGCACCAGGCTCGAGAGCTCCTCCGCAGAGCGAGCACCGGAGAGCTCCTCCTTCGGTTCGATTCCGACCGCGCGCAGTATCGCATTCGCGCTCTCGTTGAGGAGCACGACCGCGGGCTTGAATATCGCGGTGAACACGACCTGGAACGGAACCGCGATCTTCGCGGTCGCCCGTGGAACCGCGAGCGCGAAGTTCTTCGGCACGAGCTCGCCGATGATCATCGACAGGAGCGTGGCGATAGCCACCGCGACGACCGTGGCGATCGGTCGCACGACGGCATCCGACATTCCCGCGTCGATGAACGGCGTCGAGAGGAACGCCGTGAACGCGGGCTCAAGCGTGTAACCGGTGAGAAGCGTGGTCAGCGTGATGCCCAGCTGCGCGCTGGATAGGTGCGTCGACGTCACTTTGAGCGCCGCGATGGTCATCGTCAGGCGGGATTCGCCGCGATCACGTCGCGCCTCGAGATCCGCGCGATCGAGATTGACGAGCGCGAACTCGCTTGCGACGAACAGACCTGTGCCGACGGTCAGGATGAGGCCGATCGCCAGCAGGATCAGATCAGACATGAGGGGCCTCCATCAGGAGGCTGGGTCTGTGACAGTCCGATGCTGATGAAGAAGGGGGAGGGTCATCCATGATGTTGACAGTATACGGTCAGGGTCCCCGGCGTTACCTGAGGAATCACCACGAAACCGGCAGAGCCTTGCCCTCCTCGTATCCGGCTGCGGACTGGACGCCCACGATCGCGCGATCGTGGAACTCGGCGATGCTGCGCGCTCCCGCGTACGTGAACGACGACCGCACACCCGACGTGATCATGTCGAGCAGATCCTCGATCGATGGGCGCTCGGGGTCGAGATAGATCTTCGACGATGAGATTCCCTCCGCGAACAGCGTCTTCCTCGCAAGCTCGTAGGCGTCCAAGCGCCCGAAGCGCTCGCGCACGGCCTTCGTGGAGGCCATGCCCCAGCTCTCTTTGAACAGCCGACCCTGCGAGTCGGAGCGCAGCTGCCCCGGCCCCTCGATGGTGCCGGCGAACCAGGAGCCGACCATTGCGCTCGATGCACCTGCAGCGAGAGCGAGAGCGACGTCTCGCGGGTAGCGGATGCCGCCATCCGCCCACACATGGGCCCCCTGTTCCGAGGCTTCCGCCGCGGCTTCGAGGACGGCAGAGAACTGGGGACGACCGACCGCGGTCATCATGCGCGTCGTGCACATAGCGCCCGGGCCGACTCCGACCTTGATGATGTTCGCCCCCGCGTCGACGAGATCAGCCACCCCGACCGCGGAGACCACATTGCCCGCGACGATCGGGATTCCCAGATCGAGATCCGACACCTTCGACAGTGCGCGGATCATGCTCTCCTGGTGCCCGTGCGCAGTGTCGACGACGAGGACGTCGACACCAGCGGCGGCGAGCGCGCGCGCCTTCGACTCGACGTCGCCGTTCACACCGATCGCGGCTGCGACAATCAGCCGTCCGTCGCCATCGGTCGCGGGTGCGTACAGTGTCGAGCGCAGCGCTCCGCGGCGGCTCAGTGAGCCGACCGCTTTTCCACGTCGCAGAACTGCGCAGAAATTCAGGTCGGCCTCCACCATGAGATCGAAGGCCTTGCGTCCCGTCTCGATTCCATCGGCATCCAGCGATGCCTGCGAGCCACGCAGCAGGTCGCCCAGCGCGGCATCCGGAAGGGCGGTGCTCAAGCGAGCGGCCTCGATGCTTCCGACGTACTCCTCGTCATCCATGATGACGACACCGTGATCAGGAACCGCCGGAAGCACGGCGAGCACGTCCGCGACCTGGGCCTTGGGCGAGAAGCTCAACGGGGTGTCCCAGAGGACGGGCTGATCTTTCACCCACCGGATCGCAGCGTCGAGCTCCTGCAGCGGCATGTCCTGCGGCAGCACACCGAGACCGCCGCGTCGAGCAAGCGCGGCGGCCAGCCGCGGACCTGTGACGGAGTTCATGTTCGCGGAGACGAGAGGAATCGTCGCTCCAGTGCCGTCGTTAGGCGCGAGAGACACGTCGAGACGGCTGACGACGTCAGACCGCGAAGGCACGAGGAACACATCCGAGTAGGTGAGATCGTGTGCCGGAACTTCACCGATGAAACGCATACCTCAAAGCTACTTGTCCTTGGCCCGCAATGCACGCGCGAGGACGTAGGCTTATTAACCGAACAAGTCATGGCGCGCTGCCCGGAGAAGGCGCAGTGCTCCGCGTCACGATTTTCGACAGAGAAGGTGGGCGATCAACGGTGTCAGGCCAGTTGACCGGAGTTGGGGCCGAAGACGGCCAGGCGACAGAGTTCGGAGCCAATGAGTGGCTCGTCGACGAGATGTACGCCAAGTACGTCCAGGACAAGAACTCCGTCGACAAGTCGTGGTGGCCGATTCTCGAGAACTATCAGCCGGTGAGCGGTGAGGCGTCTGCAGCGTCGCAGGCAAGCTCGACGACAACCCCGGCTCCCGCTCAGGGGAACCGTCCCGTCGCGCGGACAACCAGCGTGCAGCCGAAGTCACAGCCGATCCCGGCCGACGCTCCGCAGCGGTCCCCCGAGAAGAAGAGCGAGGAGAAGGACGACGGCTCTGAGGACACCGTCACTCCCCTTCGCGGAATGCCCAAGACTCTCGCCGCCAACATGGACGTCAGCCTCACCGTTCCGACGGCGACGAGCGTCCGCACCATTCCGGCGAAACTGATGATCGACAACCGCATCGTCATCAACAACCATCTGAAGCGCGCTCGCGGCGGCAAGGTGAGCTTCACCCACCTCATCGGCTGGGCGCTCATCCAGGCGCTCAAGGACTTCCCGAGCCAGAACGTCTACTACGACGTCGTCAACGACAAGCCGAGCGTCGTCGCTCCGGCACACATCGGTCTCGGCATCGCGATCGACATCCCCAAGCCGGATGGCACTCGTGCACTGCTCGTGCCTGCCATCAAAAAGGCGGAGACCCTCACTTTCGGCGAGTACCTCGAGGCCTATGAGGACCTCGTCTCCCGGGCACGCTCGAACAAGCTGACAGCGGCCGATTTCAAGGGTGCGAGCGTCTCGCTCACCAACCCCGGCGGAATCGGAACGGTCCACTCCGTGCCGCGCCTCATGAAGGGTCAGGGCTGCATCATCGGCGCTGGCGCACTCGACTACCCCGCCGAATATCAGGGCGCCTCGGAGAAAACGATTGTCGAGCTCGGCATCGGCAAGACGATCACGCTGACCTCGACCTACGACCACCGCGTGATCCAGGGAGCCGGCTCAGGCGAGTTCCTCAAGAAGGTGCACGAGCTCCTCATCGGGCAGCGCAATTTCTACGAGGACATTTTCGCGGCGCTGCGCATTCCATACGATCCAATCCACTGGGCGCCGGACATCTCCGTCGATGTGAGCGACAACGTCAACAAGACCGCCCGCGTGCAGGAGCTCATCAACTCGTTCCGCGTCCGCGGTCACCTGATGGCTGACGTCGATCCACTCGAGTACGTTCAGCGCTCGCACCCCGACCTGGACATCGCGACGCACGGTCTCACTTTCTGGGATCTCGACCGCGAGTTCGTCACCGGCAACTTCACCGAGAAGCGCCAGATGAAGCTCCGCGACATCCTCGGTGTTCTCCGCGATTCCTACTGTCGCACCATCGGCCTGGAGTACATGCACATCCAGGATCCGGCGCAGCGTGCGTGGATTCAGAACAAGGTCGAGCGTCCGTACGCGAAGCCCACTCACGATGAGCAGATGCGCATTCTCGGCAAGCTCAACGAGGCCGAGGCATTCGAGACCTTCCTCCAGACCAAGTACGTCGGCCAGAAGCGCTTCAGCCTCGAAGGCGGAGAATCGACGATTGCACTGCTCGACTCGGTTCTCCAGGAGGCCACGGAGCGCGGTCTGGATGGAGCCGCCATCGGCATGGCGCACCGAGGACGCCTCAACGTCCTCACCAACATCGCGGGCAAGACCTACGGTCAGATCTTCCAGGAGTTCGAGGGCCACCAGGACTCCAAGAACCCGGGATCGGGCGATGTGAAGTACCACCTCGGAACCGAGGGAACCTACCGCTCGGCCGACGGCACGGAGCTTCCCGTCTACCTCGCCGCGAACCCCTCGCACCTCGAGGCCGTCAACGGCGTGCTCGAGGGCATCGTGCGGGCGAAGCAGGACCGCCAGCCGATCGGAACCTTCCGGACGCTTCCCATTCTGATCCACGGTGACGCGGCGATGGCAGGGCAGGGCGTCGTCCTCGAGACGATGCAGCTCTCACAGCTCCGCGGCTACCGCACCGGCGGAACGATCCACGTGGTCGTGAACAACCAGGTCGGCTTCACCACGACACCGAGCGAGGGTCGCACGTCGATCTACTCGACGGACGTCGCGAAGACGATCCAGGCTCCGATCTGGCACGTCAACGGCGATGACCCCGAGGCGGTCGCCCGTGTGGCGCAGCTGGCCTTCCAGTTCCAGCAGGAGTTCCACAAGGACGTCGTCATCGACCTCATCTGCTACCGCCGACGCGGTCACAACGAGGGCGATGACCCGTCGATGACGCAGCCGCTGATGTACAACCTCATCGAGGCGAAGCGCTCGGTCCGCAAGCTGTACACGGAAGCTCTCGTCGGACGTGGCGATATCACCGAAGAGGAATACGAGTCGGCCCACAGCGACTTCCAGGATCGACTGGAGCGCGCCTTCATGGAGACTCACGCCGCACAGACCAGCTCGACCCCCGTCGTGTTGCCCGAGACCGACGAGGACGGCTACACGGGCGAGCCGGAGACGACCGGTGTCTCGAACGACGTCATCGAGGCTGTCGGCGAGGCCTTCACCAACATGCCGGCCGGCTTCACTGTGCACAAGAAGCTGAAGCAGCTGCTCGACAAGCGTTCGGACATGAGCCGCAACGGCAAGATCGACTGGGCCTTCGGCGAGCTGCTCGCCTTCGGTTCTCTCCTCCTCGAGGGCACGCCTGTCCGCATGACCGGTCAGGACACCCGTCGCGGCACCTTCGTGCAGCGTCACGCCGTGCTCCACGACCGGGAGAACGGCCAGGAGTGGCTGCCGCTCACGAACCTGTCGGAGAACCAGGCACGCTTCTGGATCTACGACTCCCTGCTCTCCGAGTACGCTGTCATGGCGTACGAGTACGGCTACTCGGTTGAGCGTCCGGACGCACTCGTTCTGTGGGAGGCGCAGTTCGGCGACTTCGCCAACGGCGCGCAGATCGTGATCGACGAGTTCGTCGCGTCCGCTGAGCAGAAGTGGGGCCAGCGGTCGAGCGTGGTGCTCGTCCTCCCCCACGGCTATGAGGGAGCCGGGCCTGACCACTCGTCCGCGCGCATCGAGCGCTTCCTCCAGCTGTGCGCGGAGAACAACATGACGGTGGCCCGTCCGTCGACTCCGGCATCCTATTTCCACTTGCTGCGCCGCCAGGCCTACGCACGCCCGCGCCGCCCGCTGATCGTCTTCAGCCCGAAGGCGATGCTGCGGCTCAAGGGCGCGACGAGTGACCTTCCGGAGTTCACATCGGGCAAGTTCCAGCCGGTCATCGACGATGACCGCGTGACCGACAAGAGCGCTGTCAAGCGCGTGCTCCTGCACGCAGGAAAGATCCACTGGGATCTCCGCAGCGAGCTGACGAAGAACCCGAACCCGGAGATCGCGCTCGTCCGTGTCGAGCAGTACTACCCTGTCCCCGGAACCGAGCTGCGTCGCGTTCTCGAGCAGTACCCGAACGCCGAACTCGTGTGGGTTCAGGAGGAGCCGGAGAACCAGGGCGCCTGGCCGTTCATCTCGCTGGAGCTCTCGAAGCACCTCGCGAACGACCGGATCATCGGCGTTACACGGCCGGCCGCGGCGTCCCCGGCCACTGGCTCTGCCAAGCGCCACGCCGCCGAGCACACAAAGCTCATCGAGCGCGCACTCTCGCTCTGACGCAGCTTCACGACGAGGCGGCCGGCGCGATACGCGTCGGCCGCCTCTCTGTCTGCGCCCTCGGCCCCACTAAAATGTGAAGATGGAATCCGAGCTCGCCCTCTTGAGTGCGCTCGGCGTGCTTGTCATCGTCGTCGTCTCGTTCTTCGCTCCGAAGCTCGGGGTCGCCGCCCCCATCGTCCTCGTTCTGATCGGCGTCGGCGTCAGTTTCGTGCCGGGAGCGCCAGAGTTCGAGCTCCCCCACGAGCTCATCCTCACGGTCGCCCTGCCACCGATCCTCTACTCGGCTGCAGTCAATGTGCCGATCGTCGACTTTCGACGCAACGTGAAAGCGATCAGCAGTCTCTCAGTCGTCCTCGTCATGGTCTCGGCTGTCGTCACGGGCTTCGTGTTCTACCTGCTCCTCCCCGACCTCTCACTCCCCGCGGCCATCGCTCTCGGCGCCGTCATCAGCCCGCCGGATGCTGTTGCGGCCACGTCCATCGGAAAGCGGCTCGGGCTGCCGCCGCGCCTCGTGACCGTGCTGGAGGGCGAGGGGCTCGTCAACGACGCGACCGCTCTCGTCATGCTCCGCTCCGCCATCGCCGCGGTCGGAGGCACGGTGACGTTCTTCGGTGTCGTCGGCGACTTCCTGTATGCCGTACTGGTGGCGATCGCGGTTGGGGTCGTTGTAGGACTGATCTCGGTCTGGGTGCGTTCACGCCTCAACGATTCGGTGCTCACCACCGCAATCTCCTTCGCCGTACCGTTCATCACGTATGTACCCTCGGAAGAGCTCGGGGCCTCGGGCGTGGTGGCCGTTGTGACAGCCGGTCTCATCACCGGCCACCAGAGCGCCAAGCATTTCTCGGCGCAAGACAGAATCAGCGAGCGCATCAACTGGCGGACGGCGCAGCTCATTCTGGAGAACGGCGTCTTCCTGATCATGGGCTACGAGGTGCATCTGCTCATCGGGCGCGTGCAGGACGGCGGATTCAGCGTCACCTCGAGCATCCTCTTCGGTCTTCTCGCGACAGGGCTGCTCGTCGTGGTACGCGTCCTGTTCGTAGTTCCGCTCGTGGCCTCCCTCAGGCGGGAGCAGCGGCGGGCACAGCAGCGGGGCCCGCGCCTCAGCCTCGCGCTCGAGCGGCTCGCTGCGGTTCGTCCACCGGATCGAACGCCGTCGAAACGCTGGTCACGTGCGACTCGGGTGCTCCAACGGCGGCAGGCAGACCTCGATTTCCTCACTTCCGAGGGCCTCGGGTGGCGCGGCGCCGCCGTTCTGGCGTGGTCGGGCATGCGCGGGGTTGTCACGCTCGCGGCCGCCCAATCGCTCCCCGAGGAGACTCCCTACCGCCCGCAGCTCGTGCTCATGGCCTTCACAGTCGCTCTCGTGACGCTCGTCCTGCAGGGCGGCACGCTGCCGCTGCTGATCCGAGCGCTCGGCATCAAGGGATCTGACGCGCGCGCCGACCGTTCGGAACTCGCGGAGCTCATCGACGAGATCGGAACGATCGGCACGGCCGTTCTCGACAACCCCGAGCTTCGCCAGCCGAACGGCAGTGCGTACGACGACGACGTCATCACGCAGGTCCGGCTCGACACGACGCGTCTTTCCGAGGCGATGTCCGAGGTGCTCGACAGCGACAACCCAGGCCCTCACGAACAGCGCCGATCACTCAGGCGCCGCGTTCTCCAGGCTGAGCGAGCGGCTCTCCTGGATGCGCGCTCTCGAGGCGTCTACAGCTCGCGCGTGCTCGAACGAGCCCAAGCGATTCTGGATGCTGAGGAGACGCGTCTCAGCCACCTCGACGAGCGAGACCACTGAGTACGATTCAGTGCGCGGTCGCCTTGCGCAGGCGTGCGATCACCTGAATGCGGAGCTCCTCAGGAGCGGTCTCGCGACACGCACGCTGCACAACCTCCGTGAGCGTTCGAGCGAGGAGCGCCTCTTTGGTGCAGTCCTCGCAGTCCGCCAGGTGGCTCCGAATGTCGGCGGCCTCCGTGCGGCAGATCTCGTTCCTCAGGTATTCCTCGAGATCGTGACGGGCTTTCTCGCAACCGCAGTCAGTCATTTCTCGCTCCTCGCCGGCGTCGTGATTCCACGCTCGGCTGCGTACTCGGTCAGTCGGTCCCGCAGCATCCGACGGCCACGGTGCAATCGGCTCATGACGGTTCCGATGGGGGTTTTCATGATCTCGGCGATGTCTTGGTAGCTGAAACCTTCGACATCCGCCAGGTAGACGGCGAGACGGAAGTCCTCGGGGATGTCCTGCAGAGCTTCCTTCACCGCGCTGTCGGGCATGTGATCGATCGCTTCGCTCTCCGCAGAACGGTGCGGCCGCGATGTCGTCGACTCTGCGCCGCCGAGCTGCCAGTCCTCAAGATCATCGATCGCGCTCTGATACGGCTCACGCTGCTTCTTGCGGTACTGATTGATGTAGGTGTTGGTCAGGATGCGGTAGAGCCACGCCTTGAGGTTGGTGCCCTGCTTGAACTGACCGAAGGCCGCGTACGCCTTCACGAACGTCTCTTGAACGAGATCCTGAGCGTCCGCCGGGTTCTTCGTCATGCGCATGGCTGCGCCGTAGAGCTGGTCCAGGAACGGCAGCGCCTGCTCCTCGAAAAGGGCATGCGGGTCGTCCGCGGCCACGGGCGTCGGAATCTCAGGCACAGTCATCACCGGCCAGTCTACGTCTCTCACCGCGACTGGATCGAGCACTGCCGCATACGTCATATGCGTCCTTTCCCACGATTCGTCGATACATTAGATAACGATGTTCGAATCGAAATATTCCGGGCCCGACGATCAGCTCGCCGGCGACAGCCGCACGCTTGACGGCGAGGTGCTGTGGCCCGCGCCGACGGCGGAGCATCCGATCGACGCTCGAATCGCGCTTCCGGGGTCGAAATCGCTCGTCAATCGCGAGCTCGTCCTCGCGGCTCTCGCGTCGGAGCCGAGCCGCATCAGACGGCCCCTCCACTCCCGCGACAGTCAGAATATGATCGACGCGCTGCGTGCTCTGGGGGCGGAGATCACGGAGGTCGAGGGCTCCGGCCAGTACGGCCCGGATCTCGAGATCGTGCCGGGCGAGCTCATCGGCTCGACCACCGTCGAGTGCGGCCTCGCCGGAACCGTCATGCGCTTCGTCCCACCCGTCGCGGCGCTCGCGCTCGGGCCGACGACGTTCGACGCCGACGACGCCGCTCGCGGCCGCCCTATGGCTCCGGTGCTCTCCGGCCTGCGAGACCTCGGCGTCGACATCGACCCTTCGGCGACAGCGTTGCCGTTCACGCTCCACGGCACTGGGGCTGTCACCGGCGGCGAGCTCACCATCGACGCATCGGGGTCAAGTCAGTTCGTCTCGGCGCTCCTCCTGTCTGCGGCGCGATTCGACGAAGGGCTGGTTCTGCGCCACAGCGGCGAGCATCTCCCGAGCACACCACACATCGTTATGACGATCGCCGCGCTTCGCGGTCGCGGCGTCAACGCGGCCTCCCCCGAGCGCGGTCTCTGGACCGTCGAGCCCGGACCGATCAGCGGCCGAGACGTCACGATCGAACCCGATCTGTCGAACGCGGCGCCCTTCCTCGCCGCCGCCATCGTCTCCGGCGGTCGAGTCACGATCGAGGACTGGCCGGAGGAGACCACCCAGGTGGGCGCCGATCTTGCACGCTTGCTCCCCGAGTTCGGGGCTCGCGTCGAGCGCTTCTCCGACGGCAGCCTCACTGTGTCTGCGGGCGACGCCATCCACGCGGTCGACATGGATCTGTCGCACGGCGGCGAGCTCGCCCCGACGCTGATCGCTCTCGCGGCGTTCGCAGACGGCCCATCCCGCTTCCGCGGCATCGGCCACATCAGAAACCATGAGACGGATCGCCTCGCAGCCATCGCCGCGGAGCTCACCGGTCTCGGCGGCGACGTCACCGAGCACGACGACGGCGTCACCGTTCGTCCCAGACCGCTGCACGGCGGCGTGTGGCGGAGCTATCACGATCACCGCACAGCGACCGCGGGCGCGCTCGTCGGCCTCGCTGTTCCCGGTGTCGAGATCGTCGATATCGCGACGACGGCGAAGACGCTTCCGCAGTTCCCCGAGCTATGGCAGAGCCTCATTTCCCCTCGTCGGGAGGGCGCGATCCTCTCATGAGCTGGTGGGACAGCGACGACGACGAACCGCTGTTCGATGAGTCCGATGTGCGCGTTCGTCCGAGTCGACGCGGCTCACGTCCGCGGACGAAAACGAGGCCAGCCCACAAGGATGCCGAGACGGGTCTCGTCCTCGCGGTGGACCGTGGTCGTTACACCGTGCTGCTCTTCGAGGGGAAGCGCAATGAGCGCGAGGTGACCTGCACGCGCGCCTCTGAGCTGCGGCGCACCGCCATCGTGAACGGCGACCGCGTCGACGTCGTCGGCGATCTCTCCGGCGACGAGGGCACTCTCGCACGCATCGTGCGTGTCAAGGAGCGCACGACCGTGCTTCGGCGGAGCGCCGACGACACCGATGACGTCGAGCGCATCATCGTCGCAAACGCCGATCAGATGCTCATCGTCGTGGCCGCGGCAAACCCTGAGCCGCGCGCACGCCTCGTCGATCGCTATCTGGTCGCGGCGTTCGACGCCGGCATCGCCCCGCTCCTGGTCGTGACGAAGACGGATCTCGCTGATCCTGCTCCTTTCCTCGCGACGTTCGCCGAGCTTCCCCTCACCGTCGTCACAAGCAGCACGGAGAGCATGCCCCTGGATGAGATCTCCCGCCTGCTCGTCGGACACACTACGGTCTTCGTCGGGCACTCAGGTGTCGGAAAATCCACGCTCGTCAACGCGCTCTCCCCAGATGCGAACCGGGCGACCGGGCACGTCAACGTCGTGACGGGCAGGGGACGCCACACCTCGTCCTCCGCAGTCTCGTACCGCGTCTCCCATGACGGCGAGACGGGCTGGATCATCGACACGCCCGGTGTCCGTTCGTTCGGCCTCGGTCACGTCGACACAGACAACATCCTCGGTGCTTTCCCAGACCTGGATGCCGTGGCCGAATCGTGCCCTCGCGGGTGCACCCATCTTCCAGATGCGCCGGACTGCGCGCTCAATGAGGCTGCGGACGCGGGCACCCTGTCCGATGCGGCCATCGGTCGTCTGGACTCCCTGCAGCGTCTGCTGACGACGTTCACGGCCTGAGCAGTCGGCGACCGAATAGGCTGGGAGCATGACCGAATACCCCCGTCTCGCCGCAGGCGATTCCGCCCCGTCGTTCACCCTGACAGACCAGTCCGGAAAGCCGGTTTCGCTCTCCGACTACAGCGGACGAAAAGTCGTTGTGTACTTCTACCCGGCAGCGATGACGCCGGGCTGCACTAGGCAGGCATGCGACTTCCGCGACAGCCTCACCCGCCTGCAGGACGCCGGCTATGACGTTGTCGGAATCTCGAAGGATGCTCCGCAGAAGCTCGCAGCCTTCGCCGAGCGCGACGGACTCACGTTCCCGCTGCTCTCCGATGAGGACCTCACCGTTCACAAGGCGTACGGCGCATACGGCGAGAAGAACAACTACGGCAAGGTGATCACAGGCACGCTGCGCTCCACGATCGTGGTCGATGACGCAAGCCGTGTCGAACTCGCACTGTACAACGTGCGTGCGAAGGGACACGTGTCGATGCTCCTGCGCAAGCTGGGACTCAACGCCGCTTAGATGTGAGGCTCCGGCCCTTCTGGGCGCGTGTGGGCGACGACGGACTTCGAGACGAGAAGCACGATGACCGCCAGTGACGGGATGAGCAGAGCCCAACCGACCGCGGGTTGAGCAAAGACTCCCTGGAAGGAGCCGACAGCAACCGCGATCTGCAGAATCTGCCACGTCAGCGCGCCCGCACGCGACCACGAGCGACCGCGCCAGAACGCAGCTGTGACGGCGCAGATCCACGCCGCCGCGATCACGGCGAGAACGGTGAGAGCGATCGCCGTATCGAGACGCTGTGCCTGCTGAGTGAGCAGGTCAATGATGAGGATGCCCACGACGACGATCATCGCTGCACTCTCGACGGCGAGCAGCGCCGCCGAGAGAATCACCGCTCGACTTCGTCTACCGGACTCGGGTGACGGAACAGTGTCCGCTCGGTTACTCACAGAAATATCCCATACAAAACTATTGATCGATTGTTGCTGATATGCGACGATTATGCAGGTCGAGTTATTCGTTCACAGGGTTGTGAGCAGGTCCCAGTCAGAGGACCTCCCCCTGACTCGACACTGCACCCGATGGCCTCACGGGCCAATTCTCTCGCACAATATAAGGAGCATACCCATGGATTGGCGCGACAAAGCCGCCTGCCTCACAGCCGACCCGGAGCTTTTCTTCCCTGTGGGCAACACGGGGCCGGCTGTCGACCAGATCGAGAAGGCGAAGGCCGTCTGCGCGACGTGCACGGTCACGGAGATCTGCCTCCAGTATGCTCTCGAGACCGGACAGGACTCCGGTGTCTGGGGCGGCCTCAGCGAAGACGAGCGCCGCGCCCTCAAGCGTCGGGCAGCTCGTGCCCGTCGCGCCTCCTAGCACTCCCTGACGAAGCGGGGTCGGCCTGACGGGCCGACCCCGCTCTCGTTGTCACCGGGACTTCGTGGATTTGATGAAGCGAAGCGGAACGTCGATGGTCACCTCGGTGCCCTCTCCGACCGCTGTGTGCCAATCGATCGTTCCGCTCAGTTCGCCTTGAATGAGCGTCCGGACGATCTGCGTGCCCAAACCCTGTCCGACGCGGCCTTCCGGGAGTCCCGTGCCGTTGTCCTTGACGGTGACCGAGAGTACGTCGTCTGAGCGCTCCGCCCGAATCTCCACTTCGCCCGAGCGCCCTGCCAGCCCGTGTTCGACGGCGTTCGTCACGAGCTCGGTCAGCGCGAGGGCGAGCGGCGTGGCGTACTCGCTCGGAAGCACCCCGAACTCCCCCGACTTCTTCGGCTGCACCTTTGTGTTGTGCGATGAGGCGACTTCGGCGATCAGCATGAGCACTCTCTCGAACACGTCGTCGAAGTCGACGTCCTGTGTCAGCCCTTCGGAGAGTGTGTCGTGAACCACCGCAATCGCTGTCACGCGACGCATGGCCTGGGTGAGGGCGTTGCTCGCTTCGTCGGAGTGGGCACGACGCGCCTGGATGCGCAGCAGCGACGCGACCGTCTGCAGGTTGTTCTTCACTCGATGGTGGATCTCACGAATCGTCGCGTCCTTCGTCAGAAGCTCACGCTCGCGGTGCCTGAGCTCGGTGACGTCGCGACAGAGGACGATGGCACCAGTCCGCTCCCCCTGCACGCGAAGCGGGATCGAACGCAGCGAGATGGTGACTCCGCGTGACTCGATGTCGGTGCGCCACGGTGCCCGCCCGGTCACGACGAGCGGCAGAGATTCGTCGCTCTCCTGGCGATCCCCCAGGATCTCCGTCGTGACCTCAGCGAGAGACTCCCCTTCGAGCTCATCTTCGAAGCCCATGCGGTAGAACGCGGACAGCGCGTTCGGGCTCGCGAACGTCGTGGTCCCTTCGACGTCCAGCCGCAACAGGCCGTCTGATGCACGGGGCGCGCCCCGGCGCGGACCGGTCGGCGCCGACAGGTCGGGGAAGTCTCCGCAAGCGATCATGCCGAAGAGGTCTGCCGCGCAGCTGTTGAAGGTGAGCTCCTGACGACTCGGCGAGCGCGTCTCGCTGAGGTTCGTGTGCTTGGTAAGCACGGCGATGGGCCCCGGTGTCGTCTCAGCGCTCTCGGCGGAGAGTCGACGCACGACGGGGACGGCGACCACTCGCGTCGGTGTCTCCTCGTACCAGTCCGGGGCTGACGAGTCGATGATACGGCCCGAAGTGTATGCCTCGGTCACCTGCGCGCGCCACTGCTGCTTGACCTTCTGCCCCACGAAATCTCGATAGAACAGAGTCGCAGCGCTGGATGGTCGGTAGTGAGAGACGGCGATGAAGCTGTCGTCCTGGGTGGGTACCCACAGCACGATGTCGGCGAATGCGAGATCCGCGAGCAGCTGGGCGTCCTCCACGAGCATGTGCAGCCAATCAACATCTGCCTCATCGGACAGGCCCTGCGCGAGAATCAGATCACTGAGCGTCGACATTGCACCAGTTTATGGTGACGACGGTGATCTTCCGACCAGGAAGGGCTTCAGCGCGCCGCGTCGCCTCCGTGCACTTGACGATGTGCGTCGTTCCCGTCGACTCATCCGCTTCTCTGACGTCGGCGCGAGACTGCGCGCGAGCTCGCGCAACGCGGCCGCAGCCGGCGAACGCGGCGCGACCTCTCGCATGCTTCGCCCCTCGAGGAGCGCGGCGTCTGCCGCCCGCTCATCATTCGCGACGAACGTCGGAGAGGTGATCCCGCCGAATCGCTGAAGTGTGCTGGCGATCTGCGAGCCGGGACCGATGCCGATCGGGCCAGAACGCACGCGATTCATCACGGTGCGCACGGGAACACCTCCGATTGCTTCGAGAAGTTCGGAGTGCCGGCGGAGATATCTGCTGATTCCGATCGGGTCGGCACGCCCCACTCCGATGACCGCATCTGAGGCACGGAGCGCGGCGAGCGTGGCCGCGTTTCGTCGAGGCGCGAACATGTCGCTCATGATCTCTTCGTCAGCCTCGAGGCTGAAACCTGTGTCGATGATGACGTGATCGACCCACGAACGGCATACGGCGATGGTGTCGGTCACTCGCGTCGTCGTGAGCTCCGGCCACCGTGAGGATCTCGTGAGACCGGTGAGCACTGAGAGGCGTCCCTCCGAGACCGCATACCGCTGGCTGAGTCGCTCCAGCTCATCGATCGTGAGAGTCTCCTGCCCAGCGAGCCGACACGCGGCGGCGAACCCGGGCGCTTCGTCCAGCATCCCGAGCATCTGCGCGATCGACGCGCTCCATGTGTCGGCATCGATGAGCGCGACGTGTGCCCCGAGATGAGCGAGCTCCACGGCGAGCGAGATCGCGACTGTCGTCCGCCCTGGAGCGCCCGCGGGACCCCACACCGCGGTCACGCGTCCTGCCGCGGGCTCCAGGGCCCTGTCGTCCAGGACAGGGCGCACAAGAGCTTCGCATACGGTTCGTGCGGAAGCCTGCTGGTCGAGCACGTCGAGGATGCCCAGGCGGGTCACGCTCCGCCGCTGCCCTTCGTCACCGCACATGACGACGGGACGGATCCCAAGCTCGTCGCAGTGGGCGAGAACGTCCCCGTCGATGGCATCAGCGTCGGCGAGCAAAACGTCCGGTTTAGTTCGAGACAGCGTCCCCAGGACGTCGTCGAATGCGCCTATCCGCGCGAGAAGATCCACGCCGTCCGCGAGAAGGTGTTCAATGAGGCGTTCTTCGGTCGATCGGGAGATCGCGATGACAAGCCGGGTCATGCTGTTCCCGCAGATGGAATCAGTGAGATCGCGTAACCGTTTGCGTGAGCGGAGAGCACTGTGGCGAGCGCTCCCTTCGGAACGAGAAGCTCGACGCTGACCTGCTGCTGGCCCACCATGGAATCGGACGCGAGCACACGGGAGACGACAGCGCCGCTCACGATCACTGTCGGCTGCCCGAACTGATCACTCTCACGCGGTTCGGCGGCCCAGACATCGACAACCGCGCCGGTGTCGACGGCTTCGGCGAGCTCTCCCGTCGTCTGAACGACGACGGGAGCCACCCCGACCTCGTCAGCACTGATGACCGCGCCCGCCGGAAGTAGCTCACCTTCGGCCACTGTGTGCGTGAGCACGATCTTCCCCTCTGGCAGCGCCCCTTCCCTGATATAGCTGTCTGTGAGAGAGCCGAGGCGCACGCGGATCAGAGCAAGGTCGTCAGTGTCGACGGGCTGTCCGGCCGGAAGGGTCGCGGACGCCGAGTACACGGCGATCGTCTTGTCGTTCGCATCGACGACGGCCCAGACTCCCGCGATGGACGCGAGCACGAGCACGATGCCGATGACGAAGCGCGCGTCGAACCAGAATCGTCGTCGGGCGGGTCGCTCGGTGGAGGTAGTGTCCTGCAGCATGATGACCATCGTGCCAAGTCGGAGAAACAGCCGAGAAAGTTATCCACAAGACACGTTTCACACAGTCTGAGTGACGATAATCGATGTCATGGATCACGTTTCGCCTGACTCGATCGGTCGCTTCCTCACCGTGGCCGACGCTTCGGAGATACTCAACATCTCCGTCGACGATGTGCGCGCGCTGATCGATTCGGCCGAGCTGCCCGCGATCCAGGTCGGAAGTCCCGGACGGTGGCGCATCGAACGCCGCGTGCTCGAGGATTACATCGAGGCAAAATACGAGGAGACTCGGCGCATGAGCCTGTGGCGCGAAGCGAACGCGGCGAGCGTGCAGGACATCTCGGACCCACGGCCTCGTCGGCCCTGATCGTCAGAGCTCGACCAGATCGATCGCTGCTGTCGCCACGATCTCGACGTGACTGACCTCGCGTGTGCGACGTGGCGTCCCCGGCGCGTGGATTGCGACATCGATGTGATCACGCGCCACACGGTCGATGGTGCCGGAGACGGAGCCGACGAGACCGGAGATCGTGACGTACGCACGTCGGCGACACACGTCCCTCAGGGCGAATGCGAGCCCGATGCGCTCAGAGACTCGCGGAGCTGCGCCGGAATCGCCTTCCCCCTCGAGACTGAGCGGCACGGAGGTCGGCGACAGGAGGACACCGCAGACAGCTGCGATCGGCACGATGCAGGCACTCGCACGACCGTGCGCCCGGACGAGGTCTCCTGCCATCCAGTCTCGACCGAACGAGCGCGGAACGACGTTCACGTCTCGGCCGGCTCTGAGCCGAAGCCGCACCTGCACAGGCGCGGCGCCCTCCCCTGTCGGGCCCGGACCGAGTGCGAGAAGCCGGTCGCGCACGCTCAGCCGCCCGATACGCAGCCGCTCGTCCTCGGCGCGCCGTTCGATCTCCTCGGCGCTCCACTCGGACTCCAGCTGACCTTCGAGGTCGTCGAAGAGGCTGTCCCATCGCATGGTCTCCGACCTTAGCGCCCGGCGCATGAAATTCGAGGAGTTATCCACAAACGACGAAATATGCTTTACAACTCGGTACACAAACTGGTTGAGTGTCTGTCCAAGAGCCGCGGTCCCCCGCACGGGGGTCGCGCACGCCATTCCGTCGTGGAGATAACATCCACGCACGACGAAGCCTCGAGAGAAGACTCAGTCGGAGAAGTGATGAACGCAGGCACCGCAGCCCCGCAGAGAGAAACAGATATCGAACAGCCCTTTCCCACTCCTGCTCGCTGCGGGATCGCCGATCCTGACTCCGACTTCACGTTTCTCCGAACCCGCGCCGTTGATCTGCCCGACCCCGAGCCCCTGCTCATCAATCTGACTCGAAGCGTCATCGAGGTGATCGCCGGGGCGCGCGATCTCGAGCAGCTCTCCCGCTGGATCAGCGAGGACGTCTACCGCACGCTCGTCAAACAGGCTTCTCTCGCCGCCCGCGCACGTTCGGTCAAGCGGCAGCAGGCGATGAGGCCCATCGTCCACGTTGGAAGCGTACACACGCAGATGCCCGTCGATGACGTCTGCGAGGCCGTAGTCATGGTTCAGGTCGGCCGCACACGTGCGCGCGCCGTGGCGATCCGCCTCGAAGGCATCGATCACCGGTGGCGCGCGACGTCAGTCGGCGTCCTCTAGCGCGATCTACTTCCGCTTCTGCTGTGCACGCCGCTGCGCCCGGTTTGCCGGTGCGGGAGCGCTGTCCTCAGAGGTCGCCTGACCGAAGGCTCCGCGCTTCGCCGGCTCCTTCTTCTGAGCGGTCGGCGCGGGTCGCTGAGGCCGCGGCGCCTGCCGCTGCTGGCCCGAAGCGTTCCTCTGCTGCGCAGCGCGCTGCGCCTTCGTCGTCGCGCCCTTCTCGATCTGCCCACGCTGGTTGCGAACCTCGACCTCGCCGTCCTCGTTCGCGGCCGAGTAGCTCAGTTTCTCCGTCTCCCCGTCCGAACGTGAGAGGCCCTTCGCGACGATCGTCGGACCGACCTCGCCGTCCTCCCCCTCGGGGCGGGTGACCTCGACATCGAGATTGAAGAGGTAGCCGATCGACTCCTCGCGAATCTGGCCCATCATCTGCTGGAACAGTGAGTAGCCCTCACGCTGGTACTCCACGAGCGGATCACGCTGCGCCATCGCGCGAAGTCCGATTCCATCCTTCAGATAGTCCATCTCGTAGAGGTGGTCACGCCAGCGACGGTCGATCACCTGCAACACGACGCGTCGCTCTAGCTCACGCATCGCGTCCGAGCCGAGCTTCTCCTCGCGCGCCTGATATGCGAGCTTGGCGTCGGAGAGAATCTCCCGCTGAACGAAGGCGCGGTTGACACGGCCCTTGGAGCCAGCCTCCTGCACGACCTCGTCGATCGTGAGTCCAATCGGGTACAGCGTCTTCAGCTCCAGCCACAGCGCGTCGAAGTCCCAGTCATCCCCGTTGCCCTCGCCGATGTGCTCATCAAGGACCTCCGTGATGACGTCTTCGAGGAATCGCTGCACGCGCTCGTTGAGGTTGTCCCCCTCGAGGATTCGACGACGGTCCGTGTAGATCGCCTCACGCTGACGATTGAGGACGTCGTCGTACTTCAGGACGTTCTTCCGGATCTCCGCGTTGCGAGACTCGACCTGTGCCTGCGCGCTGCGAATCGCCCGAGTGACGATCTTCGCCTCGATCGCGACATCGTCGGGGAAGCCTCTCGACATGAAACTCTCTGCGGCTGCGTGGTTGAACAGCCGCATGAGGTCATCCTGAAGAGACAGGTAGAAGCGGCTCTCACCCGGGTCGCCCTGACGACCAGAACGACCGCGGAGCTGGTTGTCGATGCGTCGCGACTCGTGCCGCTCGGTGCCGAGGACGTAGAGGCCACCGGCCTCGATGACCTTCTCGGCCTCCTTCTGAACCTCGGCCTTGACCTCGTCGAAGACCTCGTCCCACTTCTCCTCGTACTCGTCCGGAGTGTCCGTCGTCGAAAGACCGAGCTCGCTCATCTTCTGCACGGCGAGGAACTCGGCGTTGCCGCCGAGCATGATGTCCGTGCCTCGTCCGGCCATGTTTGTGGCGACCGTGACGGCGCCGAATCGGCCTGCCTGAGCGACGATGGATGCCTCGCGAGCGTGGTTCTTGGCGTTCAGAACCTCGTGACGCACACCCTTCTTGGCGAGGAGCCGAGACAGATACTCGCTCTTCTCGACGCTCGTGGTTCCGACGAGAACGGGCTGACCCTTCTCGTTGCGCTCGACGATGTCTTCGACGACCTGCGCGAACTTCGTCTCTTCTGTCTTGTAGATCAGATCGGGCTTGTCCTTGCGCTGCATCGGCTTGTTCGTCGGAATGGGCACGACACCGAGCTTGTACGTCGACATGAACTCAGCCGCCTCGGTCTCCGCCGTACCGGTCATTCCCGAGATCTTGTCGTACATGCGGAAGTAGTTCTGCAGCGTCACGGTGGCGAGCGTCTGGTTCTCCGCCTTGACGGGAACGCCTTCCTTGGCCTCGATCGCCTGGTGGACGCCCTCGTTGTATCGACGACCGACGAGGATTCGACCAGTGTGCTCGTCGACGATCATGATCTCGCCGTTCATCACGACGTAATCTTTGTCCTTCTTGAACAAGGCGTTCGCCTTGATCGCGTTGTTGAGGAACGAGATGAGCGGCGTGTTCGCCGACTCGTAGAGGTTGTCGATGCCGAGGTAGTCCTCGACCTTCTCGATGCCGGGTTCCAGCACACCGACGGTCCGCTTCTTCTCGTCGACCTCGTAGTCTTCCCCGGCGACGAGTCCCGAGGCGATGCGGGCGAACTCGGTGAACCAGCGGTTAGCCTCGCCTGAAGACGGGCCCGAGATGATGAGAGGCGTTCGCGCCTCGTCGATGAGGATGGAGTCGACCTCATCGATGATCACGAAGTTGTGACTGCGCTGGACCATGCCGTCCTTCTGCCACGCCATATTGTCACGCAGATAGTCGAAGCCGAACTCATTGTTCGTTCCATACGTGATGTCCGCCTCGTACTGCTTGCGGCGAACATCGGGAGTCTGGCCGGAGACCACGACGCCGGTCGTCATGCCGAGCGCACGGAACACGCGGCCCATGAGCTCCGACTGATAGGTCGCAAGGAAGTCGTTCACGGTGATGATGTGGACACCCTTGCCGGTGATGGCGTTCAGGTATGCCGGAAGGGTCGCGACGAGAGTCTTTCCCTCACCCGTCTTCATCTCAGCGATGTTTCCGAGGTGAAGGGCGGCGCCGCCCATGATCTGCACGTCGAAGTGCCGCATGCCGAGGGTCCGCTTCGCGGCCTCGCGCACGGCCGCAAACGCCTCGGGAAGCAGGTGGTCGAGCTTCTCGCCGTTCTCGTAGCGCTCCCTGAGCTCCGCCGTCTCGTGTTTCAGATCGTCATCGCTGAGCTCCGCGAAATCGTCTTCCAGAGCGTTGACTGCCTTGGCGTAGTTCTTAAGGCGTTTGAGGATGCGCCCTTCGCCTGCGCGAAGAACTTTTTCCAATACTGAGGCCACGAATGCACTCCACTTTGTTCACGGCGCCCGGGGCGACGCCACGTCCCTACAATGCCCGATTCGTCCGTCGAGCGGGGGTCGATCGTACCCATGTTAGCGACCCTGCGCTTGATGCGCCCTGAACATGGGAGCCGGGCAGCGCCGTGAAGACGCTGCCCGGCTCTCTCACTGGGTCATGCCCTGTTCGCTTCGGCTTCCTCTGCCAGCTCGATGACGCCGTAGTCCCACCCCTTCCGGCGGTAGACCACGCTCGGCCGATCTGTTCTGGCGTCGATGAACAGGAAGAAGTCGTGACCGACGAGCTCCATCCGGTCGACTGCATCGTCGACCGTCATCCACTCGGCGGGGAATGTCTTCTGCCTGATAACGACGGGCGAGTACTCCTCGACCTCTTCCACATCGTCGACCGGTGATTCTCCTGCTCGAACACGATCGATGACTTCAGCGGGTGCTGGCTGAAGTCCGACGGCTGCGAACTGTCCCGTCGCCGCCGCGTGAAGCGACGTGCGCTTCTTGCCGCGGCGCCCCTGTTTGCGCTCCTTGGCACGACGGACGCGCTCCAGCAGCTTATCGATCGCGATGTCGAACGCGCTGTACTTGTCGCCACCGGTCGCCTCGGCCCGCACGAGGGGGCCCGGCCCGATGAGCGTCAACTCGACGCGATCATCACCGTTCTTACCGCTTTTGTCGTTGTGGCGGCTGACCTTCACCTCAAACGCTATGACACGATCGGTGAGATTGGTGATCTTCTCCGATTTCTCGTCCACGTAATCGCGGAAGCGATCGGTGATTCCCAGGCCAATTCCGACGATGTTAGTTTCCACGGCGACCTCCGGATCCGGCGTGACTCGCCTGGTTGTCCGGGCGATCCTTTCACGCCTTTTCATACACCGTAGTCCTGCCGGCATTCCTTGTCACCCCTCATTTCTCTCGGGCGTGGCGCGTGACGATCCGCGACGGTCAGCACCCCTCAGAGGTGTGGATGCCACGGTGGCGCATGCAACCACCTCGGCGCCCTGCTCACGCAACGCGCGCACGCATTCCGCCAGTGTCGCCCCGCTGGTCACGACATCATCGATGACGATGAACCGACGCCCAGCTGCCCGCGGGAGGGCACGGAGAGTCCCGGTGAGGTTCGTTCGCCGCTCGTGCACGCTCAAACCAATCTGATCGGCGGGCCGACGCCTCCAGCGCAGCACGCGGGCACCCGACAGCTCCGCCCGACGGAGCACGAGGCTCACAGGGGCAAAGCCGCGCGCCACGCGGGATCGGTACGTGCCAGGAACGGGAGCGAGTTCGATGTCGGCTCCCGTTGAGTGCTCGAGAACGGCGTCGACGGCACGGCGCAGCCCGCGGCCGAGAGCGACCGCGGCATCCGTTCGCCCGTCTCTCTTCAACGCGAGGAGCATTCGCTTCACACGTCCCTCGTAGAGAGCGCTGCTGAACACGTCGACACCCGACACACGGCGATGCACCGTTCCGGAGGTCAGCAGTGCACTGCAGGCACCGCAGACGCCTGCGCCATCGGCCCCGCAGCCGGTGCACTGGACCGGCACGATGAAGTCGGCCGCCTCGCCGGCCGCGCGCCAGAGCAGGTCACGGCAGTGTCGGATCAGCGACCGCTGCCATCCGTCTCCCGCGTGTCTCCCCATTCACCGACCGTCTCATCGCGCGCGCCGCGAAAACGACCGGTTCCGCTCAACTGTGGAGAGCGCCTGTGTGCGGATGCCTGTGGACGTCAGTCCGACGGCGAGCCGATCTGGGTGGCGATGAACTGAACCTCGTCACGGGCGGTCTGCCAGCCGGCACCACGCCGGGACAGCATCTCGCCGGACTCGGTCAGCGCCCTCATGTCCTCCACGCCGTTGCTGCCGATGATGTCCACGGCGTCATCGACCGTTCCGAGGTCCTCCGAGGGTCCGCCGAGCTCGACGATGGACACTCTCGTAGAGCTCGACTCCGACAGCACCGCGACACTGTGATCGTCGACCCAAGTGGCGGCGATAGGAGTTCCGCTGGGAACGGGGAAGCGCACCGGCTCCCCGATCGAGGTCGGGACGCCGTCCGCCCCGCGTCGCACTCCGGCGAGGAGGAGCTGGGGAGTTCCGCTCGAATTGATGAGCGCCACGATCCGCGTGCCGTCCCGCGACAGCTGCAGCGACGTGATCTTCGACGCCTCAGGCCAGCTCGCCTGCAGGTGGTATGCCGCCCCGTCCGCGTCGTGCACCTGCACCTTCCCCGGGTTCGACGCCGGCACGGTCCAGACGAAGCCCGCGTCGTCGATGGTCGGATCGACCAGACCGCTGCGTGAGTCCACGAGAACCGGTGCCGCATCACGACTGACCGAATAGACGCCAGACGCGGCTCGCACCGCGACCTGCGTGTTCTCGCTGTTGATCGCCGCGCTGAGCGGATCGAGCTTCTCGACAGCATCCGAAATGCCTGACAGCCGCTCGATGTCTGCCCCGTTCGCGTACCCGAAGCCGTCGTCCGTCATGATGAGCGGTCGTGAGTCGACCCGGATCTCACGCACCGTGAGCGATGGGATCTCGACCGACTGGCCGTCGAAGAGGATCGTCACGATCCCGGCCCCGGCCACCCCTTCGAGACTCGCGACCAGCTGAGCCTTCATGCGCTTGCGGGCCGTGCTGTCCGCCGTGAGGGCGTCGCGACTCAGATCCACCTGAGCTTCACCGTCAGCGACAGGCACAGAGCTTCTCACGAGCCGAGTGCCGTCCGGAAACGCTGTCGTCACCGACTGCGCAAGCCAGTCACTCGGCCCCTTGAGCAGCTCCGTCACGATGCGGGTCGCCGCCGCACTTCCCGAGGGGAACCAGCGGACGTCGGGGACGAGCGTCGACCAACTGGGATCGAAGAAGCGCAGGATGTGCTGGTCGAAGACGGTCTCGAACAGCGACTGCTCCAGCAGCACTCCGTTCGGGGCATCCGTGATTCGCCACTCGCCATCGACCTTCGCGAATGAGTAGGAGTTCTTCACCGTGCCCTGAGTGGAGCGCTCTGAGTACACTCCTGACGCATCGACGACCGCTGCTGGCGATGCAGACACTTCGATGGAGTCATCTGCGGTGCGCGCGAACTCGCGCTCGCCGGGATCGTCGAGGGTAACCGACGAATCAGGGTTCCAGTCAAGGCGGAACGCGGGGGCGAGGAACTCCCGCGCGACGGCGTAGTTGTTGAGAGGGCTGGATGCCGCTGCGATGAAGCCCTTCAGGAGGTCCTCCTGTGACGCGCCCGGAACGGGACCGTCGGCGATGAGGGTCACGTCGGCGTTGCTCTCGTCTCCCGTGACGGGGTTGCCCGCGCGCACGCTCCCCTCGCGCGGGATGTCGGCGCATCCGGCCAGCAGCGCCCCGCAGACGAGCAGGGTGACGAGCGTGAGCAGTCGTCTCATTCGTCCTCCAGTTCGATGCTCGGACCGGGACCGTCGACGTCTTCGGGCACGCGAGGCAGCGGGAAGCTCGTCACCTTCTCGCCGGGTGTGCGCGGAAGCGTGAGCCGGAAGGAGCTGCCCTCCCCGAGCCGAGACCAGACATCGAGGATGCCGCCGTGAAGCGAGGCATCCTCGGTGGAGATCGACAGACCGAGCCCCGTGCCGCCGATCGTGCGTCGACGCGACGGATCGGCGCGCCAGAACCGATCGAAGACGTGCTCCGCGTCGGACTCGCTCATGCCGAGTCCGTAGTCTCGCACCGTGAGCGCGACGGACTTCTCGTCGCTGTCCACAGTCACGACGATCGGCTTTCCCTCACCGTGCTCGATCGCGTTGCCGAGCAGGTTGCGGACGATGCGCCGGATGCGGCGAGGATCCATCTCAACCTCGCCGTGTCCCCCCGGTGCCACGAGTCGCACGTCGGAGCCGCGCTCCTCGGCGAGCGCTTCCATCCCCTCGATGCAGTCCTGCGCGAGCGCGGCGAGGTTCGTCGGGTCGAGCTCCAGCTGGACCGATCCCGCGTCATACCGACTGATCTCGAGCAGGTCGTTGAGCAGGAGCTCGAATCGTTCGACCTGCGTGTGGAGGAGTTCGACCGTGCGCGTCGTGGCGGGCGGGAAGGCATCACGCTGGTCATACAGGACGTCATCGGCGAGGCGGATCGTCGTCAGCGGCGTCCGCAGCTCGTGAGATACGTCGGAGACGAAGCGCTGCTGCACGAGCGAGAGCTCTGCGAGCTCGCGGATTCTCTGTTGGAGGCTGTCGGCCATCCCGTTGAATGATCGCGCGAGCGTCGCGAGTTCGTCCTCTCCGCTCTCACGAATGCGCACTCCGAGATCGCCGTCGGCGAGTCTCTGACTCGTCTCCGCGGCGACCGTGATCGGCTCAACAACGAGTCTCACGACCACCCAGGCCACCGCTCCCACCAGCAGCAGCAGCGCGAGTCCGACGATGAGCATCGTCTGCTGCAGGAACTGAAGCGTCTGCTCGGAGTCCGTGAGGTCGAAGCCAATGTAGAACTCGTACTTGCCCGCACCGGGCACATCGATCAGCTGGCCGACGATGACGCCGGGCACCTCGCCGTTCGGCCCTTCGAGGGTGACGGACTGCCACCACTGCTGCCCGACGCTGTCCTGCACCGTCGCGCGAAGATCGTTCGTGAGCACACCGCCGGCGAGCTCAGAGCTGCGGAAGCCCTGCGGGGCGTAGGGGTTGTACTCCTGCCCGGGAGCGCGGTATCCGGCGATGAGCTGGCTCGACGAGGTCGCCGCCATCTGGTTGCGAACCGTGTTCATGACGGTGGTGATCGCCACTCGGTCGTTGATATCCGCGGATTCGAAGAGCCGCTGCACGGAGCTCATGGTTCGGCTCGAGTCATCGAGCACCTGGCTCAGGCGTGATGAAAACAGGTCGTTCCTGACGCTGATCGACATGTAGACGCCCGAGGCGAGAACGGCGACGAGCGTAAGTCCGACGGTGATCGAGACCGTGCGGAACCGAAGCGAACGACGCCACAGCGAGTGGATGCGGCGAGGCCAGGTCCGCACCTGGCTGACGCTCAGATCCGCAAGCGACAGTGGCGAGGTCACGCTAGGAGCCCGATGACCCTGCTCGATACCCCACGCCGCGGACCGTCGTCACGATCTTCGGGTTGTCCGGGTCATGCTCGATCTTCGCGCGCAGCCGCTGCACGTGCACGTTCACGAGACGGGTGTCCGCCTTGTAGTGGTACCCCCACACCTGTTCGAGAAGCATCTCCCGGGTGAACACCTGCTGCGGCTTGGACGCGAGTGTGAGCAGCAGATCGAACTCAAGAGGTGTGAGATTGATCTTCTTATCGCCGCGTCTCACTTCGTGGCCCGCGACGTCGACACTGAGATCCGCCACTTCAAGGGTCTCCTGCGCTGTCTCGGCCGTGGGCCGGAGGCGTGTCCGAATGCGGGCGACGAGCTCTTTCGGGTTGAACGGCTTCACGATGTAGTCGTCGGCCCCTGATTCAAGCCCGCGGACGACATCCGCGGTGTCGGACTTCGCCGTGAGCATGATGATCGGAACGCCCGACTCTGCCCTGATCTGAGTGCAGACCTCGATGCCGTCGATGCCAGGGAGCATGAGATCGAGAAGCACAAGATCGGGCTTCTCCTGCCGAAACTGGGCAAGAGCAGCCGACCCGTCGCCGCAGAACAGCGGATCGAAGCCCTCGGTACGCAGTACGATGCCGATCATCTCCGCGAGTGCTGTGTCGTCGTCGACAACAAGTATTCGTGGGTTCATTCGTCTCGTTCCCGTTTCTGTGTCTGTGGAGGGCGCACGCGCACTCCTGCTCTTAGGCTATCTGACCGGCCCGGAATCCCCCGGCGTTGAAACACGCCCCGAACTGGTGGCATATGGAAGAGTAGAGACGGAGTTTCTGCCACCGAGACGAGAGGCACCGCCGAGTGAGCGATAACGGAGCATGGCACTCGCCGTCGGGCGATTCACCGAAGAAGGATGACAACGGTCAGCAGCCTCCCGCGGATGCCCAGCAGCCGGGACCGTACGGTGCGCAGCCGCAACAGCCCCAAGACACTCCTCAGTACGGACACCACGGCCCGCCGCCGCAGTACGGGCAGCCGCCGTATGGACAGTATCCGCCGCAGTACGGGCAGTACCCGCCGCCGCAGTACGGGCAACCCGCGCAACCGCAGTACGGCCAATATGCACCGCCGCAGCAGCCTCCGAACTATGGTCAGTACAGCGGGTACCAGCAACCGGGCTACGCAGCCGCGGGGCCCAACGGCTGGACTCCTCCGCCGAAGCCCGGCCTCATCGATCTGCGCCCGCTCGGCTTCGGAACGCTTCTCATGGCACCGTTCAAGGAGCTGCGCCACAACCCGAAGGCGACGATCGGCAGCGCCCTCATCGTGCAGGGCATCGCGATCGTCCTCACTCTCGTCGTCACCGGCGTCGTCACCGTCCTCATGCTGATGCGCATCGACCAGGCGGCTGCAGAGGATCGCGAGGAGATCATGGCTGGCTCGCTGCTCGTCATCGTTCTCTCGATGCTGGTTCCGATCATCGTCTCCGTCATCGGCTCTGTCTTCCTCCAGGGTGTCGTTGTGACGGATACCGCACGAGCGACACTCGGTGAGAAGCCGCGCATGCGCGACCTCTGGAAGGCGACGTGGCCGCGACTGGGCACGCTGCTGCTCTGGACGCTGCTCGCCGGAGGCGCGATGCTCCTCGCGATGGGCATCATCGGGGGTCTCGGCACTCTGCTCATCATGCTGGGAGGGCTCGGCATCGCTTTCGGGATCGTTCTGATCGTGCTCGGTCTGATCGCGCTCCTCGTGCTCGGCATCTGGATCTTCACGAAGCTCGCGATCGTCCCCAGCGTCATCGTCATGGAGAAGGCACCGCTGCGTCACGCCATGGCACGCTCCTGGACGCTCACGAACGGGAGCTTCTGGAAGACGTTCGGCGTCATCGCGATCGTCGCAACGATTCTGAACTTCGCCGCGCAGGTCATCACGACACCGATCTCCCTGATCGTGTCACTCGTCCCTCCATTGCTCGATCCAACCGGATCCGACCCCGCAGCGATGCTCGGGTTCCTGCTCATCGCCGAGCTCGTTCTGATCGTGATCACGGTCATCGTCGCAGCGATCACCGCCGTGGTGCAGTCCGGTGCGCTGTCTCTGATCTACATCGATCTGCGCATGCGCAAGGAAGGCCTCGATCTGGAGCTCATCCGCTTCGTCGAGGCCCGACAGGTCGGCGACACTTCCGTGCCGGACCCCTTCGGCACCTGGGAGCGCACGTGATCCGTCTCGCGATGGCGACAGATGCGCCGCCGCTCGACCCAGGTCGGGATGAGGCGTACGACTGGCTTGTCCGCGAACTGTCGAAGCCCGAGTACGAAGCCGCGAAGCCGTCGCTCGTCGATCGGATCGCTCAGGCGATCATGGACTGGTTCTCCTCTCTCATGGTGCCCCAGCCCGGCCAGCTCAGCGCCTGGGTCCCGGTGATCGTCGTCGTGCTCGTCATCGCCGGAGTCATCACCGCGATCGCACTGTGGGGTGTCCCTCGACGCCGCCGCGCCGCTCGTGACGCCGGCACGCTCTTCGGCGATGACGACACTCGAACCGCTGCAGAACTCAGAAAACATGCTCGGGATGCCGCTGAGAGAGGCGACTGGGACAGCGCACTGCTCGATGGGTTTCGAGCTCTGGCTCGCGGCCTCGCCGAGCGCACCGTGGTGTCGATTCTCCCCGGAACAACGGCGTCCGGTGTCGCGGAGAGCGCTCGCTCGGCGTTTCCGTCGCACGCCGCGGCGCTGCGACGCGCGGCATCCGACTTCGACTCTGTGCGATACCTCGACGAGCATGCCGGGCGCGAGCACTATGAGGCGGTCGCTTCCCTCGACCATGAGCTCTCACGCACCGAGCCGCGCTTCGCAGAACCGGAGCTTGTCGCACCGTGACCATCGCCCCTTCCCTCACCCCGACGGTGCGCACGCGCGTTCGTCGAAGCGCCTTCTGGGTCGCAGCCGCCCTCGGCGCGATCGTCGTTGCCCTCGTGGTCGCAGCTCTGACACGCTCGGGCGCGACCGGGTCGGAGCCGCTCCAGGCCGACAGCGCCGCTCCCGTGGGGGCAGGTGCTCTCGTGAACGTTCTCGGCGAGCACGGCGTGGACGTCACGTCGACGAGCAGCAGACAGGAGACCGAAGCAGCGCTCGATGATGACTCCACCCTGTTCGTGTACGACCGGAACGGCTACCTCGCTCCAGAAGACCTCATCGAGCTCACACGCTCAGCGGAGAACGTCGTCATGATGTCGCCCGATTTCCTCACGCTCCGAGAGCTCGCGCCCGGCGTGCACGCCGCCGGAGCCGGCCCCGACGGCGCCGTTCCCGCCTCGTGCGACGTCGCCGCCGCCCAGAACGCCGAGACCGCCATGATCGAGCTCACGTTCCGCATTGAGGACGGCTCCGCCGCGACCGGGTGCTTCGGCGCAGACGACGACCGCTACGGAATGGTGTCCGCTCCGCACGACGGCGGCACCCTCACGATCCTCGCCAGTCCGAGCGCCTTCACCAACGACGGCATTCTGCACGCGGGCAACGCCGCGCTCGCGATCAATCTGCTCGGCGAGAGCGACTCGCTCGTCTGGTATCTGCCGACCATCGAAGACGTCGAGGCGACGGGTCCGCCGAGCCTCGGCGACCTGACACCCGACTGGGTCGTCCCGACGACGACGTTGCTCACCCTCACGGCCCTCGCGGCGATGTTCTGGCGCGGACGCCGCTTCGGACCTGTCGTCGTGGAGAACATGCCCGTCGTCGTCCCCGCCCGTGAGACCGTGGAGGGACGAGCACGGCTCTATGAACGAGGGAACGCTCGTGGGCACGCGCTCGACGCCCTCAGAATGGGGGCGGCATCGCGGATCGCCGACATGCTCGGCCTTCCCCGCGACGCGACCGTCTGGCAGGTCGCCGACGCAGCGGCATCCTTCATCACCGTCGACAGCCGACGCACGCGTGCTCTGCTTATCGATCAGACGCCCACCACCGATGCCGACCTCATGACGCTTGCGCGCGAGCTCAGCCAGCTTGAAGAACGCATCAGAACTCAGATCACCGAGACCGGGAGAACGATCCAATGACGAACCAGCCATCGTATTCGCCGGATGACGCGGCAGCGTCCGCCGCGGACCCTCAGCCGGCGCCGAGGAGCGACGTCGATGACCTGCGTGAACGCTTCGCGCAGGTGCGAGCCGAAGTCGCCAAGGCGGTCGTGGGCCAGGACGCCGCTGTCACCGGGCTCGTCGTCACGCTGCTCGCTCGAGGTCATGCGCTGCTCGAGGGCGTACCGGGAGTCGCGAAGACCCTGCTCGTCCGCTCCATCAGCACATCACTCTCGCTCGACACGAAGCGCGTTCAGTTCACCCCCGACCTCATGCCGGGAGATGTGACCGGCTCGCTCGTGTACGACGCCAAGGAGGGTGAGTTCGAGTTCCGTGAGGGACCAGTTTTCACCAACATCCTGCTCGCCGACGAGATCAACCGCACGCCGCCGAAGACCCAGTCGTCCCTGCTGGAGGCCATGGAGGAGCGCCAGGTGTCGACGGACGGCGTCACCCGTCCGCTGCCCGATCCGTTCCTCGTCGCCGCCACGATGAACCCGATCGAGTACGAGGGCACGTACACGCTGCCCGAAGCGCAGCTCGACCGCTTCCTCGTGAAGCTCGTTCTCGACGTCCCCGAACGCGACACCGAGGTCGAGGTGCTCCGGCGTCACGCCCACGGCTTCAACCCGCGCGATCTCGCTTCAGCGGGACTGCGCGCGGTGATCGGGGCGGATGAGATCATGGCCGCTCAGGATGCCGCTGCGCGTGTCGGCGTCACCGAGGACGTTCTGGCGTACATCGTCGATCTGGCGCGCGCGACCCGCCAGAGCCCCTCGGTCCGTGTGGGCGTGAGCCCGCGAGGAACCACGGCGCTCCTCGCAGCGACGAAGGCGTGGACCTGGCTCACGGGCTACTCGTCGATCACCCCGGATCACGTTCAGGCGATGCTGCTGCCGGTGTGGCGTCACCGCCTGCAGCTGCGGCCTGAGGCCGAGCTCGAGGGGGTCTCCGTCGACTCGATCCTGCGCTCGATCATGCAGCAGGTTCAGGTGCCCATCTGATCATGGCGATCACCGGCTGGTTCGTCGCGCTCGTCGCGGTCGGCGTCGTCCCCGTCATCGCCGTCGGCGAGGCATCCGGGACGGCCTGGGGCGCGCTGCTCGTCTGGCTCCTCCTCTGTGCCCTGCTGCTCACGATCGACGTGATTCTCGCCGGATCTCCGAGGCGTCTCGCGATCGACCGCGCTCTGCCCGACCGCGTCCGTCTCGGAGAGACGGTGACGAGCACTGTTCTGGTGACCAATCACGGTCGGCGCATCGTTCGAGCGGTGCTTCGCGATGCGTGGCAGCCGTCCGCGGGCGCAGACACGCCGCGACAGCGACTGGTGGTGCCCCCGCGTGAGCGCCGCAGCCTCAGCCAGTCGCTCACACCTTTCCGCCGCGGCGAACGCCGGGGCGAGCAGGTCACCGTGCGATCGTTCGGGCCACTTCGTCTCGGTGCACGCCAGGCGACGCTGTCGGTGCCGGGTCGCCTCCGGGTTCTTCCGCCGTTCAACGCCCGCAAGCACCTGCCGAGTCGCCTCGCGCGACTTCGTGAGCTCGACGGGTCGAGCCCGCTGCTCGTCCGGGGCCAGGGAACGGAGTTCGATTCGCTCCGGGAGTACGTCCGTGGCGACGACATCCGTTCGATCGACTGGCGAGCGACCGCTCGCCGTCAGGATCTCGTCGTTCGCACGTGGCGCCCCGAGCGCGATCGGCGCGTCGTGATCGTGATCGACACCGGCCGGACATCTGCCGCGCGCATTGACCGCGAGCCCCGCATCGACACCGCGTTCGAATCATCGCTCCTGCTCGCCGCACTGGCCTCACGCGCGGGAGATCGCGTCGACCTCGTCGCATACGACCGCCGCGTGAGAGCTCGCGTGCAGGGTGTCAGCGGTCCCACACTTCTCTCCCGCATGGTCGACACTCTTGCCGATGTCGAACCGGAGCTGATCGAGATGGACTGGGATGCCGTACCCGGCCAGGTCCGCAACATCACCGCGCACCGCAGCCTGGTCGTCCTGATGACTTCCATCGACGCGCCGGGCGCGGCGACGAGTCTGCTCTCTGTGCTGCCACAGCTCACCCAGAAGCACATGGTGGTGGTCGCCAGCGTCACGGACCCCGACGTCGAGAAAGCGATCGGCGATCGGGAAGACCGCGAGGCGGTCTATCGTGCCGCGTCGTCTCAGCGCGCCGTTCTCGACACGGAACGACTCGCGCAGGCGATCAGGCAGCAGGGCGCGGACGTCGTCACCGGCTCCCCCGCAGACCTTCCTCCGGCTGTCGCCGACCACTACATCGCGATGAAGGCTGCGGGCAAGCTCTGAGTCGCACGGGTGATGCTGATCATGGCATCCTCGTCTCCACTGCAGAGACGAGCGGCGCCCGGCCGGAGAAGATCTCCGACCGGGCGCCGTTCTCTGAGCGCGTACCCGGGTGTCAGGCGGCAGCTTCGTCGTCGCTCTCGTCTGAGAGACGTGCGGCGAGCTGCGCTCCGAGGTTCTCGTCGACGTTCGTCCAGTACTCGATCGCACGCTGGCGGATCTCGTCGCTGCGGACCGCACCGACGTGCCCGGTGATGGTGTCGAGGAACCGAGCCTTCGCAGCGTCGTCCATCACATCACGGTAGAGCGTGCCGGCCTGGCCGAAGTCGGAGTCCTCCGATCGGAGTGCCTGCGCGGTGCGCATGAGCTCACCGTCGCTCGGGAATCCCGCGTCGTCGCCGGCGCGCTCCGGGTTGCCCTGCGGGCCGCCGAGCGAGTTCGGTGCGTAAACGGGACGGTCCGACGACGGGAATGCGTAGCGCGACTGGCCGTCCTTCGAGTACGAGTGCACCTCGACCTTCGGCGCGTTCACCGGCAGCTGTGCGTGGTTGGTGCCCACGCGGTAGCGGTGGGCATCCGCGTAGCTGAAGATGCGCGCCTGCAGCATGCGGTCGGGGCTTGCAGCGATTCCGGGAACGAAGTTCGAGGGAGCGAACGCGGCCTGTTCGATCTGTGCGAAGTAGTTCTCGGCGTTGCGGTTCAGCGTCATCGTTCCGACCTTGACCAGCGGGTAATCCGCGTGCGGCCACACCTTGGTGACGTCAAACGGGTTGAAGCGATACGTCTTCGCGTCTTCGTACGGCATGATCTGCACATACAGAGTCCAGGACGGGTGGTCACCGCGCTCGATCGCCTCGTAGAGGTCACGCTGGTGGTAATCGGCATCCTGACCGGCGAGCTTCTCACCTTCCTCGTTCGTGAGGATCTTGATGCCCTGGTCGGTCTTGAAGTGGTACTTCACCCAGAAGCGCTCGCCCTGGGCGTTGATCCACTGGTAAGTGTGCGAACCGAAGCCGTCCATGTGGCGCCAGGATGCCGGGAGCCCACGGTCACCGAGAACCCACGTGACCTGGTGAGCCGACTCCGGCGAGTTCGTCCAGAAGTCCCACTGCATGTCGTTGTCACGTGTGTTGATTCCCGGCAGGCGCTTCTGGGAGTGAATGAAGTCGGGAAACTTGATTCCGTCGCGGATGAAGAACACCGGAGTGTTGTTGCCCACGAGGTCGTAGTTGCCCTCGGACGTGTAGAACTTGAGCGCGAAGCCGCGGGGGTCGCGCCACGTATCCGGGGAACCCTGCTCACCGGCGACCGTCGAGAAGCGGGCGAGCATCTCAGTCTTGACGCCCTTCTGGAACAGAGCGGCACGCGTGTACCGGCTCATGTCCTCCGTCGTCTCGAACTCGCCGAAGGCGCCGCCACCCTTCGCGTGCACAACGCGCTCGGGAACCCGCTCACGGTTGAACTGCGCGAGCTTCTCCACGAGGTAGTGGTCGGTCAGCGCGATCGAACCGTCGGTTCCGATGGTCTGCGAGTACCCGTCGGCGGCGACTGGCGCACCCGAATTCGTCGTCGTTACCGGTGTTTCAGACATAGCTCTCCTTCAATAATGGGCAGGACCGTTTACGCGACGGAGGTCGCGTAGGAATTGGAAAATTGACGACTCAGACGGTCGCCAGCTGACAATCGGGGCAGACACCCCAGAATGTGACGTCAGCTGTTGTGATGACGAAGCCCGAGTCATTGGACGGCGTCAGACACGGTGCGTGTCCGATGGCGCAGTCGACATCACGGACGGCACCGCACTCGGTGCAGACCACGTGATGATGGTTATCGCCGATGCGCTTCTCGTAGAGCGCGGGCGAGCCCGCCGGCTCGATCCGACGCACGAGTCCGGCATCCGTGAGAGCGGAGAGCACTCCGTACACAGCCTGGAGGGATGTGTCCGGGAGCTCCTTCTTCACGGCGTCGAAGACCTCAGCGGCATCCGCGTGCTTGTGCGTCTCAAGCACACGCAGCACGCTCCGACGTGGGGCCGTGGCCTTGAGCCCCGCCTCGCGCAGCGCGGTGCTGAACTCAGCGTCAGTCGTCGTGTGCATAGCCCCATGCTATCAGTTGTTTTGACCCGGTCAAAAGAAAGTGTGAGCGCGGCGTGTTCTCGGTCAAGCGGCCACGAGCCGGCGGGCGCCGGCCTCGAACTCGTCGAGGTCGCCCGTCTCCCCGAGACGATGAGCACGGCGTCCGAGAACGAGCATGTAGACGAGGAAGGCTGCGAGGGCGAGAGTCCCGATGCCGATTTTGATCGACCAGCCAAGCGCAGGCCCGATCTGCTGCTCAAGGGGCCACGGAGTCACGAATCCCTCGATGATGCCGGACACGAACAGCGCGATGATGAGTCCGACCGCGACCGTCACAAGGCTCCGCCCCTCGTGGGCGAGGGACTCCAGGCGTGTCATCCGGCCGGGTGCGACCCACCCCCAGAAGATTCGAAGCCCCGCGGCCGCCGCGACGAAGATGCTGGTGAGCTCGAGCTGTCCGTGCGGCGCGATGAAGAGGAAGAACGCGTCGCCCTGGTCATACGCGAACATCACGGCCCCGGTGATGCCGAGGTTCTGAGCGTTCTGCAGAACCACGTACGGAACCCACACTCCGGTGATTCCGAATGCAATGCACTGCGCCGCGATCCACGCGTTGTTCGTCCACACGCGTCCTGCGAACGAGGCGGCCGGGTTCTCCGAGTAGTACGAGACGAACTCTTCGTCGGCGAGATGCTTGAGATCGGCTTCGGAGCCGAAGTTCGCGAGAACCTGCGGGTTGCCGAACGCCCATGAGCCGAACGCGAGCGCGATGATGATGGTCGCGACCGCGACGGCGAGCGTCAGCCAGCGCAGCCGATAGAGGGCCGCGGGAAGCTGCAGGAGGAAGAAACGCGGAAACTGCGACAGCACGTTGCGCGGTGCTCCCGTGAAGCGCAGCCGCACTCGTGAAAGCAGAACGCTGAGTCTGTCGCCAGTCCGCGTCGAGCCCGCGGTCGTCTTGATCGCGGAGAGCTGGGCTGCGGTGGCCTGGTAGCGGCGGATCATCTCGTCGGCTTCGGGGCCGCTCAGCCGACCGGAGCTCGCCAAGCTCTCGAGCCGTTCCCAGTCGGAACGGTGGGCTGCGGTGTAGGCGTCGAGGTCCATCTGATTAGATGATACCCATGAGCGCCATCTCCCCCACCCGCGTCGAGGCGGACGAGTTCATCACGGGTGAGGCCGTTGCACTCGATGTGCGGGCCGCGAGCTTTCTGCTCCGCGCGGCGGGGACGATGATCGACGTCCTCCTGAGCCTGCTCGTCGGGTTCGTCCTGTTCATGCTGCTGACGGTGGCTGTCGCGCGGTGGGGAATGGACCAGGCGGCGCTCCAGGCATGGGCCATCGCGATCGTCGTCTTCTCGACGATCATTCTGCCGACCGGCGTCGAGCTGCTCATGCGCGGCCGTTCGCTCGGGAAGCTCGCCGTTGGTGCTCGCGTCGTCCGCGATGATGGCGGAGCGATCTCCTTTCGCCACGCGTTCATACGCTCACTCACGGGCTTCTTCGAGATCTACATGACGCTCGGCGGGGGTGCCGCTCTCGTGGGGCTCATGAACGCTCGCGCCAAGCGCATCGGCGATACGCTCGCGGGCACGTACGCGCAACATGAGCGGGTTCCGCGGATCCGATCGAATGCATATCCCGTGCCGGCCCCGCTCGCCGACTGGGCGACGATCGCCGATGTCGGGCGCCTTCCGGATCGCCTCTCACGACGCATCGCGCAGTTCATCGAGCAGGCCGCGGGCATGACCCTGCCCTCGCGTATGCGCCTGGCCCACGAACTCGCGACCGAAGCAGCCGCATACGTCTCGCCGGTTCCTCCCGTCGATCCGCTGATGTTCCTCTACGCCGTCGCGGCAGTTCGCCGGGACCGCTCATACCGAGCGCTCCTGCTCGAGCGTGATCGGCTGGCGCGTCTGCAGCCGGTGCTCACGCGAAACCCGCACGCGTTTCCAGAGCGCTGAACAGCTCAGTAGCGGTAATGCTCCAGCTTGTACGGTCCCTCGACATCGACGCCGATGTAAGCGGCCTGATCCGGCGTGAGCGTCGTAAGCTTCACGCCGAGAGCATCCAGGTGGAGGCGAGCCACCTTCTCATCGAGTCGCTTCGGCAGAACGTGCACATCGGTTGCATATTCCTCTGAGCGCGTGTGCAACTCGATCTGAGCGAGCACCTGATTCGCGAACGAGTTGCTCATCACGAATGATGGGTGACCGGTGGCGTTACCGAGGTTCATGAGGCGACCCTCGCTGAGGACGAGCACAGACCGACCGGTCGGCAGCTTCCATTCGTGCACCTGCGGCTTGATCTCGACCTTCACGACGCCGTCGACTGCGGCAAGGCCCGCCATGTCGATCTCATTGTCGAAGTGGCCGACGTTTGCGACGATCGCAAGATGCTTCATCGCGAGGATGTGCTCCGCACGCACGACGTCGCGGTTGCCCGTGCAGGTGACGACGATGTCCACCTGATCGATGACGGACTCAAGAGTCGCCACTTGGAAGCCATCCATCGCGGCCTGCAGCGCACAGATCGGGTCAACTTCGGACACGATGACTCGCGCACCCTGCCCCCGCAGCGCGTCGGCTGCCCCCTTTCCCACGTCACCGTACCCGACGACGAAGGCGACCTTTCCGCCGATCAGCACGTCAGTTGCCCGGTTCAGACCGTCGGGCAGGGAGTGTCGGATGCCGTAACGGTTGTCAAACTTCGACTTCGTCACCGAGTCATTGACGTTGATCGCGGGAAACAGCAGCTTGCCATCTCTGGCCAGCTCATACAGGCGGTGCACGCCGGTGGTGGTCTCCTCTGTCACCCCGGTGATCTCTTCGGCGATGCGGGTCCACCGATCCGGAGAGGCTTCGAGCGAGCGCCGCAGCACGTCGAGGATGACGCCGTACTCGGCGCTGTCTTCCGCGCTCTGCTCCGGAACGCTCCCGGCGTGCTCGAACTCACGCCCGGTGTGCACGAGAAGAGTCGCATCGCCGCCGTCATCGAGAATGAGGTTCGGTCCGATCCAGTCCGCTCCGGCGACCTCGGCTTCCGAGCTCCAGTCGAAGATGCGCTCGGTGCACCCCCAGTACTCCTCGAGCGTCTCGCCCTTCCAGGCGAAGACCGGCACGCCCGCGGGCGCCTCGATCGTTCCCTCTGGTCCGACGACCACGGCCGCGGCGGCTTCGTCCTGCGTCGAGTAGATGTTGCAGCTCGCCCAGCGCACCTGGGCGCCGAGCGCCACGAGAGTCTCGATCAGAACTGCCGTCTGCACGGTCATGTGCAGGGAGCCCGCGATCCGCGCACCGGCAAGAGGCTTGCTCGCGCCGAACTCCTCGCGAAGCGACATGAGGCCCGGCATCTCGTTCTCGGCGAGCCGAAGCTGATGGCGACCGGCCTCGGCGAGCGAGATGTCGGCGATCTGGAAGTCGAAGGGTGCGGAAGCGCTGCTCATGCTCTCATTCTCGCAGACCCTCTCAGCCCTCAGGCACGAATGAGCGCGAGCACCTCGTCTCGGACGCGTTCCATCGTGGCGAGGTCAGCACCCTCGACATTGAGCCGCAGCAGTGGCTCGGTGTTCGACGGGCGCACGTTGAACCACCAGAACGGCTCGCCCTCGGGCGTGTGCCCGCGGACGGTCAGTCCGTCGAGCTCGTCAAACTCGGCACGAGCCTGGAAGGCCTCGACGATTCGCGCGTAGGCCTGCGGAACGTCTTCGACGGTCGAATTGATCTCGCCGGACTGCTGGTACGGGCTGAACTCCTCGGCGAAGACAGAGAGGGGATGCGGCTGCCCGCCGAATTCCGCGAGTACGTGCATCGCCGCGAGCATCCCATTGTCTGCACCCCAGAAGTCCCTGAAGTAATAGTGCGCGGAATGCTCACCCCCGAAGATCGCGCCGGTCTCGCGCATCATCGCCTTGATGAGCGAGTGTCCGACCCGCGTGCGCACCGGGGTGGCGCCGTGAGCCTCAATCGTCTCGGAGACGCAGCGCGAGGTGATCAGATTGTGCAGCACTTGGATCGGAGCATCCGAGTCACTGTTCTCGCGCTCGCGACGGATCTCGCGCACCGCCACGATTGCTGTGACCGCGGAAGGGCTCACCGGGTCGCCGTTCTCGTCGACCACGAAGCACCGGTCCGCATCGCCGTCGAAGGCGAGCCCAGCGTCTGCACCGTGTTCGATCACGGCCTTCTTGAGGTCCACAAGGTTCTGCGGATCGAGCGGGTTGGCCTCGTGATTCGGGAAGGTGCCGTCGAGTTCGAAGTACAGCGGGACGACCTCGATCGGCAGTTCGGGAAGACCTGCGGCGGTACCGAGAACAGCGGGCACCGTCAGCCCACCCATGCCGTTTCCTGCGTCGACCACGACCTTCAGCGGTCGGATGTCATCGAGCGGAACAAAGCGCCGCAGCGCCTCAGCGTAATCGGCGAGGACGTCCGCCTGACGCACCTCACCGGGGTTCGCACTCACCGGAATGCCCGAACGGAGGTACTCGATCGCGCGGTCGCGGATCGCGGCGAGACCCGTGTCGCGCGAGAGCGTCTGCGCTCCAGCACGCGAGAGCTTGATGCCGTTGTAGGTCGCGGGGTTGTGACTCGCAGTGAACATCGCCGCCGCGGCATCCATCGCCCCCGAGGCGAAGTAGTTCTCGTCGGTCGAGCAGAGTCCAATTGACACGACGTTCGCGCCGCGTGCGCGCGCCCCGGCGGAGAACGCAGCGGCAAAGCGCGGAGAGGAGTCGCGCATGTCATGGCCGACGACGACGTCGGCGTCCGCCGCGTCGATCTCGTCGACGAACGCCGCACCGAGGGCCTCGACGATGTCGTCCGTCAGGTCGACGTCGACGAGCCCGCGAACGTCGTACGCCTTCACGGCCGCTGTCAGGCGTTCAGCCGCCGATCTTCCGAGCTTCGGGCTCACCGTGCCTCCGACCAGTCTGCATGCTTGATGATCTGCCACCCCTGCGGCGTCGACAGTCGCTCCGCGTGGATCGCGCACAGATCGTAGCTGTGCGGGTCACGCGTCAATCCCAGCGGCCCCAGTACGGCCATCTGGTCCGCGTAGTCGTATGTGAGCGTAGAGACCGCCTCGCGGCCGCAACCCACACGGGAGCAGAGTCTGTCGTCCATCGAAATCAGTTTACGGTGCTTTCCCACCCGGGCCCTCTCCCCAATCTGGGGCCGTGCTGCCATACGATGAGGTTATGGCACGACGCATCTCCGGGCGAGGCAAGCGTGAGATGTTCGCTCGCCCCGCTCCCCGGCACGACCGTCATGGACGCGCAGGCCGCAGCTCAGTGCTGCGTCCGCCGCTTCGCCCTCTCGCCGGTCGCGTCGACCTCTTCGCAATCAGCGTCACGGCTGCCGCTGAATACCTGCGAGGAGCTTACCCGGAGGAGCTCGGCGACGTGCAATTCGCGATCGCGGGCATGCCGACGAGCATTCAGCACGGCGACGGTCTCGACCGCTGGAGCATCAACCGAGATGAACGTCTCATCGTGCTGTATCGCGTGCCCATCCAGCGCCTCACACGGCTGCACATCGATGATGACCTTCACCGCCGCATGGCAGCCGAGAGCTGCACCTTTCAGGCTGCAGCCGAGTACATCGGGCTCGACCCCTGGGAGATCGACCCCGGCTTTCCAGGCTCGCGCTGAGACGTCATCTCACCCGCGAGCAGACGACGAGCAGACGACGGCGATTCGCGGTCGACGGCGACTCAGCGCACGTAGACGTCAACCGGTTCGGATGCCGGCTTCGGTGGCGTGATCGTGAACGACGACACCTCCGTGCCCTTGCCGTAGGTGACTGCGGCCATCACCGGCGCGGACGGGTCCACCGTGAGCGGATCACTGGCCTCCGCCGTGACCATTCCGCCGGGCTCGATCGTCTCCGACCGGTCTCCGATCGCGACGTCGACCGATTCGTCGCCGGGATTCGTCACGACGAGTGTCGGTTCGGGTCCTGGAGCTGCGGGCACCTCGAACGCCGAGTTCAGCGGGTCCGCCGAACTGAACCAGGTGAAGTCGCCCTGCTTATCGTCTTCGGTCGTCGTTCGGGCAGACGCCACGATCGGCGATGAGGCATCCAATTCGATGCTGTAGCGCCCGGAGTCGAGCGAGGTCAGGGGAAACTCGGTGACCGTCTGCGCCTTGATGTCGACGTCGAACGTCTCGACGGTGTCGCCGTCTTCGTCGGTCACCGTCGCTGCGACGTGCGTCGGCTTATCCTCCGTGGCGTACAGGCGAAGAGACGGCGTCCGGTCGTCATACGAGCCCGTCGAGACCTTCGGCTGTCCGCCGTAGATCGTCACGGCAGGAATCCAGACACTCTCCGAGGGGGCAGCACCAGCGCCGGCCATCTCGATGCCCGCCGGGACCAGCCCGCGGATCGACGACTGCTGCAGCCACGCCTGAATGTCGGTGCCTGTACTCGTCACATGGACGACGGGCATCACCGTGTTGGGGGCGATGCCCGCCAGAGACACGACCTTCTGCGATCGTGGCGCGATGAGCAGTCCCTTGCTGTTCGGGCTCTCGATCGGCCCGTTCTCCCCCGAGACCTCAAGGTCGACACTCGCTTCGACGTCCGTCGGATTGTTCAGTACGACGAGACTCGTGCGTCCGACATCCGTCGACCCTGCAGAGAGCCACAGTTCATTGGCCGTCTCACGGCACTCGGATGCCGCGAAACCCGCGGTCGTCTCCGTCGTGACGTTCTGCGAGAGTGCCGCCGCCGACAGCGCGCCGTCGGCGATCGCATCCGCTGACAGGGACACCGTCGCCGGGCCGTCAGCATCGGAGGTGACGTCCGGTGCGGCGATCGAATCGGTCACTAGCTCTGCATCGTCGGTGGCGTGGCTGGCGAGAGTGGGGTCGCCGAGGCGGGTCACCGCCGTAGCGGCATCCGCGTCTCGGCCGACGTCGAGAAGACTCCCCGCACAGACCCGGAGCTGATCAGACGGCACGGGCGTGACCTTCTCGGGAACCGCCTCGGCCCGATACGACGGAGCGTCCACGAAGAACGCGGCGGTGCCGCAGAGTCCGAGCACGACGACCGTCGTCGCACCCACTGCGGTGCGGACGCCGACGCCCCAGAGCGTATTCAGCTTCGTCACGAGCGTCCTCCCTCTGCTGGTTCGCTGGACTCGTCTTCGTCCGGGACGGCTCCGGGTCCGTCGTCCTCGCCCGGAAGCGAAACCACATCTGCCCAGTCGGGCTCGGCCTCGGCGTCGGGGTCGGCGAGAAAGTCCTGATCGTCCGTCCCCTCGCGGATCGCCATGCCTTCTCCCGCCGGGCGCTTCCCGACCGTGCGCGGACTCATCCGGGCGGCCTCACGCGAGCTTCCGGTCGGAATAGCCACCAGCAGAGCGACGAGCGTGACGAGCACGAGCGCGGCGAGCGACAGCGTCGTGCCGACCGTGCGCACCTCTCCGGGCTCCACACCTTCGACCTCATCGACGGCTCGCCACAGCAGCCCCGAGTCCGTGTCGCCGACGTTCTCGATCTCGGCGTTCGCATCGAGCGAGGTCCGCGCGCGATCCGAGACCGCGACGGCCTCCTCTGACGCATCGTCTGACACGGGAGCGAGCACGATGAACTCGATCCCACGGTTCACAAGGTCCTCTCCGACGTCGCGCCCGCTCACGGAGACCATGTTGCCCGTGAGCTCGGCGAGTTCGCCCTCGGGGTCGGCGACGAGAGCTCCCGTGCTCACGAGGGTCGACTGCGTGTCGAGTCGTTCCCCGGAGCCGCGCAGAACAGTCGCGACGATGGATCCGTCGGGCTGTGGCGTGATTCGCAGCGTACCGAGACCCGGATCATTCGATGCGGCAGCAGTGACGTATGCCGGAAGCGTACGCCCGTCGCTCGAGACCACCGAGCCGCCGCCCATCGGAACGATGAGTAGCGCGGGCACGGCGAAGGCCGCGGCCGTCACACCGGCGACGAGGGCGGGGATGCTACCGCGAGCGCGCAGTCCGTCGCAGGCATTGACCGCCGCTCCCGTGATGCCGAGCCACATCAGACTCAGGCCGACACCGGGCCAGACCGTCGTCGCCTCGGCCTCGATGAACGTCACGGCGATGTGCGTCGCAAGCAGAGCGGTCGCGAAGCCAAGGAGCGCGACGCCCCACAGCACGACGGTTCGACTCATCCCGCGGACGAAGAGTCCGGCGAGAGCGACGAGCACAAGCGGGGCGAGGAGAACCGGGACGGCGATGGTCGCCACGAGCGGCGGAAGTCCCATGGTGTCCATGAGCGTGTTCCATCCGCCCCCACCCGACTGGGGGGATCCGAGGAGGAGATCGGTCACGGTCACGTCTGGCGAGGCGAGCGGCTTTCCAGGATCCGCAAGCAGCGCGAACCAGCGACCGCCGACGATGCCCTGCTGCCATACGAGCGGCCCGAACAGAGCGATGAGGGGCGCCGGAATGAAGAGCACGCGGCCGAAGCGCGCCCGGGCGGCGATCAGCGCGACGACCCAGAGCACGAGGAGTGCGGGTAGCAGCGAGGGCGAGCACGCGGCGATGATGGCCAGAAGCAGGGATGCCGCCGCCGCAGCGCCCCACGAGCGCGCGGCGACGCAGCCGGCCGAGAAGAGCAGCGGCAACAGGATGTGGGCGATGACCGCAGCGGGTCTTCCGTCAGCGAGAGCGATCAAGAAGGTCGGGGCCAGGGTCCACACGATGGCCGCAAGATTGCGCAGTCCGCTGCGCTCGGTCAAGCGCGTGGCGGCGAACCAAGCGGTCAGAGTCGCGAGCGGCAGAGCGAGGATCCACAGCAGCACAAGCGAGTACGAGGGCTGCCAGAATGTGAGCGTGCCGAGAATCGCCACCACCACTGCGAACGGATCCGCAGCGCCGACGAAGCCGTCGCCGACGCTTCGCCAGCCGTAGCCGACGTTCTGCCAGAGTTCGACGGCGCTGCCGCTCAGCGGCAGGAGTCCGCCGCCGCCCAGGGTGGTCGCCGGAACGAACCGGATGAACAGGATCGCACCCGCGAGAAGTGAAGCGAGGGCGATCCAAGCTCCGCCGCCCGAGAAGAAGCGCAGATCCGTCCGCTCGGCCGCTCCGAGTGGAACCGCCTCGTCCCGCTCCAGACGTTTGCGACGAGCCATCTCGCGGCGCGAGATCTTGAGCCCTGCGAGCGCGGACCAGCTGACGCTCTTCGCCTGCGCGAGCCTCGCGCGGGCCGCCGGCACGTGGGTGCCGCCCACGGTCACCCACGTGGCCGCTCGGAACTCCGCGGCGATCAGCTCGGGCTGCTTGCGGATCAGCAGCCACACCGAGCGGAACAGCGCGAGAGGGATGAGCGAGACCCAGAGGAAGGGAAGCGCGATGGGCTTCGCATAGACGAGGCGACGGTGGAGCTCCGCTGTGCGCGTGTAGCGTGCGCGCCGCTGCTTGACGGTCCAACGTCGTGAGCGGGGCACTCCGGTGATGCCGTCGCCCGCGATCGCGACGACGGCGCCGGGGGCCAGCACGACGCGTCGGCCGGTGAGCCGTGCGCGGATGCAGAAGTCAAGACCGTCGTCGATCGGTCCGAGGGCAGGGTCCATTCCCTCGACCTCACGCCAGACAACGTGCCTGACGAGCATCCCTGCGCCTCCGACGGCGAGCACGTCGCTGAGCGTGTCGTACTGCCCTTGATCGAGCTGGTCGTCGACGTACGCGACGGTTTGCCCTGATGTCGTGACGGTCTCGCCGATCCCTCTCAGCCGAGAAGGATCGTTCCAGTCGACGAGCTTCGGCCCCGCGACCGCGGCGGAGGGCGATGTCTCGAAACGGGCGAGCAGGACCTCGAGCGCGCGGGGCTCGGGCGCGGTGTCCTGCGCGAGCAGCCACAGGAAGTCGTCCTCACCGCGTGGGTCCTCGAGCGTCTTCTCTCCCGCATTGACGGCTCGGCCGAATGTCAGGCTCTCGGCGGAGGTGACGATGCGATCGACCGCACCGTCAAGAAGCGACGTGACCTCGTCCGGCGCATCGAGAGCGATGGCGACGATGCTGTCGACGGGATGAGTCTGCCGTTCGAGTGCGGCGAGGGTTCGGCGCACGTGGTCGACGTCTCGGTTCACGACGACGAGCGCAGTCACTCGAGTTTCCATATGGGCCAAGCTTATGTGCGCATTCTGAAGATCGTGACGCGGCACGCCCGAGTGCAAAAGCAGGATGCGGCGGCGATCATGTCGCCGCCGCATCCTGCGAATTCACAGCTGAGCCGTCAGCCCGCGCGCTTCTTCAGCCTGCGGCGCTCTCGCTCTGAGAGCCCTCCCCAGATGCCGAAGCGCTCGTCGTTCTCAAGTGCATATTCCAGGCATTCCGAGCGGACCTCGCAACTCTCGCAGATGCGCTTTGCGTCGCGCGTCGACCCGCCCTTCTCCGGAAAGAATGCTTCCGGGTCAGTCTGCGCGCACAGCGCGTCTGCCTGCCACGCCAGAGGATTGTCATCGTCGACATTCCGCCGAACTCCTGGCACCCCCAACTGAACCGGGTCAACGAACCAGTCATCGGGAACTCCGGAACGATATTCTGGCATTGCCATATCGTCTCCCCACCTTGTGTTACCCGCAACACGCCGAACAGCGTGTTCAGTAAATTACACCCCTGTAATTCGTCTGGGTCAAGTCGCGAATGCTAAACCCTCAACCCGCCCTCGAGGGTTTACGACTCACCGCGTGTTACCGCATTGAGCTCTACTGAGCTCGTCGACGAGCATCCCACGCGCTCGAAACCATCTCGGCGAGACTGTGCCGCATCTTCCAATCGAGATCGCGTGCGGCGCGCTCCCCCGACGCGACGATGCGTGCCGGATCGCCGGGGCGACGCGGAGCGATCACGGGAGTGAACGCAATCTCGGTGACGTCAGCGACGGTCCTCATGATCTCGCCGACGGAGACGCCGTCGCCGGAGCCGAGGTTGTAGACCGGTTCGATCCGGTCGCCCGCCTCGAGCCTCTTGGCCGCGGCCACGTGCGACAGTGCGAGATCTGCGACGTGAATGTAGTCGCGGACGCACGTGCCGTCGGGCGTCGGGTAGTCGTTGCCGTTGATGCGCGGGGTCTCATCGGCGAGAAGCGCGTCGAAGACGAGCGGGAACAGGTTGTGCGGGCTCGTGTCGTAGACGTCGTCGTATCCCGAGCCCACAACGTTGAAGTACCGCAGCGAGGTGTGCGCGAGACCGGTCGCGGTCTCCTGATCGCGCAGGATCCACTCTCCGATCAGCTTGGACTCCCCGTAGGGCGACTGCGGCGACTTCGGGGTGTCCTCCGTGACGAGATCGACGTCGGGAGTGCCGTACACGGCGGCGCTCGACGAGAACACGATCTTGTCGATGCCAGACGCCTGCATCGCCTCGAGGAGGACCGCTGTTCCGGTCACGTTCTGCTCGTAGGTGTGCAGCGGCTTCTGCACCGAGACCCCGGCGTACTTGAAGCCTGCGACGTGGACGACACCGGTGACTGCGTGATCGACGAGCGTCTTCTCCACGAGCTCACGGTCGAGGATCGAGCCGCGCACGAACGGGACTCCCTCCGGCACGAAGGAGGAGTGCCCGCTGGCCAAGCTGTCGAGAACGACGACGTCGATACCTTCGGATTGGAACGCGCGCACCACGTGTGCTCCGATGTATCCGGCGCCTCCGGTGACAAGCCAGGCCATGCATCCTCCTCAGGATCGACGTGTGGACCGCTGCGGCCCTCACTGAGCATAGCGAGGCACGCCCGGGGAGGCCACACGAAGATAGGATGGAACGCTATGTCTTCGTCGATCTCGTACCCGCCCGAGCTGCCCGTCAGCCAGATGCGCGATCAGATCGCCACAGCGATCCGCGACAATCAGGTGGTCATCGTGGCGGGCGCGACGGGCTCGGGCAAGACGACCCAGCTGCCGAAGATCTGCCTCGAGCTGGGGCGCGATTCCATCGGTCACACGCAGCCGCGGCGTCTGGCAGCGCGCACGATTGCGGAGCGCGTGGCCTCCGAGCTCGGCTCCGATCTCGGTGACCTCGTGGGCTATCAGGTGCGCTTCACCGATCGTGTCTCGCAGAGCACCAAGATCAAGCTGATGACGGACGGCATCCTCTTGAACGAGATCCACCGTGACCGGCTGCTGCGTGCCTACGACACGATCATCATCGACGAGGCGCACGAGCGCAGCCTCAACATCGACTTCCTGCTCGGCTACCTCAAGCGGCTGCTGCCGAAGCGGCCCGATCTCAAGGTCATCATCACCTCCGCCACGATCGACCCCGAGAGCTTCGCCGAGCACTTCGGGGGCGCTCCGATCATCGAGGTGTCGGGGCGAACGTTCCCGGTCGAGATCCGCTACCGCCCGCTCGTCGCAGAGGACGACGAGACGGAGGACGACGACGAAGACGCCTCTTCGTCGTCCACGCAGGATCGAACGGTCGTCGACGGCATCTCCGACGCTCTCGACGAACTCGCGCGCGACTCCCTCGGGGATGTCCTGGTGTTCCTGAGCGGTGAAGCGGAGATCAGGGATGCCGCAGACGCCCTGCGCAGCAAGTTCGCCGGCGAGCGCGGCGGGGTCACGGAGATCCTCCCCCTCTACGGCCGGCTCAGCTCAGCAGATCAGCACAAGGTCTTCCAGCCCTCGGAGCTGACGGGAGTGAAGCGCCGGGTCGTGCTCGCGACGAACGTGGCCGAGACGAGTCTCACGGTTCCCGGCATCCGCTATGTCATCGACGCCGGAACCGCGCGCATCTCGCGCTACAGCGTCCGTTCGAAGGTGCAGCGTCTGCCCATCGAGCCGATCTCGCAGGCATCCGCGAATCAGCGTTCGGGGCGCTCAGGGCGCACGAGTCCGGGAATCGCGATCCGCCTCTACTCCGAGGCCGACTTCGAGCGACGGCCCGAGTTCACCGAACCCGAGATCCTGCGCACAAACCTCGCCGCGGTCATCCTGCAGATGGTCTCGCTCGGACTCGGTGAGATCACCGCGTTCCCGTTCCTCCAGCCGCCGGACTCTCGCGGCATCAAGGACGGCACCGATCTGCTGACGGAGCTGGGAGCTCTGAAGCGCTCAACCGGCGCAGACCTCGCGCTCACGAAGATCGGACGCGATCTCGCGCGGCTGCCGATCGACCCGCGATTCGCGCGCATGGTCATCGAGTCGAAGCGGTGGAGCACCTCACGGGAGGTGCTCGCGATCGTCGCCGCCCTCACCATTCAGGACCCACGCGAGCGTCCGCTCGAAAAGCGGCAGCAGGCCGACGAGCTTCATGCTCGGTTCGTCGACCCGACGAGCGACTTCCTGTCCTTCCTCAACCTCTGGAACCACCTCGAGGAGAAGCAGCGCGAGCTGTCGTCGAGCGCGTTCCGTCGCATGTGCAAACGCGAATTTCTGAACTATCTGCGCGTACGCGAATGGCAGGACGTCTATCGCCAGCTCACGCGCATGGCGAAGCCTCTCGGGCTGCACATCGGCGATCCGGCGGTGAACCCCGACGGCATCCATCGCTCGCTTCTGGCCGGCCTGCTCTCCCATATCGGGTTGAAGGATGCCGCAGCCGCAGCGTCGCAGAATGCGAAGCGCGGGCAGCGACCGCCCAAGAAGGGCGACTACATCGGTGCGCGAGGCACCAGATTCGTGATCTTTCCGGGGTCGGCCCTCGCGAAGAAGCAGCCGAACGCGATCATGAGCGCGGAGCTCGTGGAGACCAGTCGGCTCTTCGCGCGCACGAACGCTGCCATCGATCCCGCCTGGGCCGAGGCGATCGCGGGCGACCTGTGCAAGCGGAGCTACTCGGAGCCGCACTGGGAGAAGCGTCAGGGAGCGGTCGTCGCGTACGAGAAGGTCATGCTGTACGGCGTTCCGATCATTCCGCGGCGACGCGTGCAGTACGCGCGCATCGACGCCGCGCTCTCGCGCGAGCTGTTCATCCGTCACGCGCTCGTCGAGGGCGAGTGGGACTCACGGCAGAGCTTCGACCGAGCCAACACGGCGCTGCGGCGCGAGCTCCTCGGTCTCGAGGAGCGCACGCGTCGACGAGACATCCTCTTTGACGACGAGGCGGTCTTCGAGTTCTACGACGCGCGAATCCCCGCGGACGTCGTGTCGACGCGCACCTTCGAGAAGTGGTGGCGGACGACGCGCCAGGAGACACCCGACCTTCTGACCATGGCCCCGGAGGATCTTCTGCCGGGCGACCTTCCTGACGTCGACGAGGAGCAGTTTCCGCCGACGTGGCGCCAGGGCGACCAGACTCTGCAGCTTTCCTATCGGTTCGAGCCCGGCGCGGAGGACGACGGTGTGACGGCATCCGTTCCCCTCGCACTTCTGCCCCGGCTCTCTCCCGCCGGATTCGATTGGCAGGTGCCCGGGCTTCGACACGAACTCGTGACCGCGATGATCAAGTCGCTCCCGAAGTCGCTGCGCCGAAACATCGTGCCCGCCGCCGATTGGGCGGCCAAGCTGATGGCCGAGCTTCCGGATGCTCCACCCGAGCCGGAGTCCACCGACGCAGATACGCTCGCGGCCGCTCTCGCCATCGCCATCAAACGGCTCGCCTACATGCCGATCGACGCCAGCGACTTCGACCTGTCGCGCATCCCGCCTCACCTTGCGATGACGTTCCGTGTGACCGATGATCGGGGCAAGACGGTCGCATCGTCGAAGGATCTCCGCAGGCTGCAGGAGCGTCTCAAGTCCCGCACACGCGCGAGCGTTGCGCGGGTCGCCGCCGCACGCGTGCCCAACCGGATCGAGCGCTCGGGGCTCACCACGTGGGATGTCGACGAGCTGCCGCGCTACGTTGACACGTCTCAACCAGGTGGTGTCATTCGCGGCTACCCGGCACTCGTCGACAACGGCGACAGCGTGTCCATTCGCGTCGAGGCCTCGGAGGCTGATCAGCGGAGGGCGATGCCCGGAGGCATCCGTCGGCTTCTCATTCTCGCCACGCCGAGCCCCGCGTCCTACGTTCAGCAGCATCTCACGGCCGCGGAGAAGCTGACGCTCAGCGCGAGCCCGTATTCATCGACCGCGCAGCTGTTCGACGACTGCCTTGTCGCGGTCATCGACGATGTGCTGTTCCGCGTGGCTCCCGATGGGATGGTCTTCACACGTGCCCAATTCGAGTCGATCCGCGATCGCGTCTCGTCGTCAGTGATGGACGCGATGTTCGAGACGGTCTCTCTCGTCGCCCGCACCCTCGCAGCGGCCCGCGACGCAGAGAAGGCGCTCTCTCGGGCGACGAGCATGACGGTGCTGCCGTCCCTCACCGACGCAAAAGCACAGCTGGCTGGGCTCGTCTTTCCCGGCTTCGTCTCGCGCACAGGTCGTGAGCAGCTGCAGCATCTGCCCCGCTACGCTGCGGGAGTCGCGCACCGCGCAGTGAAGCTGCCCGACAACCCGAGCCGTGATCGGGCGTGGATGCTCGATGTGCAGAAGGTCACCTCGGCATTCGAGAAGGCCGGTGGAACGATTCCGCTCGAGCCGTTCGCTCCCGAGAAGATCGTGAAGGCACGCTGGATGCTCGAAGAGCTGCGCATCAGCTATTTCGCGCAGCACCTCGGCACGGCGTACACCGTGTCACCGCAGCGAATTCTGAAGGTGCTCTCCGGCTAGCCGCCCGTCGCGGCAGGACGCTCCGGGTCCGCGGACCACTCGCTCCACGATCCGGGATAGAGGGCGGTCTCGACGCCGATCTCGTGCAGCGCAAGCGCCGCCTGAGCAGCGGTCACCCCGGAGCCGCAGTACGTCGCGACCGAGGCATCCTCATCGGCCCCGGCCTCGACGAAGACCCGCCGAATCTCATCGGGACTCCGGAACCGTCCGTCCTCCATGTAGGACGCCGATGGCACGTTCACCGCGCCGGGAATGTGCCCGGCTCGCGGATCCATCGGCTCAGTCTCGCCCCGGTACCGCTCCGGTGCCCGAGCATCGATGAGCGTGCCTCGCTCGGGGAAGCCAGCGGCGCCGTCGATATCGATGACCGGACGTTCGCCCGAACCGGCGCGTGCCGTGCCGCGCACCGGCCTGACCTCGCCTGTCTCGAGCTCGTGCCCGGAGGCCGTCCACGCGGAGAGACCTCCGTCGAGCACTCGCACGTTCGGCAGCCCAGCCCACTCGAGCAGCCACCAGGCACGGGATGCGCCCATGCTGTTCCACGCGTCGTAGACGACGATCGTGTCACCGGCGTCGATGCCGAGACGCGCAACCGTCTCGGCGAAGTGATCGGCGTCGGGAAGTGGATGCCTCCCCCGTTCAGGCGCCTGAGCAGGGTCTGCGAGATCGCGCTCGAGGTCGACGTAGACCGCGCCGGGGATGTGCCCCTCCCGGTAGTCCTCGCGCCCGTCGGGCTGCTGCAGAGTCCACCTGACGTCAAGAATGCTGAGCTGCTCGCCGCGCTCAATGAGTTCTGCGAGCTCTGCAGGGGTCAGTAGCGCACGTGACACGGATTCTCCTTACTCGATCAGCCGTCGCGACGCCGAAGCGTGAGAATCTGCTCTGCTCGCGCGAACGGTCCATTCTCGTCGTTCAGCACGGTGGAGGTCAGTCCGACTCCATCGGGACCGAACTGCTGACGTCCGTCGATGCCGATCCACTCTCCCGACGGCAGTCGGTGCACATGGATCTGAAGGTCGACGTTCGGAAAGATCAGTCGCTCGGGACTCTCTCGTGCGGAGAGCCCGTTCGTCGTGTCGATCAGCCGCACCAGGTGCGCGAGCGGCGAGACGCTGTCGGTGTCCACGAGAGGATGCTCGGACCGCAGCCACGACCGGCGGTGCCCGGGCCGGCTTCCGTCGATCGTGCGGAACTCGACGGACTCGATGAAGCCGCCGGGCCACGGTGACATGCCGGTCCACGGCTCCGAGGCGCTGACCGGAGGCATCGGTTCGTCTTCGACGCCCTGCAGGTCGCCGGTGTCGCTGGTGTGGAGGAGCCACGCGCGTGCCGAGATCGCTGTCCGCTCGCCGCAGATCATGTCCGCCTGCACCAGCTCGATCGTCCGACCCGGGCGAAGCACCTGTGTGCGAACCTCGAATTCTCCGCCCTCGATGATCCCGTAGATCTCGAAGCTCAGTCGAGCGATGCGCAGGCCCTCTCGGGAGAACTCTCTGTCGATCACGTGTGTCAGCAGTCCGGATGCCGGTGCCATGTGCTGCTCGTGCTCATTCCACGCGCCCTGTGCGTGAATGGTCGACTCGAATCTGTTTCCGCCGAGGTCGCGGTAGTACGGCTCTGTCATCAGCTTCAGTCTGCCACGTGAGACGCAGAGTGGGGCGGATGCCGGCCTGAACCGGCATCCGCCCCACGAGCGATCTGGTCTCTTAGAAGTCCCAGTCCTCGTCTTCCGTCGAGACGGCCTTGCCGATGACGTACGACGAGCCCGACCCCGAGAAGAAGTCGTGGTTCTCGTCGGCGTTCGGCGAGAGCGCCGACAGGATCGATGGGTTCACGTCGGTGACGGTCTTCGGGAACATCGGCTCATAGCCGAGGTTCATCAGCGCCTTGTTCGCGTTATAGTGCAGGAACTTCTTGACGTCCTCGGTCAGGCCGACGCCGTCATAGAGGTCCTGCGTGTACTGAACCTCGTTCTCGTAGAGCTCGTACAGCAGGTTGAACGTGTAGTCCTTCAGTTCATCCCGCTCGGCCTCGGTGACCTTCTCGAGGCCCTTCTGGTACTTGTAGCCGATGTAGTACCCGTGCACGGCCTCGTCGCGGATGATCAGACGGATCAGGTCCGCCGTGTTGGTCAGCTTCGCGCGGCTCGACCAGTACATGGGAAGGTAGAAGCCGGAGTAGAAGAGGAAGGACTCGAGCAGCGTCGAGGCCACCTTCCGCTTCAGAGGCTCGTCACCTCGGTAGTAGTCGATGATGATGGATGCCTTGCGCTGAAGGTTCTCGTTCTCGACCGACCAGCGGAACGCCTCGTCGATCTCCTTCGTCGAGCACAGCGTCGAGAAGATCGACGAGTAGCTCTTCGCGTGGACGGACTCCATGAAGGCGATGTTGGTGTACACGGCCTCCTCGTGCGGCGTCACAGCATCCGGGATGAGCGACACGGCGCCCACGGTTCCCTGAATCGTGTCGAGCAGCGTGAGCCCGGTGAACACGCGCATGGTGAGCTCCTGCTCCTGCGCGTTCAGCGTGTTCCACGACTGCACGTCGTTCGACAGCGGAACCTTCTCGGGGAGCCAGAAGTTTCCGGTGAGGCGGTGCCACACCTCGACGTCCTTCTCGTCCTCGATGCGGTTCCAGTTGATCGCTTGAACGTGGTCGACCAGCTTGAGCTTCTCTGGAGGGGTCACTGGTTTCCTTTACCTTTCACGTATCGTGTCGCGGCGTTTAGAGCATGCAGCTGACGCACTCGCTGACGTCGGTTCCTTCGAGTGCGAGCTGGCGCAGACGGATGTAGTAGATCGTCTTGATGCCCTTGCGCCATGCGTAGATCTGCGCGCGGTTGATGTCACGTGTAGTCGCCGAGTCCTTGAAGAACAGCGTGAGGGAGAGACCCTGGTCGACGTGCTGCGTTGCCGCGGCGTAGGTGTCGATGATCTTCTCGTAGCCGATCTCGTAGGCGTCGGTGTAGTACTCGAGGTTGTCGTTCGTCATGAACGGCGCCGGGTAGTACACACGGCCGATCTTGCCTTCCTTGCGGATCTCGATCTTCGAGGCGATCGGGTGGATCGATGACGTGGAGTTGTTGATGTACGAGATCGACCCCGTCGGCGGAACCGCCTGCAGGTTCTGGTTGTAGATCCCGTGCTTCTGGACGTCGTCCTTCAGCTGCTCCCAGTCTTCCTGAGTCGGGATGTGCACGTGGGCGAACAGCTCACGCACCTTCTCCGTCTCCGGTTCCCACACCTGCTCGATGTACTTCGTGAAGAACTCGCCCGACGCGTACTTCGAGTCTTCGAAGCCTTCGAAGACCTCACCGCGCTCCTTGGCGATCGTGTTCGACGCACGGAGTGCGTGGTAGAGCACCGTGTAGAAGTAGATGTTCGTGAAGTCGATGCCCTCTTCGCTGCCGTAGTGCACGTGCTCACGCGCCAGGTAGCCGTGAAGGTTCATCTGCCCGAGACCGATGGCGTGGGACTTGTCGTTGCCATCCTCGATGGAGCGGACCGAGTTGATGTGGCTCTGATCCGACACCGAGGTGAGACCACGGATCGCCGTCTCGATGGAGCGGCCGAAGTCCGGCGAGTCCATCGTCAGCGCGATGTTGAGCGAGCCCAGGTTGCAGGAGATGTCCTTGCCGATCTGGTCATAGGAGAGATCGGTGTTGTAGGTCGTCGGAGTGTTGACCTGGAGGATCTCCGAGCACAGGTTCGACATGTTGATGCGGCCCTTGATCGGGTTCGCCCGGTTCACGGTGTCTTCGAACACGATGTAGGGGTAACCCGACTCGAACTGGATCTCGGCGAGAGTCTGGAAGAACTCGCGCGCGTTGATCTTCGTCTTCGAGATGCGGGAATCGTCGACCATCTCCTGGTACTTCTCCGACACGGAGATGTCGCCGAAGGGCACACCGTACACACGCTCGACGTCGTAGGGCGAGAACAGGTACATGTCCTCCCCCTTCTTCGCGAGCTCGAAGGTGATGTCGGGGATGACCACACCGAGCGAGAGGGTCTTGATGCGGATCTTCTCATCGGCGTTCTCTCGCTTGGTGTCGAGGAAACGCAGGATGTCCGGGTGGTGGGCGTTGAGGTAGACAGCACCTGCGCCCTGACGAGCGCCCAGCTGATTCGCATAGCTGAAGGAGTCCTCGAGGAGCTTCATCACGGGGATGATTCCCGAAGACTGGTTCTCGATCTTCTTGATCGGCGCACCCGACTCACGGATGTTGGAGAGCAGGAGTGCCACGCCGCCGCCGCGCTTCGAGAGCTGCAGAGCCGAGTTGATGCCTCGGGCGATCGACTCCATGTTGTCTTCGATGCGCAGCAGGAAGCACGAGACGAGCTCGCCTCGCTGGGCTTTCCCCGTGTTCAGGAACGTCGGCGTCGCCGGCTGGAAGCGTCCGGAGATGATCTCCTCGACGAGGTTGATCGCGAGCTCCTCATCTCCTTGCGCGAGGCCGAGCGCAGTCATCACGACGCGGTCCTCGAAGCGCTCGAGGTAGCGCTTGCCGTCGAACGTCTTCAGCGTGTACGACGTGTAGTACTTGAACGCGCCGAGGAACGTCTGGAAGCGGAACTTCTTCGAGTACGCGAGGTCGTTGAGCTTCGTGATGAACTCGAACGAGTACTGGTCGAGAACGGCCTTCTCGTAGTACTGCTTCTCGACGAGGTAGTCGAGGCGCTCCTTCAGCGAGTGGAAGAACACCGTGTTCTGATTGACGTGCTGAAGGAAGAACTCGCGTGCGGCTTCCTTGTCTTTGTCGAACTGAATCTGCCCGTCGGGTCCATAGAGATTCAGCATCGCGTTGAGCGAGTGGTAGTCCATGGCGTTCCGGGTCGCTAGCTCGTCGGTCACTGTTGCTTCCAAAATCGGTCCAATCCTTCGTGGACGACGCTCACATCGTCCGGCGTTCCAAACAGTTCGAATCGGTAGAGGGTCGGCACCTTGCATTTGGCCGAAATGATGTCGCCAGCCAGGCAGTACGCTTCCCCGAAGTTCGTATTGCCTGCGGCGATAACCCCCCTGATCAGGCCTCGGTTCTTCTCGTCGTTGAGAAATTTGATGACCTGTTTGGGCACTGCTCCGCGCCCATTTCCTCCGCCGTAAGTCGGCGTGAGGAGCACATACGGCTCCGAGACACTCAGCGCGGGCTCTTTAGGCAAGAGCGGAATCCGCGCGGCGGGCATCCCGAGCTTCTCGACAAACCGGTGCGTATTTCCCGAGACGCTCGAGAAATAGACCAGTCGAGTCATGATGCGTCACCTCCTGTGACCGAACCGAGCGTGACGATCATCCCTGCCGTCACGCGATGCACGGCACCGTCCGGCGTCTAGCCGAGGCGAGCTGCGAGCTCGTTGATCTTGTCCGGACGGAAGCCCGACCAGTGCTCGTCATCAGCGATCACGACGGGCGCCTGGAGGTACCCGAGCGCCTTCACCTGCTCGAGCGCAGCCTCGTCTTCAGAAAGGTCGTGAACCTCGTACTCAAGGCCCTTGCTGTCGAGTGCGCGATACGTTGCCGTGCACTGAACGCAGGAGGGCTTCGTGTAGACCGTGATTGCCATGATTCAAGACCTTTCCCAACATAAAATCTTTGAGCTCCCCGGCATTCCCCCGCCGGGCTTCCAATACTACATATAGTTCTCGGTTTTGAGTGGAACCCCAAGGGATAGTAGTTACAGACGTGTAGTTTTCCACTGCACTTTCCACCGTTTTTCGCGAGTTATCCACCGCCTGTCCACGGTTTCTCGCTCCTTAGATACAACGCTTAAATGGTCGAATACCTGCCCTTTCTCAGCACATGCTCGGCGTGTCGTCCACAGGCTCGAAAATATCTTGAGCCACCGACATTCTTTGGGCGTGTCGGCGTGTCTCTCGACGGACTTACACTTGTCAATCGTGACTAGCTATTCGAGCCTTCTCCGCACCCCCGGCGTCGCCCGGATCATCAGTGCTCAGCTGGTCGCGCGCTTTCCCGGCGGCATGCTCTCTCTTGCCTTTCTGATCTTCATCGAGCACAAGACCGGCCAGTACGCCGATGCGGGTCTCGTCCTCGCAGCCACGAGCATCGGGCAGGCGATTGCGGGCCCTCTGACGAGCCGCTGGATGGGTCAATGGGGCATGCGACGCGTGCTCAGTCTGACGCTCGCCGTGTGCACTCTCGCCGTCCTCACCATCGCGCTCGTGCCGCTGCCGCTGCCCGCCTACATCGCACTCGGTCTGCTCACCGGACTCAGCACGCCGCCGATCCAACCTGCCGTCCGGACGATCTACCCCAAGCTCGTCAACTCGACCCAGCTCACACCGCTGTTCTCGCTCGACGCGTCCGCGCAGGAGATCATCTGGGTGCTCGGCCCGGTGGCGACGACGTTCGTGTCGACGCAGATCGCCCCCGTGTGGAGCATCCTGATCGCGGCCGGCCTGATGGTCGGCGGCGGCATCTGGTTCATCGCATCCCCGGAGGTCGGCCGCGTTCGAATCCCGCCGAGTCGGCGACGATTCGGCAGCGTCCTCTCCAAGCCGACCGTCCTCATCGGCACACTGACCGGATTCCTCCTGGTCGGAGCCTGCGCCGCGGTGGAGGCGGGCGTTGTCGCCACATTCGGTGACGAGGGCCTCGGCGCGGGAATCGTCCTCGCCATCTTCTCATCGGGAAGCCTCGTGGGCGGGCTCGCATTCGGGCACGTGCCGATCAGCTCATGGGCGCTCGCACGCCGCATGTTCCTCGTGAGCCTCGGCATGGCCGCAGCAACCGCGGGCCTCGGGATGTGGTGGCTCGCGGGGACGCTGTTCATCGCCGGTGCGGGCATCGCACCCGCGCTGGCCGTGATCTTCGCGATCGTGTCATCGAGCGTGAAGTTCAGCGACACTGCGGAGGCCTATGGCTGGATCGGCACCGGGCAGCTCATCGGCTCTGCCATCGGCTCGGCCGTCGCCGGATTCCTCATCGACCACAACGGGCCGCCCGGAGCCCTCTGGGCGGCCGCATCCCTGGCCTTCCTCGGCTTCCTCGCGCCGCTCTTCCTGCGCAAGTGGCTTCCCGATCTACGTGGAAAGGACGCCTCTCCACTGCCGGACACCGAACCCGTCCAGACACTCTGAGGCTCTAGACAGGCTGCTCCACGAGGCTCGCAACCGGAGCCGAACGGGCGCCTTCGCAGCGCGCGTGCAGATCGTCGATCATCCGCTCGCAGGCCGCTGTGGCCTGCTCGGGAGCATCGAACTCCACACCGCTCACACGCGCTGTGACGTCGCCGATCGCGACCGGTGTGCGCACCGCGGCCATGCCGCGAGAACGAAGCGAGCGTCTCAGGCGACTCCACTGACTCGGCGCCGCTCGGCCGTACGAGACCAGGCCCACGGGCTTCTCCCGCCATTCCTCGGTGAGGAAGTCGAGGGCGTTTCGCACGACGGGTGAGAACCCCTCTCCGAAAGCCGGTGCGACGAGGATGACGGCATCCGCTTTCATCACTCGCTCGCTCCATGCTTGCGTGTGTTCGTGCTGATACTCGCCCGGCCCGCAGGCCGTCGGCTCGTCCATGAACGGGAGATCGAGTTCGAGAAGGTCGACGAAATCGATGGAGAACCTGCCGGAGTCAACCAGCAGGTCGTTCACCCAGAGGGTGACGGGCAGGGCCGTCCGGCCGGGGCGCACGCTGCCGAGAACCAGCAGGACGCGTGCTGGGAGTCCCTGAGACTCTGAAATGGCGTGTGACATCGTTTGACGTTTATTTCTGCGACCGTTTCGCGTATGGGGGATTATTAGGGAATCGGGAGTTGCAAGCTCCCTGTGCTCATTCTCGCAATGCCCCCTCTTTCACGCGCGCCCCAGTTTAGGGGTGAAAACATGAGCATTCATCATTTATACACCGAGTGCGGCCGCCTTTGGGGCAACATCCAGCAAGCATGACGTTTACCAGGCCAACCGCCGACCTGACGATGAGATCCGGTGAGAGCATAGGAGCGTCCCTACCGCGCTGCCACAGGAGGAAACCACGATGCCCGAACTTCTCACCGACGCCCTGCTGGAGACCATCCGCGCACGCGCCGCAGGCTATGACCGAGACAACAGCTTCTTCGACGACGACCTCAACGATCTGATCGACGCGCAGTATCTGACCGCGTTCGTCCCGCGTGAACTCGGCGGCCCCGGCCTCACTCTGAACGAGGTCTCCCAACAGCAGCGTCGCCTCGCCGGCGCGTCGCCCGCCACTGCGCTCGCGGTGAACATGCACCTCGTCTGGACGGGCGTCGCACGTCAACTACATGACCGAGGCGACGGCTCGTTGGACTTTGTACTCGAGGGAGCTCGCGACGGCGAGATCTATGCCTTTGGGATCAGCGAGGCGGGCAACGACCTCGTGCTGGTGGGGTCTGACTCGGAAGCCCGCCCAGACGGCGGGGGTGGCTACAGCTTCTATGGAACCAAGATCTTCACATCGCTCTCCCCCGCCTGGACGGTGCTCGGCACCATGGGACAGGACAGCGACTCCGCGGACGCGCCCAAGGTCGTCTACGGCTTCGTTCGTCGCGAAGACGGCGGGTTCACGATCAAGGACGATTGGGACACCGTCGGCATGCGTGCGAGTCAGAGCTGCACGACGGTGCTCGAGGGTGCTCACGCACCCGCAGATCGCGTCGTCCGGCGACTCACGCCGGGACCGAACCCCGACCCTTTCATCTTCGGAATCTCCTCGAACTTCCAGCTCCTCGTCGCGAGCGTCTACACCGGCATCGCCGAGCGCGCACTCACAATCGCGATCGAGACGGCGAAGAAACGGACCTCAAAGCTGAAGGCCGGTGCTCCGTACTCTGACGACCCGACGATCCGGTGGCAGGTGGCAGACGCGTGGATGGCGATCGACGCCGTTCTCCCCCAGATCACAGCGCTGGCGAGCGACATCGAGGACGGCATCGACCACGGCGAGCTGTGGATGCCGAAGCTCTCCAGCGTCAAGGTGCGCGCGACGGAGATGGCTCGGCAGGTCGTCGACAGCGCCATCCGCGTCTCCGGCGGCAGCAGCTACTTCTCACGGAGCGAACTCGGTCGTCTGTACCGTGACGTGCTTGCGGGCATCTTCCATCCCTCTGGCGATCTCGCGACCCACAATGCGGTGGCTCAGGCGCTCTTCGGCCCGGTCTCCAGCTGATCACGCCGTGCGGCGACCCCTTGACCCGGTCAGCGCGTCGCCGCACGATAGGACCATGTCTGACGAGAAGGATGCCTCGGGCGGCGACCCCGTGTGCTGGCTCGACCGCGTGTGTGACGAGTGCGGTGCGTTCATCGAAGACGGCTCCGACACCTGCTGGAGGTGTGGAGCCGTCAAGAGTGTGGACGGGTGAGACCCGTCGGCGCTGCTATCGCTTCGAGAGGATGTGCGCGGGGATCCCGAATGACAGGCAGACGAGAAGGATGCCGCAGAAGAAGACGAGCGCTTGGAACGCCGCGACGTTGAAGGCGACGGCAAAGAGGAAGAGCCCGACGACGAAGAGCAGGAACGAGATGATGAACGCCATGAGCACCATCATATCGGAGCCGTTGCGGCGTTGCGGACACTCTCGACGCAGTTACCGCTTCTCTCCCGTGTCTGGGTGACAAACAGACCGAGAAGCGCAAGGATGGGGATCTACCTGACAGACTCACACAACTGATGCGGAGGGCAGGCCATGACAACTCAACCCAGCGACGCGAACGCGGAGGACGTAGATCCGGAGTTCGCAGCCCCCGAAGTCGATACGGCAGAGGGCAGGCGGACCATCCGGCGCGCGATAGGCGCATCCGCCATCGGAAATGCGACCGAGTGGTACGACTACGGGGTCTACTCCGTCGCCGTCACCTACATCACCGCCAACTTCTTCTCGGGCGGCACGGTCTGGGCACTCGCCACCTTCGCGATCTCGTTCCTGGTGCGGCCCCTCGGCGGCATCGTATGGGGCCCGCTCGGAGACAAGCTCGGCCGCAAGGCGATTCTGGCGATCACCATCATCCTGATGGCCGGATCGACCACGGCCATCGGCCTGCTCCCCAATACAGACGTGATCGGCGCGTGGGCGCCCGGACTTCTGATCTTCCTGCGCATGGTGCAGGGCTTCTCCACCGGTGGTGAGTACGGCGGCGCTGCGACGTTCATGGCCGAGTACTCGCCAGATAAGAAGCGCGGGTTCTTCGGCAGCTTCCTCGAGTTCGGCACCCTCTTCGGCTTCGTGCTGGGAACCGCGTTCGTTCTCGCCCTGAGCCTGGCCCTCGGCGAAGACATCATGATGGACTGGGGCTGGCGCGTACCCTTCCTTCTCGCTGCTCCGATGGGCCTCATCGGCGTGTACCTGCGGAGCAAGATGGAGGACACTCCGGTCTTCCGCGAGATGGAGCAGGAGGAGCAGACGGAGACCTCCGCCATGCGAGATCTCTGGGAGCTCATCACCGTGTACTGGCGTCCGCTGCTGACGATGGGCGGACTCGTCACTGCGTTGAACGTCACCAACTACACGCTGCTGACGTACATGCCGACCTACCTTGAGACTCAGATCGATCTGAACAAGGATGCCTCGCTCACGCTCATCATCGTCGGCGAACTGTGCATGATGGCGATCATCCCCTTCTCCGGGAAGATCTCCGACAAGGTCGGACGACGGCCTATGTGGGCGGTCTCACTCATCGGACTCACCGTGGCGGCGGTGCCGATGTACCTGCTCATGGGCATGGGTTTCGTCGGAGCGCTGATCGGCTTCGCCGTTCTCGGCATCCTCTACGTCATCCAGCTGTCGACGATCTCTGCGACATTCCCGGCCATGTTCCCAACTCAGGTGCGCTACGCGGGCTTCGCCATCACGTACAACGTGGCGACGGCGCTGTTCGGCGGAACCGCACCGGCGGCGAACGAGGCGCTCATCGATGCGACGGGCAACCTGCTCGTGCCGGCCTTCTATATGATGGCCGCCTGCGTCGTCGGCCTGGTCGCGCTGAAGTTCGTGCCCGAGACTGCGGGCGCGTCGATCCGAGGAACTGAGATCCCGACGACGGAGATCACCGTGATTTCCGATTCGGACGAACCGACCAAGTCCTAATCTCCTGACGACGAGAGCGGGCCTCACAGCAGTATCGCTGTGAGGCCCGCTCTCGTTCACGGTCGCTCAGATCGAGTGCCGGGCGGCTCGAACCTGCACGACATCGTCAGCGGCACTCACCGTGATCGTCTCGCCCTCTGCGAGCTCTCGGTCGACGAGGAGCTCCGCGATGCGATCGTCGACCTCACGCTGGATCAGGCGACGGAGCGGTCGCGCTCCGAACTCGGGCTCGTACCCGTGCTCGGCGAGCCAATCGACAGCAGACTCGTCCACCTCGAGATTCGCACGCTGCGCCTCCACCCGACGACGTGTGTCCTCCAGGAGATGTCGGACGATGTCCCGAAGCTGCGGCTTCTCCAGCCGACGGAACAGCACGATCTCGTCGATACGGTTCAGGAACTCGGGTCGCATCGCCTCCCTCAGACGGCCCATAACCCGTGCCCGAACATCGATCTCGTCCGCTCCCTCCGCGACGAAGCCGATCGACCCGGCACGGCTCGAGAGGAACTCCGAGCCGAGGTTGGAGGTCATGATGACGACGGTGTTCCGGAAGTCGACGGTGCGTCCCTGGCCATCCGTCAGACGCCCGTCGTCGAGAACCTGAAGCAGCAGGTTGAAGACGTCAGGGTGCGCCTTCTCGATCTCGTCGAGGAGCACCACGCTGTATGGGCGACGCCGCACGCGCTCGGTGAGCTGGCCGGCCTCGTCATAGCCCACGTAGCCGGGAGGAGCTCCGACGAGTCTCGACACGGTGTGCTTCTCTCCGAACTCACTCATATCAAATCGGATCATCGCGTCGTCGCTGCCGAACAGGGACAGCGCGAGCGTCTTCGCAAGCTCGGTCTTGCCAACGCCGGTCGGTCCGAGGAACAGGAAGCTGCCCACGGGGCGTCGTTCATCTGCCATTCCGGTCCGCGAGCGTCGGACCGCCTTCGCGACGACGTTCACAGCGTCGTCCTGCCCGATCACACGCTCGTGCAGCTCGTCCTCCAGTCGGCCGAGCCTGGTGCGGTCGTCATCACTGACGCGTGACACGGGGATTCCGGTCGCGCGCGAGACGACTTCTGCGATCTGCGGTTCACCGATGACGGGCCGCGACTGACCGGTGGCGGAGTCGATCTTCGCGACCGTCTCGGCAATTTCATCGCGGATCGCGCTCGCCCGCTCGTAGTCCTCGAGTTCGACCGCGTCGCCCTTCTCCGCCTCCAGCTCCGCCAGTCGCGCGCGGAGAGCGTCGGTGTCGATGGCTTCGCCACTGCCGAGCCGCACGCGCGCACCGGCTTGGTCGATGAGGTCGATGGCTTTGTCGGGGAGGAAGCGATCGCTGATGTAGCGATTCGACAGCTCGACCGCGGCATGAATCGCCTCGGGGGTGTACTGCACGGCGTGGTGCTGCTCGTAGGCCGGCCGCAGTCCGTCGAGAATGCGCACGGCGTCGTCGAGGCTCGGCTCGCCGACGAACACCTGCTGGAAGCGGCGCGCGAAGGCGGCATCCTTCTCGATCGACCGATATTCAGCGAGAGTCGTCGCGCCGATCAGGTGCAGATCACCGCGGGCGAGTCGGGGCTTCAGGATGTTTCCGGCATCCATTCCGCCCTCTCCCCCGCCTCCGGCGCCGATCACCGTGTGCAGCTCGTCGATGAAGACGATCAGGCTGTCTTTGTTCGCGGTGATCTCGTCCATGACGGCAGTCATACGCTCTTCGAAGTCTCCGCGGTAGCGGGTTCCGCCGAGCATCGCCGCGACGTCAAGCTCGACGACGCGCTTGCCCGTGAGCTGGGCTGGCACATCACCGGCGACGATCTGCTGCGCGAGACCCTCCACGACGGCCGTCTTGCCGACGCCGGCCTCGCCGATCAGCACCGGGTTGTTCTTGGTGCGTCGCGACAGAATCTCAACGGTCTGCTCGATCTCGTCGTGACGACCGATCACCGGGTCGAGCCGGCCCTCGCGGGCCTCCGCCGTGAGGTCGAGCCCGAACTTGTCGAGTGTCGGGGTCTCGGATGCCGAAGGCTCGGCGGTCTGCGCCGGAGCCTGCCCCGTCGCCACCGCCTGGAGTGCGGTCGGAGTCACTCCCGCGTTCGCGAGGATCTGTCCCGCTGGGGCATCCGTGTTCATCACGAGTGCGAGGAACACGTGCTCGGGATCGATGTAGGTCGCGCCGAAGCCGCGCGCCACCTGGTAGGCGTCGAACAGCAGTCGACGCGCCGAGGATGTGAGCGACGGCGCTTCGACGAAGCGTTCACCGTGCGAGGCGGGAAGACGGTCGTCCGCTGCTGCGGCGATCACCTTCGGGTCCGCTCCCGTGGCGGTGATGGCGTCGATGGCCGGATGCTCGGTCGACATGACTCGCAGGATGTGGAGTGCGTCGACGTCGCGATGTCCGTGCTGGGTCGCGAATTCACCCGCGGCGTTCAGAACGTCGTGGGTCTTGCGGCTGAGCAGCCGCGTGATGTCGATGGGGCGTCCCGTCTGGGCCGCGCGCTGACCTTGGAGATAGCGCGCGAGAAACTCCTCGAACGATCGAGGATCGCTTCCGGCGGGGCCGAAGAACTCTGGCACGAGGTGTCCTCCAAAAAAACTTGAGTGCTCTTGACTCAATTTAACGCAGTGGCGCTCAATACATTCCCGATCACCCGATTGATTTTCGCCGTGTGGTTCAGGCTCCGATGGGGACCACCGCAGGAACAGCGAATGAGAGCCGGTAGCGTTGACCCGACACGTCCACGCCGCACGGTCAGAACCCCTCATGTCTCCAGCAGCTCTCGCTCTTGTGCTCACCGCAGCGGTGACGCACGCGGCCTGGAACCTTGCAGCGGGTCGGTCCCGCGCAGACTCCACTGTCTCCGTGTGGCTGTACATGACGGGATCCGCGATCATTCTGCTCCCACTCGTGCTGGTGCAGCTCGCGAGCGCTGGGTGACCCTTCTCCTGGCCGCTGCTCCTCGGCCCCGCGGTGACGGCGGTGCTGCACGTCGTCTACTCGCTTCTGCTGCAGGTCGGCTATCGTCGCGCCGAAGTGGGAGTCGTCTACCCGGTTGCCCGCGGGGTGGGACCCCTCGTCACGATGCTCGTCGCCGTCGCGCTCCTGGGCGAGCGCCCAGGCCTTGCCGCACTTGGCGGAGGGCTGATCGTGATTGCGGAAATCGCGGTCGTGACGAGCTCTGCTCTGCACACGCGCGGCACTCGGTTCGGCCCGGGCCTTCGATACGGCGTCGCCGTGGGCCTGGCGATCGCGTCGTACACGCTGTGGGATGACCACGCGGTGACCGATCTCGGACTGCATCCGCTCACCTACTTCGGCGTGGCTGTGACATTCCAGTCGCTCATTCTGCTGCCGTCGGCCGTGCATCGCCGCGCGCTGATCGTTCCCGCGCTCCGCACGAGCTGGCTGCCCGCCGCGCTGGTCGCGGTGCTCTCACCCACCGCGTACATTCTCGTGCTCTTCGCGATGCAGACGACTCCGGTCTCGCTCGTCGCACCCCCGCGCGAGTCCTCAATCGTGATCGGCTCCCTCGCCGGCTGGCTGATCTTCCGCGAGCCGAAGCCGCTTCGCCGTGTTGCCGGAGCGAGCGTCGTGCTCGGCGGCATCGCGCTGATCGCCACGGCCTGAACGGCCGCTCAGAGAATCCCCGCCGCCCGCGCTGGCTGCGCATAGGCCTCCGCGAGCGACGGCACTGTCTCATGTGCGTTGAGTCCGCTCGGGTTCGGAACCGCCCAGAGCTGCGCACCGGCGATCGGCTCCACCTGCAGCCCCTGCACAGCCTTCGGCCGGTCGAAGCCCTGCCGATAGGCGGTGAGTCCGACGACCGCGACGACCAAAGGCCGCCAGCGAGCGACGTTCTGCTCGAGGCGACGTGCCCCGGCGCGGAGTTCCTCTCTGCTGAGCTCATCCGCGCGAACGGTCGCCCTGTTCACGAGGTTGCTGATGCCGAGCCCTCGGGCGGTGAACGCCGAGCGTTCGGCATCCGTCATTCCTCGTGAGAAGTCGAGCGGCTCTGTGAAGATGCCGGCTGCGCGAAGAGCTGGGAAGAAGCGGTTTCCCGGATGTGCGAATGGCGTATTCGTCGCTGCGGTCCAGAGACCGGGGTTGATTCCGACGAAGAGCAGACGGATGCCTTCCCCGACGAGCGGATCGACGGATCCGCCCCGAAACGACTCGAGTTCCGCGCGACTGAATGCCATGTCGCCATTATCCATCGCGAGCATCCCACGGTCGCCGCATCCACAATTTATCTTGACATCAAGATAAATTGTGAGATACTTAGGTTAGGCATACCTCACAGGGCGGGTGTGTCGGTGACGGCGCCTCCGCTCAGAAGGGAGCGTCACATGACTGAGGTACAGAAACTCGCGTCGTTCGTCGATGCGGCACAGTTCGGGCAGATGAGTCCCGCGGCCAAGGAGCAGCTGAAGATCCGCGTGCTCGACACGATCGGTGTCGCGATCGGAGCTCTCGACGCCGAACCCATGGTCGCGATCAGAGAGCTGATCGATGATCTCGGCGGCGCCCCGACGGCCACCATAATCGGCGGAGGCCGCACCTCCCCCGAACGCGCGGCGTTCATGAACAGCGCGCTCAGCCGGTACCTGGACTTCATGGACTCGTACCTGGCGAAGGGGGAGACTAACCACCCGTCCGACAACCTGGGTGCCGTCCTCGCTGCGGCAGAGAGCGTGGATGCCACGGGCGAGGAGTTCCTCTCCGCGCTGGCGATCGCATACCAGGTGCACACGAGGCTCTCCGACGTGGCCCCGGTTCGTGCGAAGGGCTTCGACCACACGACCCAGGGCGCCTACGCGGCCGCCGCGTCTGCCGCGAAGGCCCTGCGCCTCTCGGCGGATCAGATCGCGAATGCGATGGCGATGGCGGGCACCGCAAACAATGCGCTTCGCGTCACTCGCACGGGCGACCTCAGCCATTGGAAGGGTCTCGCCTATCCCCACGTCTCCAAGGAGGGCGTCTTCGCTGCACTCCTCGCCTCGCGCGGGATCACCGGTCCGGCGCAGGTCTTCGAGGGCAACAAAGGCTTCAAGGAGTCCATCGCGGGGCCATTCGAGATCGATTGGTCGGCCGAGGACCTCGAGAGCGTCACACGCACGATCATCAAGAAGCACAACGCCGAGATCCACTCGCAGTCTGCGTTGGATGCCGCGATCGAGATTCGCGGCCGCGACGGATTCGACCCGGCGCGCATCGAATCCGTGGAGCTGACCACCTTCGACGTCGCCTACTCGATCATCGGTGGTGGCGAGGAAGGAGATAAGCGAAGCATCCGCACAAAGGAGGAAGCCGACCACTCACTCCCCTGGATGCTGGCCGCAGCCCTGCTCGACGGAGAGGTCCAACCGGAGCAATACGAACCGGAGCGCATCGTCGCGAACGACGTGCAGGAGCTCATGGGCCGCGTCTCGATCACTCCGGACGATACGTTCTCGGAGCGCTTCCCCGAGGAGATGCCGGCGAAACTCGTCGTCCGAACCTCCGACGGGCAGACCTGGAGCGCTGAGCACAGCGCGTACGAAGGATTCCACACGCAGCCGCTCACGTGGGAGACCGCGGGACGGAAGTTCGACACGCTCACCGAACCGTTCGCGGACGACGAGCTTCGCGCGGAGATCACCCGCATCGTGCAGAACCTCGAGAACGAGAGCGTCTCGACCCTCACCGGCGCACTCGCGCGCGTCAGCACGACGCGTCGCAGCTGATCGTCTACAGGAAAGGAAGACAGCAATGACAACCACAACGCACGACACATCCTTCTCCTTCGTTCCCCGTGCCTACCGTCCCGCGAAGCCGAGGACGTTCGGGATGACCGAGATTCGCGCGCCCTACTACAGCACGTTCGGCACACGACACCTGCGGGACGTCTTCGACGTCGCAGGGCAGTGGGTCGACGGAATCAAATGGGCGGGAGGCTCATTCGCGCTCGTTCCGCCGGAGCAGGTGCGAGCCTTCAGCGACATCGCTCACGAGAACGGCTCGTACGTCTCCTCCGGAGGCTGGATCGAGACCGTGCTCCGCTACGGAGACGAGGCGGTGGATCACTACCTCGCCGAAGCCAAGGAGGTCGGGTTCGACGTCATCGAGATCTCGACGGGCTTCATCATGCTGCCCACGTCGGGCCTCGAGCGCCTCGTCGAGAAGGTCGTGAAAGCGGGCCTCAAGGCGAAGCCGGAGCTCGGCATCCAGATCGGCTCGGGCGGCGACTCCGGTGAGGCAGAGCTCGCGGCGGAGTCGAAGAAGGACATCGGCGATCTGATCGATCGCGGACGTCGAGCGCTCGATGCCGGGGCATCCATCATCATGATCGAGTCGGAGGGAATCACCGAGAACGTGACCGAATGGAACACCGCCGCAGCGGCATCCATCATCAATGGTCTCGGCCTCGAGAATGTGATGTTCGAAGCTGCGGACGGCCCCGTCTTCGAGTGGTACATCAAGAACTACGGCAACGAGGTGAACCTCTTCGTCGACCACAGTCAGATTCTCCAACTCGAGGGCCTGCGCCAGAACATCTGGGGCAACAAGTCCACGTGGGGTCGGGTTATCAACCCTGCACCCGTGAGCTGACGAGAGCGACACCACGACCGACCGCCCGAGTGATACGCACTCGGGCGGTCGGTCTGCGTGACGCAGACGGGGCACTCGAGACGATCAGCAGACTGTCGATGCGCTCGCGCCTCAGATGGCGGACAATTGAGCCAGGGCGAGAACGGGAGAGACCATGGCCGATACCGCGCTGTCGCAGACCCTGAACGACATCGTGAGTGAACTGGCTGAGCTCGAGGACCCGAAGACTCGGGCCGTCAACGAGCGACACGGGGACGATCACGGGGTGAAGCTGAGCGCGATCCGCGCCATCGCGAAACGACTGAAGACGCAGCCGGATCTCGCGGTCCAACTGTGGCAGACCGGAGCGACAGCTCCTCGGCTGCTCTCGCTGCTCATCACACGGCCCCGGGCTCCTGCGAGTGACGACGTCGACAGGATGCTTCGCGAAGCACGCGTCCCCAAGGTGCACGACTGGCTGGTGAACTACATCGCCGCGAAGCACCCCGATGTCGAGTCGCTGCGTGCGAGCTGGTTCGAAGACGCAGATCCGATCGTCGCGAGTGCGGGCTGGGATCTCACCGCGAAGAAGATCGTGACCTCACCCGAGGGACTCGAGCTCAATGCTCTCCTGAACACGATCGAGAGCGAGATGGCCCACGCCGAGGCGCGGCTCCAATGGGCGATGAACACGTGTCTCGCGCAGATCGGCGTCACACAGCCGGAGCTCCGGCCGCGGGCCGTCGCAATCGGCGAGCGGCTCGGCGTTCTGAAGGA